>JASJDL010000026.1 GCA_030065775.1 Flavobacteriaceae bacterium | reverse complement strand
GCCATCGAACCAATGATCAATATGGGTACCCATAAAATTAAACAACTAAAAGATGGATGGACGATCTTGACCCTTGATGGGAAGCCCTCTGCACACTTTGAGCATGATGTCGCTTTAGTCAATGGCAAACCAGAACTACTTTCAACTTTTGGATATATCTATGAAGCCTTAGGTATGGAAAGCAATGAAGAAGATGAGTTTCGCCAAACACAATTGGTATTATAAATGGCAACAAAGCTCGATTCAGTCTCCTCAAAAGAAATTGCTAAAGGTTTCCATGCACGCTTTATTCACACAGAAAGCTTTACGTTAAGTTTTGTCGATGTAGTAGCAGGATCAATTTTACCTGAGCATTCGCATTTTCATGAACAGACCAGTCATATTATACAAGGAGAGTTTGAGATGACAGTAAATGGAAAAACAGAAATACTGAAGCCCGGTATGGTAGTTGTAATTCCCTCTAATGTTGTGCATAGCGGCAGAGCACTTACCAATTGTAAAATTCATGATGTTTTTTGTCCTGTTCGCGAAGACTATAAATAGTATCATTGAAGCTATTTAAATACATACTCAATACCCTTCCAAGGCCCTTTTTAATTAAAGCCAGTTACTGGGTACGTCCGTTATTTGCTTTTTATTTAAAAGGGTCGAAATACACCGATCCTATTGATGGAAAAAGTTTTCGTAAATTCTTGCCATACGGCTACGGAGCACAACGTCCTAATGTATTATCTCCAAGTACACTTTCATTAGAACGACATCGCCTATTATGGCTCTACTTAAAAAAAGAAACTGAATTTTTTGATGCGTCCAAACCGAAAAAGGTCTTGCATATGGCCCCTGAGCAATGTTTTTTAAAGCGTTTTAAAAAATTATCACATATAGATTTGGTTACCGCAGATCTCTACTCACCTATTGTGGATGTAAAAGCTGATATCTGCGATTTACCTTTTAAAGATTCATCGTTTGATGTCATCTTCTGTAATCATGTCTTAGAACACATAGCTGATGATAAAAAAGCCATGCAAGAGTTGTACCGGGTTTTAAAAAAGGGTGGTTTCGGAATTTTTCAAATTCCTCAGGATTATTCTCGTAAAATAACGTACGAAGATTTCAACATCACTTCTCCCGAGGAACGCGCAAAGCATTTCGGTCAATATGATCATGTACGTGTTTATGGAAGTGATTATTTTGATCGTTTACGCGCAGTAGGTTTTCAGGTAGACGAAGTGGATTATTCAAAAAAATTGAGCGATAAAGAAATTGATACATATCGTTTGACAAAGGGGGAAATTTTACCGGTTTGCAGGAAATAATTACTTGATCTCCCTCAATTCTTCTTTAGGCATCCACCCTATTTTGCCATCAGCTATTTTAATTTTTTGCCAATTGTCAAGGCTTTCCAATAATTTTACCTTGGCACCTTCATGCAATTCAAAATTTACCTCCCCAGAATTTGTAGGGGCACCTTTAACTGCAACCTGCTGAGAAAAGACGATTGCATATTTATTAGCTCGCACATACTCATAATTGCTATAAGCGAATGCAACAAAAACCAATACCAACAAAGCACTTACAATACTCGTAATAAAGTACAATCGCTTTCTCACTGAACTATACGAAAAGTGATACAATAGAAATAATGCAGCGAACAGCAAAGCGAATGCTACGGCAAACCAGGCCCAAGTATTGTAATTGAATTTCTGAATGAATCCTTCCGAAAAACGTTCACCAATTGTCTTGGGTAAAGCCTCTATATTGTCAATGGCCATTTGCTTGGCAAATGACAAATTATGTCTTGCATCTGTATGATTTGGATTAAGCAATAAGGTTTTTTCATAATAATATATCGCTGGTGCCACCTGATTCATTTTATAATAAGCATTTGCCATATTATAGTATAAATCGTCAGAATATAACTGGTTATCCTCAATTTGCTGATAGGCAGTTAAAGCTTCACTATATTTTTCTTGCTGGTACAACTTATTCGCACTGGTAAACAGACTATCTACCGTCTGACCAAACAACGTGTTTGAAAGGATTAGGAATGCTATTAAAACTATTTTCTTCATTTTATACTATTAAAAGCAAACTAAGCGTTGCAATCTCATCATAGAAGCTCTTCATGGCATTTTGAATGACACGTTATAACTGTTTATCAATCTTAGAAATGACAATTTTAGCTTTTTCATATTCTTGCTGCATCATTACATTTGTAGTTGGGGTGTAACGGGCATAATCACAATCATCCAAAACTTTTATAAAGTCAGCAATTGTCTCTTCGTTAACCTTTTTATTGCGTAAAATAGACGCGATCTTTTCCTTACTAATATCTGATGTTTCTACCTGCAGTTTTGCTTTTAAATAATTATGCAAAGCCTTTTCCAAGGCAATATAAAAGCTTTCTTTAGTTCCCAATTGTTTTTTCGCTTCTGATAAATACTTCCGCGCCAAGCGATCTGCTTTTCTACGTTTGTTGCCAATAATATCACTATCTCGCTCACGTTTCTTTTTACCAATAAAAATACCTATTGGAATGGCCAATAATGGCAAAGCCAATAGCGCATAAAACAAATCTGACCCCAAAAAATCCTTCCTCTTCTCAATAGGTTCTAAACTTGTATTTGTACTGATATATCGAATGCTGCTTCCTGTTGCTCGAACATCTCTTTTTATGATAGCACTTGTTTCAGCAATTGGTGTTTTACCTTCAGAGGCGTTGATTACTATGGCCTCATTTGTGATTGTTTTATAAGTCTTGTCCTCTAAGCTAAAATATGAAAATGAAACCGGAGGAATTTTATATTTGCCCCGGTATTGGGGTACCACAGTATATTGATCGTAAACCCTACCACTTAATCCACTTAAATTAGTTCGTATATTCTCTTTATGTTCAGGTTCATAACGCTCTAATCCATTAGGGGTTTCTATTGAAGGCAGATCTATTAGTTTTAAATTCCCCTTTCCGGAAACTTCTACTTTTATCTGTGCCGACTCATTAGCTTTTAAATTGCTTTTGCTGGAAGTTACCTTAAAATTAAAATCACCTACCGCTCCTGAAAAATCAACTGGCTTACTTTCTAGTGGCAAGGGTTTTACATTAATCGTACGTCTTCCTGAGGAAACAGTATAGTTCGTATTTCTGCTAATCATATTTCCAAAAAGGTCGGTACGACCAATGGGGACACCGGCAGAAATCTCCATTTCCATGGGGTCTATAATCAACTTCCCAGATTTCTGAGGAATTAATACTGCTTTTTTAACAATAACATATCGTACTTGTTTCCCTTGATAAGTACCATCTTTGGCGCCTAAACCATTCACTTCTATGTTCTGATTCCAGAATCCGTTAAACGCCGGTGATTCGACCTCACGGGTATTGCGCACCGAAACACTGTTGACATCCACATATAATTTATACACCACTGCAATACTTTCACCCACATACGGACTGGCATTAGAAACCTCGGCAACCAGGTGAATATTCTGTGAAGCTACATAACGTGGATCATTGGGGTCTTTCGGTATTTCAACAGCCTTCGTAACGGTAACCTTTAAAGGCTTCGACCTAATAACCTTGCCATCGTATTTCGCTTCTGCTGATCCTATTGTTAAAACGCCTTGCCTTCTGGGCTGCAACGTATACGTATAGGACTGCTCAAAAGTCATCTTGCCGTTAACTGAGCTAAAATTTGTAGATGTCATTGGACCACCAACAACTTTAAAGTCTTTAAATACCGGCGGTTTGAAATCATCTACTCCCTGTTTATTTACGGAAAAAGTAAGCCGCAAGCGCTCATTAATGCCCAATCTATTTTTGCTCGCTTTTGCCTTAAATTCAATTTCCTGGGCAAAAGCAAGTTGTGCAAAAAATAATAAAAGTATGCCTACATTAACTCTTTTCATTTGCTATTCTTCTACGCGCCATGGAGGGTTTTTACGATACGTACCTCCGTCAAAAATAATGATCTGGTTATTATCAACATCTCTAAGTCTGGCTTCACGCCAACCCCAGGATTTATCATTGGGTAATTCATCAAACTGCAATCCTTTCTGAATAAGATCCTTTACTTTATTATCTAAACCTTTGTCTTCAAAATAGATAGATATTCCTTCTCCTCGGGGCAGTTCTTCAACCAAGTGTACAGAAAAGGTAGCATCTCCATCCGGACATTCAAACCGAACATAACGAGGCAGTGCATCCACAATAAGTTTTAACCCTAAAGTTTTATAAAACTCGGTGGATTTATAGACATCTAATGATGGTATTGTTACCTGGTTTAAATTCATTACCAATCTTTTTCTTGCTTTACTTTTCTGCCTTTTGCTTTTTTAGCGTTGATCTTCTTTTGTGTTTTGTTTTCCTCATTATTCATGGCCTCCAGCAATTGCTTTATTTGCTGTGGTGACAACTTATTAGGCTGAGGCTTTTGTTGCTGCTGTTGATTATCGTTCTGATCTTGATTTTTACTCTTGTCTTTATCGTTTCCTTTTTGATCTTTATTCTTATCTCCTTGATCACTTTTATCTTTATTCTTGTTTTGATCCTGGTTTTCTTTATTTTGATCTTCCTTATTTTTATCGTTTTTATTCTGATCGTCTTTATTTTTCTTATCATCCTTATTATCGGCTTCTTTCTTACGCATTTTTTGAGCTAAGGCCAGGTTATAGCGCGTTTCATCATCATTTGGATTATTTCTTAAAGAATTTTTATAGGCATTAATGGCTTTGTCATAGTCTTTTTTCTTCATCATGGCATTGCCAATGTTATGGAAATTCTCTCCTTTTACGGTTTTATCTTTCGTTGTTTTCGTAACCAGGTCGTACCTTGGTACAGCTTCATCAAACCGGTCTTGCTGATAAATCGCATTCCCCAAATTATAATTGGCCTTTTCGTAATTAGGATTTACATCAAGTGCCTTCTTATATTGAATTTCCGCATCCTGAAAATTATTTTGCTTGTAAAACTCATTGCCCTGCCTTATGATCTGTTTTTCAACTTGCTGCACGGCAGGTTTTTTATCCTTTTTCTGGGCAAAGGATGCCGTCGAAACTACCAGTAATAGAATGCATAATTTCCTCATAACTCAGCTTTTTTTTCGTTAAACAAGTTTAATTTTTGTATCCATCTGGTTTTTTTATTGAACATCAACGAATCTAATACTAAGAATAGGATTCCCAAACCAACGAACCACTGAAATTGATCTCTAAAATCTGAAAATTGCTTAGTTTCAAATTCTTTTTTATCGGCAGCCAACAGGAGTTCATCAATATATTCAACTGTTTTGGTGGTATTATTTCCATAAAGGTATTCGCCTTTTCCTTCAGTGGCAATGGTCTTTAAGGTTTTGTCGTTCAACTTCGTTATCACAGCCTCACCTTTTCTATCTTTCTTGTACCCAATTAAGGTGCCGTCGCGCTTTAGTGGTATAGGAGCGCCCTCACTGTCACCAACTCCAATGGAATAAATTTTTATACCCTCTTCTGTGGCTTCTTCAGCTGCGTAATTTACGTTTTCTTCATGGTCTTCACCATCAGAAATCACAAATAGGTATCGATTTGTTTGTTCATCATCATCAAAATAGCTTTTTGCTAATTTTAGGGCTTCATTGATAGCTGTTCCCTGCGAAGATACCATATCGGGATTCGCGTTTTGCAAAAACATTTTCGCCGCAGCATGATCTGTAGTAATAGGCAATAATGGATACGCATTACCGGCATAAATAATAATACCAACCCTATCGCTACCCAATTTGTCAATAATCTTAGAGATCAACTGCTTGGATTTTTCAAGTCTGTTGGGCGCAATATCTTCGGCTAACATACTTCTTGATACATCTAACGCAAAAACGATGTCTACTCCTTGACGTTTTACTGTTTTGAGCTTCGTGCCCATTTTAGGATTCACCAGAGCAACTACCAAAAGAGATAATGCCATCGCAACAGTGAGTACTTTCAAAAACGCTTTAAACGGTGAAGTTTCAGGACTCAACCGTTCTAATAAGGCCGCATCGGCAAACTTCTTTTGTTTATTTCGCTTCCATAAAGCCACTAAAAGGTATGCAACCAGAAGCACGGCCACAGCCGCGAAATAGATAAAATATTTTTGTTCTTCTAATTGATACATTATATAAAACTTCTAAATAAGGTAAAGCGCAATGCCATTTCCAGTAGTACTAAAAATCCTGCAAGCAGCACCAATGGCCGATATCGCTCCTGATAATTATAGTATTTAAATTCTTCTATTTCTGTTTTCTCCAATTTGTTAATGTCCTCATATATAGAGGCAAGTTTCTTATTATCGGTTGCCCGAAAATATTGGCCTTCGGTCTCGGCGGCTATATACTTTAATAAATTTTCATCTATTTCCACAGGAGCATTCCTGAATAGTAATCCGCCAGAGGCATCCCTGGCGTAGGGAAATAACGCTGTGCCATTGGTACCTAGACCTATGGTATACACTTTAATACCCAATTCTTTTGACAATTCTGTAGCCGTCTTCGGATCTACGAATCCGGCATTATTTACACCATCCGTTAAAAGGATTATCACTTTACTTTTCGCCCGGCTTTCTTTCAGGCGGTTCACCGCAGAACCCAATCCCATTCCGATGGCTGTGCCTCCTTCAAGATCACCCCAACGTATTTTACGAATGGTATTTTTCACAATACGCTTATCACTGGTTATGGGTGTTTGCGTGAAACTTTCACCGGCATATACCACGATACCTATTCTATCATTGGGTCGTTTATTGATAAAGTCAGTAGCAACAACTTTTAGCGCCTCAAGGCGATTTGGCTTTAAATCCTTGGCCAACATGCTCGCTGAAACATCTATGGCCATTACGATATCAATACCGCGTGTAGTTTTAGTTCGTTTGCTAACTTCAACGTTACGAGGCCTGGCCAGTGCAAGTATCAATCCTGTTAAAGCTAACATACGCAAGGCATACAGCACTGGTTTTAATTTAGCCAATACAGATTGTTTGGCAAACCCATTTGTACTTGGCATTATTAATCTGGCAGCATCTTTTTTCCTGTTAAAGACGTGCCATACAATCAATAGTGGTATCAGCACCAGCAACCAGAGAAATTCTGGATTTGTAAATTCTAAATTATTCCACAACTTCATTTTCTTCTACACTAAGTTTAGGTTTCAGCTCATCAATGACTTTTCGCGCATCCTGTCTATGTAATTCAATTTCGTTCTCCAGAGGCTTAAACTTGGCAAACTTTACTAAATCAGCATCTTTTAGTAAGCCATTAAGCTTATTTATAGTTCCGTTTTGAATGTTCAAAGAGCTTGATGTATTGAAGTCTGTCATTGTTTCTATCAATTCATCGGTTGTTGATTCTAATGCAGGGATACTAAGTTCACGTTCTATGTAAGTTCTCACAATATCTGTAAGCTCTACGTAGTATTGTTTCACTTTATTTCGCTGCCATAATTGCTTAGCATCGAGTTCGGTCAATCGTTGTAATGCCAATTGATAAGGTGGTATAGCTGCTGCGATCTCTTCGGGTGTTCTCTTCCTACGGGAGCGCAAGTACAAGATAAGAGCGATAAGTAATAAAGCAGCTATCAACCACCATAAATATTTCTTAAAATCTTGAAATGTATAGGGTTCTCGCTGAATAGCTTTGATAGGAAACATCGCCTGTTTGGTTGTGTCTACTGCAACAGTCGCCACATCTATTACCAATGAATCTGTAAGATATTGTTGTGACCAAATTGAAATACGCTGTTGTGGAAGTACATATTGCCCACTATCAAAACTCGTTAACACATATTTTTTGATCAGTTTTTCTTTCAGCGTATCAATTGGTAATGACTCGACGATTTCTATCCTGTTTAAGCTATCAAGCTCTAATTCAGGAAATATCACACCTTTATCAGCATTTTCAATAGTGATCTGATAATTGATTTGTTCACCTATCCTAATTTTAGTTGTATCCGCTTTAGCTCTTACCTCGGGTAATTGCTGCGAAAAGCTTGCTAAACCTGTTAATAGGATGCTGTATAGTAAGTAATACCTCATTTTAAACTCCAACAAAACTAAGCTCCTTTCTGTTTAAAATAACCTAGTAGTTTTTTGACATAACTTTCATCTATTCGTGTATTGATGATTCCTGAACCGCTTCTTTTAAACGTATTCTCAAATTCATCAACCAATTTTAAATAATGGGCCTTGTACTTCGTTCTAACCTTCTTCGAACTTGTATTGACTAAAATTGTTTTGCCCGACTCGGCATCTAACATGGGTACCATACCAATATTTGGAATCTCTTCTTCATACTTATCATAGACTCTGATGCCGGTCAAGTCGTGTTTTCTTCCAACTATCTTAAGTGCATTATCATACCCTTCATCCATAAAATCAGAAAGAATAAACAAGATGGCCTTTTTCTTCATGACATTCGATAAATATCGTAAGGCTTGTTCAATATTCGTTCTTTGGCTTTTAGGTTTGAATTCTATCAGTTCTCTTATAATTCGCAATACATGGGTCTTTCCTTTTTTGGGAGGAATGAACAGTTCAACTTCATCAGAGAATAATAACAACCCAACTTTATCATTATTTTGTATTGCCGAAAAGGCTAATGTGGCGCTAATTTCTGTAATGGTATCTCGTTTAAATTGTTCTGATGTGCCAAAAAATTCAGAACCGCTTACATCTACCATTAATACCATGGTCAGTTCCCGCTCTTCCTCAAAAACTTTTACGAAGGGCTCATTGTATCGAGCGGTCACATTCCAATCAATTGTTCGAATATCATCACCATACTGATATTGGCGTACCTCAGAAAAAGTCATACCACGTCCTTTGAACGAACTATGGTATTCACCTGAAAAAATATGATCAGACAAACGTCGTGTCTTTATCTCTATTTTACGAACTTTTTTAAGTATTTCTTTGGTATCCATTTCGATGTACGATGTAAGATTTTTGATGTACGATTCTAGATTGTCTTTCGTAACTCTAAAATCAAAAATTTTAAGGTACTTCTACTTGGTTAACGATTTTGTTGATAATGTCAACTGAAGTTACATTTTCGGCTTCTGCCTCGTAGGTAACACCAACCCTATGGCGTAGCACATCATGAACAACAGCACGAACATCTTCCGGTATTACATAGCCTCTGCGCTTTATAAAAGCGTAGCACTTAGAAGCCATCGCTAAATTGATACTTCCTCTAGGGGAAGCTCCAAAACTTATTAATGGCCTCAATTCGGGTAGGCGGTATTCTTCAGGATAGCGAGTAGCGAAGATAATGTCTAAGATATACTTTTCGATTTTTTCATCCATATAGACTTCCTGAACGGCTTTTCGCGCATTTAAAATTTGCTGCAGATCAACAACTGCATTGACTTGTTCGAAACTACCTTTTAAGTTATTGCGCATAATCAATTGCTCTTCGTCGTGCTTAGGATAATCAATGACTGTTTTGAGCATGAATCGGTCTACCTGTGCTTCTGGTAAAGGATACGTTCCTTCTTGTTCTATAGGATTTTGCGTAGCCATTACCAGGAAAGGCTGGTCTAGTTTGAAAGAAGTATCGCCGATAGTTACCTGATGCTCCTGCATTGCTTCCAGCAAAGCTGATTGTACTTTAGCTGGGGCACGGTTGATCTCATCGGCCAAGACAAAATTTGCAAAAATAGGGCCTTTTTTAATCGAAAAATCATTTTCTTTAATATTATAGATCATCGTACCGATCACATCTGCCGGTAACAGGTCAGGTGTAAATTGAATCCTGCTGAAAGATCCTTTCACGGCTTTGGACAAGGTATTAATCGCTAACGTCTTTGCAAGCCCCGGTACTCCTTCTAATAGTATATGCCCATTCCCTAAAAGTCCGATTAATAATCGCTCCACCATGTGCTTTTGGCCGACGATTACCTTATTCATCTCCAGGTTGAGTAAGTCAACAAAAGCACTTTCCTTTTCTATCTTTTCATTAATTGCCCTAATATCAACGCTTGTAGTTGTTTCTTCCATACTTTTTAAAAAATTTATGCAATACTAATTCAATTTTTATAGGAAAGCAAACTTAGTGCTAAACCCCTGGTTTTGTTGTTAAAAATTGGTTAAATGATCTTGATTGGATTCTAGGGTATTTTTATTCAGGAATTGAAAAATTAACATTTAACATATTTATATTTTTTTAACTTTTTTTTAACGAGACGTTAAAATATATTCTCAATGATTGCCGTTTCGAAAAAAAAAGACAATCTTTGTTATACTATAACTAATTAATTCAAGCATATGAAACACAAACTACGAATTAAGAAAGTGCTGTTTTTTGCCATGTTGTTTTTGCCGTTGTCACTTTTGGCACAAACAATTACAGGAACAATTACAGACACTCAAGGACAACCAATTCCCTTTGCTAATGTAATAGAGAAAGGGACTTCGAATGGAACCACTGCCGATGGTGATGGAAATTTTTCTATAACTGTTTCAAGTATTCCGGCAACGCTTGTTATATCTTCTCTTGGATATACTACGAAGGAGGTGCAAATTACCGACGCGAGTCAGCCAGCAAACGTTACATTATCTGAAGATTCAGTTGGACTTGAAGAAGTAGTTGTTACCGGACTTGCTTCTTCTATCAAAAGGTCGAACCTGGCGAATGCCGTTTCCACAATTAATAGTGAATCGTTAACTGGAACAACAACAGGGTCTACTTTAGATGGAGCCTTGTATGGTAAGCTTACAGGCGTAAATATTAACGCCGCGGGTGGTGCACCGGGAGGACAAACCGCATTAAGGCTTAGAGGGATTTCCTCTCTTTCAGGAAACAACCAGCCACTTTTTATCGTGGATGGAGTCTATATTAGCAATATTCAACTTCAGAGTGGATCAGCTGTAGCATCAGGTGCTAATGCCGGTAGAGAGGAAGGGGGCTCTAATAGGGTTTCGGATATTAATCCTGACGATATTGAAAATATTGAAGTTTTAAAAGGCGCCTCCGCAGCAGCCATCTACGGAACCCGTGCTAATGCCGGTGTAGTTATAATAACCACTAAAAGAGGTAAAGCCGGTAAGACCACAGTAAAATTTGATCAAGATATTGGCTATAATGAGATTCAAAATTATGCAGGCCGAAGACAATTCACCTCTGCAACGGTTGCTTCAGCTTTTGGAGCTGCCGAAGTGCCAATATTCGAACAAGCAGTAGCTGATGGCAGGCTCTTCAATTATGAAGAAGAGCTCTATGGCGAAAAAGGATTTATCACCGATAGTAGAATTTCGGTTTCAGGGGGCGGTGAAAAAACTAGGTTCTATTTTAACGGTAGCCGGCGTGATGAAGATGGTATTATGAAAAATACCGGTTATAAACGGAACTCGATAAGGTTAAATCTTGATCATCGAATAAGTGATAAATTAAAAATTGGCGTGTCTTCAAATTATGTCAATAGTAATGCTGATAGGGGCCCGGTGGGGAATGAAAATAATGGTGGCTTCAGTGTGGGTTATAATCTTGCCTTGGTTACTGCTGATTGGGAAAATCTTTTCCCCGATGAAAATGGAATTTATCCTGACGCCCGATTTGCAGCAGGTAATGTTATTTTTAATAGGGATAATATTATTAATTCGGAAGAAATTAATCGTTTTATTCAAGGAGCCAATATTGAATATAATGCCTATACCAGTGAGAATTTTGATTTAAAATTTACCGCGAGTGGAGGTTTGGATTATTTTCAAGCTAAAAACTTCGTATATATGCCTGAAACTCATCAAATTCAGCGTGCCACCACCCAGGGCTTTATTAGTGCCGTAAATACAAATTCGTTGCAGTACAATTATAATGCCTTTGCTGTTGTAGACTACAGACCAAATGAAGAATTAAGCGTTAACGGTCAATTTGGTATTTCTTATTTAAATTTTGAAAGTGATCAAGTCACCAGTCAAACAACACAGCTTATCCCTACACAAACTAATTTAGGACAGGGTAATTCTTTTAGTACTTTACAGAGGTTGACTGAAGAAGAAGAGTTTGGAATTATAGGTCAGGGAACTTTGAACTGGGATGATAGGGTAATTGCAACTGCGGGTATCAGATTTGATAAATCTAATCTTAATGGCGACCCGAATAAATACTTTGCTTTCCCAAGGGCATCTTTGGCGGTTAATGTCGCAAATTTTGATTTTTGGGATATAGACGCTATCAATCTTTTCAAATTAAGAGTTGCCTACGGTGAAACGGGGAGCAGCGGATCTTTTGGTTCATTATTTACGCCATTGGGAGCCACATCAATTGGAGGAATTCCTGGTTTAGGATTACCAACAGTTGGTCAGAATAACCAATCAGCCCAATTAGGTGATGCGAATTTAGAACCTGAAACCTCTCAAGAGATAGAATTTGGTGCTGATTTTGCATTCCTGGAAGGTCGTTTCGGCCTTGAATTCACGGCTTATATTCGTGATGTGAAAGATCTTATCTATCCTTTCTCTTCAATTCCTCTTTCTTCAGGTTTTGCGAATTCGATTAGAAATGATTTCGACTTAAGAAATAAAGGAATAGAAATTTCTTTAAATGCAAATCCCATAAGATCAGATAAATTCAATTGGAATACCACACTTAACTTTTGGAAGAATGAAGCAGAAGTTGATCGATTAGGTGTTGGAGAATTTCAACCTTCTGGTGAAGGATTTAGTTTGACTTTTGGTAGTTCTTTCATTAGGGAAGGAGAAACAGCTACATCTCTAGCAGCAAATATTAGTGGTGTAACAACTATAATTGGTGATGCTGCTCCTGACTTTGAAATGAGTTGGTTCAATCAAATAAGTTTCTTGAAAAATTTCAACTTGACCTTTTTATGGCACCTTAAAGAAGGTGGAGATGTATTAAACCTTACGAAACTATTATCCGACTTTGGGGGCGTCACTCCAGATCTTGATGACCCGGATGTGATTGCAAATCCTAGGTTCGGTACATTTGGAGCGGCAGGTTATATTGAAGACGGTTCTTATTTAAGACTAAGAGAAGTTGGCTTATTTTACAATATCCCATTAAAAACTGATTGGTTTGAAAAAGCACGTATAGGAGTTTCCGGAAAAAATATCATTACCATTACTGATTATACAAGTTACGACCCAGAAACATCTGCTTTTGGACCCTCAGGTTTATCTCAAGGAATTGAAGTTGCACCGTTCCCAAGTGCAAAACAGTTTTACTTTCATTTAGGATTAACCTTTTAAAAAATTATCATGAAAAAACTTAAATATATATTTTTAATAGGGCTACTGGTATCATTCACATATTCATGTACTTTAGATGAGGTAATTGATCCTAATCAACCGAGTATTGATGGTGTAGTAGGGAACCCTTCAGCGCAAAATTTGCGATTATTAACACAAGGTTTGGAGTCTAAAGCCAGAAGTGGTGTGGGAGGTTTTATAACAGCTACAGGTTCAATAGCACGCGAATTATATGATTTCAATGCATCCGACCCGACGACTACCGAAACTTTAATTGGTAAAGGTGGTGCAACGTTGACCGGCTCAGAGCCTCAATTGACCGGCACTATGTTTGCTAGATATCAAGCCGTGAAAAGTGCAGACTTTATATTGAGTTCTGTCGATCAAACTTCACTAGATGAAAATATCAAAAAAGGATATAGAGGGGTTGCCTTAACTTATAAAGGTTATATGCTTCTCAATGTATTAAATTTATTAGGATCGAATGGTGTTCGAGTAGATATTGAGGATCCCAATAATTTAGGTCCTTTTCTTAGTGAGTCAGAAGGATTCCAAGCAATCAGAAGCTTGCTAGATCAAGGATTTTCAGAGCTTCAAGGTGCCCAGTTTGATTTTACATTTTCTGCTGGTTTCGACGGATTTGACACGCCAGCTACTTTTGCTGAATTTAATAGGGCGATTGCTGCCAGAGTTGCTACGCAGCAAGGAGATTACGCCGGTGCACTTTCGTTGTTAGCTGACTCATTTATGAGTATGAATGCGGCGGATTTAAATGTAGGGCCTAAAAGAGTTTATGCCCAGGGCGGTACAGAACTTTTAAATCCTATTTTCAAGGCACCACAACAAAGTGGAGACCAGTACATAGTTCATGACAGGTTCATTAATGATATACAGGCCGGGGATACGCGTATCAATAAATTTAGATTAAGAGATGATCCGGTCGCGAGAGATGGCTTAAACGGTACACATGAGATTAATCTGTATGCAAGCGCCACATCGCCTATAGATCACATAAGAAATGAAGAGCTTCTTTTGATTTATGCAGAGGCGAATATTCAGCAAAATAATTTTAGCGATGCAGTGGATGCACTAGATATTATTAGAAATGCTTATGGATTGGCTGATTATTCAGGACCTGTTACACAAGATGCTCTAATTGATGAAATGCTCTATAATCGTGCTTATTCATTATGGGCTGAAGGGCATGCGATGTTTGATTTAAGAAGATACGGTCGCTTGAATTCAACATTCTTACCAATTGACCGGGCAGGAGATATTATTCATACACAGTTTCCAATACCTCCTTTCGAAGTTCAATAATTATTTCAGTAAAAAACCCCACAGATCTGTGGGGTTTTTAGTTAATATTGCTCTTTCTCATTCGGAAAGTCCTGACTTTTTACATCAGAAATATACTTTTTAAAAGCACCGTTCATCTCTTTATAAAGGTCAAGATATCGACGCAGGAAACGTGGATTAAACTCATGTGTCATACCCAGCATATCATGAATTACCAGTACTTGTCCATCTACACCGCCACCAGCACCAATACCAATAATCGGAATCGAAACACTTTTGGCAATTTCTTCAGCTAATTTCGCCGGTACCTTTTCAATCACAATAGCAAAACACCCAAGTTTTTCCAAAAGTAAAGCATCTTCTTTAAGTTTTTCGGCTTCCTCTTCTTCTTTGGCACGAACTGTATAGGTACCAAATTTATAAATGGACTGCGGTGTCAGGCCTAAATGCCCCATAACCGGAATTCCGGCATTTAAAATACGTTTTATAGATTCTTTAACCTCCTTACCTCCTTCGAGCTTGACAGCGTGAGCGCCCGATTCTTTCATGATTCTGATAGCTGAACGCAAGGCTTCCTTAGGATCAGATTGGTAACTGCCAAAGGGTATATCTACGACAACAAGACATCTTTCTATTGCTCTAACTACCGAAGTTGCATGGTAGATCATTTGATCCAGCGTTATTGGCAAAGTCGTTTCATGACCCGCCATAACATTCGATGCAGAATCGCCTACCAGAATAACATCAATACCTGCATGGTCAACAATTTTAGCCATACTATAATCGTATGCAGTCAGCATCGCAATCTTTTCACCATTTTGCTTCATTTCCACCACTGAATTCGTAGTGATTCTCTTATATTGTTTTTTAGCTGTTGACATAATCTTGAATATTTAAATTAGCCCTTATCTACAACCTCAGATTCTCTTTCTAAAATTGAAGGGAATATCATCGGGGCTAAGTTCTTTACAGGTTTATATAAAATCGAGGTTTCTAATGTATTCTCTTTTACAAAAGGAAGGTTTCTATTTAACTTGTCAAACACAATCAACACGACACTTAAAATCAATCCTATTTTCAACAATCCGAAAACTGCTCCAAATACTTTGTTCATGATTCCTAATGAAGCAGCATCTGCCAATTTCGTCAGTAATTTCCCCGACAAGGAAATTAATAATACGATCACTACAAAGGTACTTGCAAAAGCAGTGATCTGGATAACTTTTCCTGACCAAGTTACTCTTTCACTTAAGAAACCTGCTGCAAAATATGAGAAATGTATAGCACCATATAAACCTAAAATCAAGGCCAATAACGAGGTGATCTCGACAAATAATCCTTTCATAAATCCTTTAACAAGCCCAAAAAGAAGTAGCGCTGCCAAGATGATGTCTATGATACTCATTCGATTAATTTGATAAAGTTTTCAAAGATATTATTTTTAATTAGACGAACTCGACTTCAATACTATCATCTATGTAAACCAGCATTTTTTTGCGTACTTGAAAGCCTAATTCTTCAACTGCCAGGGCATACTTATGCAATTGAGAATGGTGTTTTTTATCAGGTTTTCCGGTTTTATAATCAATAATGTATGCGTTCTTGTTTTCATCAATTACCAACCTGTCTGGAATCATAATTTCCTTGTCAGCAGTTAGTATTTCGCGCTCACAAAAGATCGTTTTATTTTGTTCAAAATATTGCTGTAACATCGGATGATTCACAATTTTACCTGCTGTTTCTGTAAGCTCTTTTAGTTCTTCTGAAGTAATCATTCCATTGATTAGATAATGCTCAACAGCAAGATCAATATCTGCTGCGGTTTTAACCTTTGAAAGTAGCTCGTGGATCAAATTGCCATACCCTAAAGAATCACCTTTATCAGAGTCCCATAAGAGTGCTGATGTTGCCACAATATTCATCTGGTGGTCTTGCCATGATGAACTTATAAACTGTGTCTGTTCAATGGAACTCCTGAACTTTTGCTTTTTCGAAGAAATTCTATTTTTTGAGCCGAACTCATAGGTACCTTTTGAGGCCTCAAATAGTTTTTTATCCTTTAAGTATTCTATGAAGAAATGAGAATACCATTTGAGTGCTGCACTTGTTTTTCTCTGCTCCGAAACTACATACAATTGTTCAACTGCCCTGGTGAGTGTTACATATAGCAAGTTTAGGTTGTCTAGCTCTAATTCGTTTCTTCGCTGCTGATAAAGTAACGCGCCCATTTCACCCGTCTGTTCTAAAGATGCAGTGGCACTTATCAACAAACTCTCAAAATTACCAAAGGCTTCTCTTTCCTCTATCGGATACCAGGTTTTTGGGCTCAACTCTTTATGAATGTTTAAATCATAAGGAAAGATCACCACCGGAAACTCCAGCCCTTTTGATTTATGGATAGTCATAATTCGAACTGCATTCTTTTCCTCAGGTACCATGATGCTCAAATTGTCCTTTTTTTCATGCCAAAACGCTAAAAAACCATGGGCTCCATCAGATTTTTTAATCGAGTAATTCAATACCTCATCCAAAAAGAATTGCAGATATGCATCAGAAGTTTCAGTAAGTTTAAATCCGCGAATAATCGCTTCCACACTTTCATAAAATGGTAATTTACCGAACTCTTGATAATTGAATTCAGCACCATGCTTGCAAAGCTTTTCAAATAATTGTGAAGTTTCGTAAGCAATACACTCATCTAAAAACTCGTGCTTGTCAGTCCTTATTTCAAGATGATCGTATAAAAAATAGACGATTTCAAGTTTTGCCTTCTTATTAGATTGTTGTTGCAAGAAGGTCAGTACATCGATAATAAATTGTACTTTGACTGAATTCTGCAATAGCAGTGTTTCAGAACTAATAATAGCGATGCCATGGCTTGTCAGGTAATTAGCAATTACAACCCCTTGTTTTCGGGTTCTGGTAAGTACACAAATTTCATTAAGGTCAAATTCTTTTTTTACCTCCTCAATGATATTAACGACTTTTTCGGGAAAAATAATATCCTTTTCTGCTGCCGATAAGCCTTCTTCAATAAATGATATATTTACATACCCCCCAATTTTATCTGTTGATTCCTGTCGATTATCCTTTTCGTAAATTTTGGAAATACTGTCGCTGTTAAAATACCTGGAAACAAATTGAAAGAACTCATTGTTAAAATCAATAATCTCTGAATAACTACGGCGATTGGTAGCTAAGAATTCATCTTTCTTTTCTATGAAGAATGGATTCTCATCACCCGAAAGGCCAATAAATTGCTCCGGCTCACCTCCACGCCATCGGTAAATAGACTGCTTCGCGTCACCTACTAAAAGTAAACTTGAATTTTCCTGTGATAAAGCGTTGGCAATCAATGGAATTAAATTTTGCCACTGCAGTTTTGACGTATCTTGCATTTCATCAATAAAATAATGCTTATACCTTTCTCCGATACGTTCATAGATGAAAGCTGCCGGCTGCTCCCGTAAATGTTCACTGATGATCTGATTGAATTCGGCATTCAGGTAAATATTCTTTTCTTCCTTAAGCTCCTCTAAACTTTCATTGATCTTACTCAGCACGGCCAGAGGAATTAAATTCTTCAGAAACAAAGAATAAAGCACATAGTTTTTATAAGTCGATTCGTATTTTTCCTTAGAATTTAAATAGAGGATCTTAAGTTCATCGATAATCGAATCAATACGCGCTTTGTCTTGAATTGAAGCTTTCCCTGCATGAAAATGATAGTCTTTCGAAATATTAGTATCTAATCTTCCATCGAAAATTAGATTGCCTAATTGCTTTTCCTTTAATTTGATAAAGTGCCTGGGCAATTCTCCAGAGTGCGAAAATTGATTTATTTCTACTCCCGTGGAATAAATCAGTGCAAGTGCTTCTTCAGCTATTTCTTCAAACCTGGCTTCAATGATTTTTATCTTTTGCTGGAGGCTTTCTTTTAAATTTAAAAAATCAGCTAGTGACTTATCCTTTAACTTCTGAACATGCAATAGGTCATTTTCATTTAACAGTAGTTGTGAGATCTCTTTCAGTTCTAGCGAAATATCCCACGATTTATCTTCATTAGCTTTTTGTAATGAAAAGTCAATTAAGATTTTTGTCAACTCTTTATCCTCGCCAATCTTAGCAATCAATAGGTCAACGGCTTCGTTCAAAACAGATTTCACATCCATTTCTACATCAAAATTGAGTGACAAGCCCAGATCAAATGCAAAGCTTCTTATCAATCGGTGTGTGAAGCTATCTATAGTTGTAATATTGAATGCGGAGTAGTTATGGAGGATGCTTTGTAGTACTCTTTTTGATCGTTTGTGAAGTGTAATCTCTGCGATATTCGTTTCTTCTGCTACCTTCAAAAACATATCGTTTTTTTCGCGTAAAATTTCAGGGTTAGCGAAAAGACGTAAATTACCGATGACACGTTCTTTCATTTCAGCTGCCGCCTTATTGGTAAAGGTGATCGCCAAGATGTTTTTGAATTGATTTATATCATCTGACCGGAGCAGGATCTTGAGGTATTCCTTGACCAGGGTGAAGGTTTTACCGCTTCCTGCGGATGCATTATAAACTTTAAATGTAGTGGGTTCTTGCACTGTGGAATTTTGTGCAAAATACGATTTTATGATTTTATTTTCTTAAAGCATTATCCTAGACCGACATCTAGGGTCATCATGATAATAAAACCTATAATAAAGCCCATCGTCGCAATATCAGTATACTTATCGCGCTGTGTTTCAGGAATTACTTCTTCTACCACAACAAATATCATAGCTCCTGCAGCAAATGCCAACGCATAGGGCAAAATAGGCTCAAAAGTCAAAACGGCCCAGGCACCCAAAACTCCGGCAAAAGGTTCCACGATGGCCGACAGCTGACCGTACCAAAAACTTTTGATTCGGCTTAATCCTTGACGCCTTGCCGGCATGGAAACGGCAAAACCTTCCGGGAAGTTTTGTAAACCAATTCCTATAGCCAAAGCCACAGCTGCGCCGATAGAGGCACCTTCAAAACCGGCTGCTACACCGCCAAATAATACTCCAACAGCTAATCCTTCCGGAATGTTATGCAAGGTAATGGCCAAAATCAAAAGCGTCGTTCTGTGCCATGGTGTTTTGACACCCTCCGCCTCGTCGGTTCTAAAGTTTACATGCAGGTGAGGCAAGACCTTATCTAATCCGTACAGAAAAAGTGCTCCTAAGAAAAACCCTACTGCAGAAGGAATTACCCTTACAAAACCTTCTCCTTCGCTCATTGCTATAGCCGGACTCAATAGACTCCAAAAACTGGCTGCCACCATTACACCCCCGGTAAAACCTAAAGCTCCATCGAATAGAGCACGGTTCATTTTTTTAAAGAAGAAAACCAAGGATGCGCCCAATGCCGTTAAAATCCAAGTGAACAATGTGGCATATAATGCTGCCAAAATCGGATTAATACTTTTTAAATAGTCAATTACCTGATCCATCATAATTTATATCTCTTTAACTAGTAAATTTTCTGCAACCTCATTGGTAATGGAAAGCTCTTTTTTATTTACCAATACCTGCATTGATTTATCAAAGGGCTCGATAGCGAGGATTTTTATGGTATTACCAATGGCTATTTCCTTTTTGTCTAAATACCTTAAAAAATCATCAGATGAGTCCTTGACACTGAGTAAGATACTTTCTTCATGTTGCGCCAATGTTGACAATTTCACTTTCTTTCTTATGGTAATGTTTCCATCCTTATCGGGAATGGGATCGCCATGCGGGTCAGATTTAGGAAAGCCCAGAAAAGCATCTAAT
>JASJDL010000205.1 GCA_030065775.1 Flavobacteriaceae bacterium | reverse complement strand
CTAGTTTCATTGCAAACAAAAGTAAAAAAAAAACAATGCCGGTCAAGGTCTTGAGTTGATTTTTATTAACATAAAATCGTATATTTCCATGTCTAATATTCGTCCTTTTGAACACAGAGCACCACTATTATTTACTAGCACTTTCTCAGATTGATGGCATCGGTGATGTGATGGCCAAAAAACTCTTACGTCATTGTGGTAGTGCCGAAGCTGTATTTAAAGAAAGTAGAAATAAGTTATCAAAAATTCAAGGAATCGGCGATTCCATTATCAAAGCATTAAGTGATCGTGCGGTCTTTTCAAGAACTGATGAAGAGCTTGCTTTTATCGATACCAATGCCATAGAAATCGTTGCATTTACCGATCATGATTATCCCGAACGGCTCAAGCAATGTTATGATGCCCCAATGGTACTTTTTCAAAAGGGTAGAATTGATTTAAAAAACCCGAATATCATAAGCATTGTAGGCACGAGACAGATGACCGCTTATGGCAAGGATTTTCTAAAAAACATGTTTCAGGACCTAAAAGTATACGACCCGCTGATCGTAAGTGGTTTGGCCTATGGCGTCGATATTTTCGCTCATCAGCAGGCCTTAGAGCATAACTTGCAGACTGTCGCCGTATTGGGACATGGTTTAGATAGAATTTATCCTACCGCTCATAGAAAAGAAGCCCTAAAGATGCAGGAATATGGTGGTCTGTTAACTGATTTCTGGTCGCGCTCCAAACCTGATCGGGAGAACTTCGTAAAACGTAACCGTATCGTTGCGGGTATGACACAAGCCACTTTGGTTATAGAATCAGCCGAAAAAGGCGGTTCGTTGATCACAGCTGATATTGCCAATTCTTATAACCGCGATGTCTTTGCACTACCTGGTCGAGTGACTGATGCCTATAGTATTGGATGCAACAATTTAATAAAAACCAATAGGGCATCCGTATTGACCTCGGCAAAAGACTTGGCGTACATTTTGAATTGGGAAAAGGATGTTGCCACTAAAGAAAAAATAATTCAAAAACAACTATTTGTCGACTTGCCAAATGATGAGCAGAAAATTTATGAATACCTCTTAAAAGAAGGAAAACAGCAGTTGGATATTATTGCCCTGCATGCTAATTATCCCATTCATAAAACCGCTTCATTATTATTAAACCTTGAATTGAAATCTGTCGTTCGTCCTTTACCAGGAAAGTTTTTTGAAGCTATTTAGTTATTACTCCGCGCTATTTTATAGGCATTTTGGAGTGTTTTTTGATGAAATTTCCGTAAACTTGGCAAAATTTTTCACGATTCATAATTTCATGATGAAAAAATTACTTATTCTCTTTCTTGCTCTTTCCTCGACACTTACAGCACAAAAAAAAGAAATAACATTAGAAGATATTTGGTCAGATAACACGTTTAGAGCTGAAAGTCTCAATTCCTTTCACTCAATGAGCAAAGGTGATTTCTACACCATTTTAAACAGTGATCCCGAAACGAAAAGTACGCGTCTAGATAAATATGATTACAAGACCTTAGAAAAGGTTGGAACCATTGTAGATAGCAAGGATTTAGGGCCACTCGATGATTTTGAAAGCTATGCATTCAATGCTGATGAAACAAAATTACTGTTAGGCAGCGAGGCAGAAAAAATCTACCGTCATTCTTCAAAAGGTATTTACTATGTGTATGACATCGCTTCAAAAAATTTACAACTGGTGTCGAAACATAAAATTCAGGAGCCGTCGTTTTCACCTGATGGAAACAAGGTTGCTTTTGTTCTTGACAATAATATCTTCATAAAAAACCTGGTCAGTGATATTACAGTAAAAGTTACGGAGGATGGTATAAAGAATAAAATCATAAACGGCATTACGGACTGGGTATACGAAGAAGAATTTGCTTTTGTAAGGGCGTTTGAATGGAACGGAAACTCGGATAAAATTGCCTATTTACGCTTTGATGAGCGCGAAGTGCCTGAATTCTCAATGGATATTTACGGTGACGCGCTGTATCCCTCACAACAGGTATTTAAATATCCGAAGGCCGGTGAGAAAAATGCCGTGGTGACTTTGCACATGCACAACGTGAAAGATAAGACCAGTAAACAAGTTTTATTAGAAGGAGTTTCTCAACATTATATTCCAAGAATTAAGTGGTCTAACGAGCCAAATACATTAGCTGTTACTACTTTAAATCGTCACCAAAATAATTTGAATTTAGTGTTCGTGGATGGGAACTCTTTAACCTCCAAGCTTGTCCTTAACGAAAAAGATGCCGCTTATGTTGATATCACAGATGACCTTACTTTCTTAAAGGATAATAGCTTTCTCTGGACCAGTGAAAAGGATGGCTTTAACCATATTTATCACTATGATGCAACAGGAAAATTAAAAAATCAAGTAACAGAAGGTAATTGGGAAGTTACCAGCTATTATGGCTATAACCCAAAAACAAAGCGAATCTTTTATCAGTCAACACAAAGTGGTTCTACGAATCGTGCCGTATTTTCCATTAAGTTAAACGGTACAGGCAAGAAATTGCTGAGTTCAAATAGCGGTACGAATAGTGCAGCTTTTAGTAATAGCTTTAACTACTTCGTGAATACCTTTTCAAGCGCGAATACCCCAAGCATTTATACGTTGAATGACGCTAAATCAGGAAAGCAGCTTAAAGAAATTAAAAATAACAAAGCACTCTCTGAAAAGCTGAATGACTATAAAATTTCTACAAAAGAGTTTTTCACCTTGAAAACCAAAAATGGTGATTTTAATGCATGGATGATTAAGCCGTCGAATTTTGACCCAAATAAAGAATATCCTTTGTTTATGCACCAATATTCAGGACCTGGCTCGCAACAGGTGGCAAATCGCTGGGGTGGAAGCCGAGAATATTGGTATCAGATGCTTGCTCAAAAAGGATATATCATTGCCTGTATTGATGGCCGGGGAACAGGCTATCGTGGCCGCGATTTCAAAAAAGTAACGTATAAAGAATTAGGAAAATACGAAACCGAAGACCAAATAGAAGCAGCTAAAGAATTGGGTAAATTACCTTATATAAATGAACAAAGAATCGGAATTTGGGGATGGAGCTATGGAGGCTATATGTCTTCCCTGGCGATTACTAAAGGTGCAGATATTTTTAAAATGGCGATTGCCGTCGCACCGGTAACTTCCTGGCGTTTTTATGATACTGTTTACACCGAGCGCTACATGCGAACACCCCAGGAAAATGCTAGCGGTTATGATGATAACTCACCCATCAATCATGTTGATAAATTAAAGGGAGCCTACTTATTAATACATGGTACGGGAGATGACAACGTACATGTTCAAAATACCACTCGCATGATCAATGCTTTGGTGGAAGCCAATAAACAATTTGATTTATTTGTGTATCCAGATAGAGCGCACAGTATTAGAAAAGGTAAGAACACGAGTTTGCATTTGTATAAAAAGATGACTGATTTTATCGACGAACATTTAGCAAATCCTTCCAATACAATTATCCAAAAACAAGAAATTAAACACTAATAAAAACCCCTATACATCATGTCTGATTCCTTCGCACTTAGTAACCAGAAAAAACTCTTTGGGCATCCAATTGGTTTATATATTCTTTTTCTAACAGAAATGTGGGAGCGCTTTTCTTATTATGGAATGCGCGCAATATTGGTTTTATATCTGGTAGCCGAAACTGCTGCTGATAATCCAGGATTAGGATGGGCGAACGATAGCGCTATTGCGCTGTATGGATGGTATACCATGTTTGTTTACGTGGCTTCCATTCCAGGTGGTATTATTGCCGATAAACTCATAGGGCAGCGAAAATCGGTTTTCGTTGGGGGAATGTTACTTGTTGCCGGTCATAGCGTTTTGGCCATAGAACAGATGTGGGCCTTCTACTCTGGATTGGTACTTATTGTTATGGGGGTAGGAATGCTGAAGCCTAATATTTCGACTATGGTTGGTGGTCTTTACCCTAAAAATGAACAGAATAAAAGAGACATGGGCTTCTATATCTTTTATATGGGGATCAATTTAGGTGCGGCAGCGGCTGCATTAATCGTTGGTTATGTTGGAGAAAATATTGGGTGGCACTATGGTTTTGGTCTAGCCGGTATCGGAATGGCCATAGGGCAGTTGACGTACTGGTTGGGTCAAAAGTATATTAAACATGTTGGAAATTTGGTGATTGATGAACGACCAGAAGAACAAAAACAAAAAGGGAATTTAGTTTCAAAAATATTTCAGCAAAAAAACGCAATGATCGGGTTTGCTATTATGGCACTAATCGGATTATATGTTTGGTTTGGACGAGGTTCTTGGGATTACGGTCTGTTAATTATCGGGTTGGCATTTGCTGTTGGTATAGGAATCGTAGTATATAATGATGGCAATGAAGTTGAAAAAGATAGAATACTTGTAACATATTTATCTTTTTTAATCATCATTATATTCTGGGGTTCATTCGAACAAGCCGGCGGATTGATGAATGTGTATGCTAAACAAAAGACTGATCTCGTTCTTAACCTTTTTGGGGGTTCGTATAATATTCCTGCAAGCTGGTTTCAGTCTGTAAACGCCATATTCATTTTGGTATTTGCGACTATAGTGGGGTCTATATGGATTTGGTGGAAAAATCGAGGAAAAGAATCATCTTCTTTGTTTAAAATGGCCATTGGAGTCGTTATTATGGGTTGGGGCTTTTTCTTTATGTCAATCGCCAGTAAGGAGGTTGGCTATGACGCCGCCGGAGAAATTATTAAAAAATCGGGCATGCAATGGTTAGTTTTGGCCTACTTATTCCATACTTTGGGTGAGCTTTGTACGTCTCCCGTTGCACTATCATTTATCACTAAGTTGGCCCCTGAGCGCTGGATGGCCTTTATGATGGGTGCTTATTTTGCCGCTACAGGATTAGGAAATAAAGTCGCAGGACTTTTAGGGGAATCTGCTTCGACGCTAGGCGAGTTCACCATCTTCACAGGCATCGCTGTCTTTTGTACAATTTTTGGTAT
>JASJDL010000204.1 GCA_030065775.1 Flavobacteriaceae bacterium | reverse complement strand
TATCAGTCTTCCAGAGTGCACATTACCGCCCTCCTAAAGATAAAACCACCAATGAAAAGAGCGGCCTAGCGGCCACTCATTCATCATACTCCTTTTCGAACTTAATTTCTCGTTTGTCTTCGAGCGTCGGCTTTCATTTTATTATTGGCTACGATCACAATATTAACCCTACGATTCTTAGCACGACCGCTCGCCGTTCCATTATTTGCCATCGGCTTGCTCTCACCAAACCAATTTACGTTCAATCGAGAACTTTGAATACCATTGGTATTTTTAAAGTAGTTGTTTACGGCATAGGCTCTATTCTTAGAAAGAGTCATGTTATAAGCATCGTCACCTGTACTGTCGGTATGCCCGACAACAAGGATTTTAGTGTCTGGGTATTCGTTAAAAACACCAGCGAGCTTATTCAATGTTTCTTTAGAAGTACTATTGATATTGTACTTATTGGTGTCAAAATAAATACCACCACCTTTGTTTTCATCAAAAGTCACTACGATGGCCTCATCAATACGCTCGACTTCAGCACCGGGAACTTCATTTTCAATTCTTTGTGCCTGTTTGTCCATTTTACGGCCAATAATGGCTCCAGCGGCACCACCCACTACGCCACCGATCACTGCACCTAGCTCTCCGTTACCCCCTTTACCTACATTGTTACCGATGATAGCACCAATCACTGCGCCGCCGGCAGCACCGATGACGGCTCCTTTTTGCGATTTATTGGCATTCTGAATGGCTTTGCAATTGATCAGACTGAACGTGACCAGTAAAGTTATTATAACGGTATAAGATTTATGTATGGTAGTTTTCATAAAGTTATTTTTTTGTGAAATTCATAGTGATTGTAAAAGGTTTCCCTTCTAAACTAACGGTTTGTTGTAATTGCATAGTGGCCTCAGAGAGCTGCGTTAATTGCAATCGAAAGCCCTCATTGGTTTCCGATTTTTTCTTGGCATTCACAGGTTTTAGTAAGAAGCCTTGATAACCAGTGGATCCGTCGACGTCTTCAATGGTAAAAATAAAGTTACGTAGATCACTACTACATCCTCCACCATTTAAAGAATAGGTTCCGGTATTGTTATTGGGTATGAATTGCCAGCTGCTTCCCTCGAAGCACTCTTTTGAACTATCTTTCAAAAGTGTGACGTTAAAAACGCCTGATTCGCTGTAGGAAATGGAATTTAAATCCCAGGTCCCTTTGATACTTTTCTTTGATTGCTGTACCAGTTTCGACGTTCCGCAGGAAGTCAAGGTCAATACAACAATAGCCAAAATTAGTAGTCTCATTGTTTCTGATTTTTGTGCAAGGTGCATTGGAAATCTAAAGATTTTTTGAAGAGAAGAGCTTTTTATTCTAGCTTCTAATTTCTTTAGATTTACTAAAGATTTCCGTAGTACTTTTGTACTCTAAAGAGAGAGACTGATCTTAAAAAAACAGATATTCCTCCCGTACAGTTCGGCATTGGAAAATCATCAAGAAATTTTAAGATAGCCTCTTTTTTTTGCGAAAATGCTGATCTCTTAAGCAATATGCTTTGAATTAATCAGCTTATTTGTTTCCCATTTGAAACCGCCCTCTCAGGCTCTACAAAGGCCAATTTGCCATCAACAGCATCTGTCATTAAAATCATGCCCTGGCTTTCAACACCGCGTATTTTTCTAGGAGCCAAATTGCATAAAACAGTCACCTGTTGCCCTATAATTTCTTCAGGAGAGAAACTTTCTGCAATGCCTGAAACGATCGTTCGAATATCAATACCTACATCTACTTTTAGTTGCAGTAATTTTTTGGTCTTCGGAACTTTTTCAGCTTCTAAAATAGTACCAATGCGAATATCGAGCTTGGTGAAATCATCGAATTCAATGGTTTCTTTTTGTGGATCAACCGTTTTGGCGGTGGCTTCATTCGCTTTTTTAGATGCTTCTAACTTGTCTAACTGCTTTTGAATCTCTGAATCCTCAATTTTTGAGAACAACAGTTCAGAGGTACCAATATGGTGCTCCGATGGCAACAAAAATTCTTTATTCGAAACCCTATGCCAAGTGGATTCTGAATCAAGTTCAGAATGACGAAGTATCGATTTCAATTTTTTAGAGGTGAATGGCAAGAATGGTTCGCATAAAACTGATAGAGCTGTTGCGATCTGTAATGCCACAAACATAATGGTTTGAACGCGTGCTTCATTTTCTTTGATGACTTTCCAAGGCTCTTCGTCTGCCAAATATTTATTACCCAAACGCGCCAGATTCATCAATTCATTCAAAGCTTCACGAAAGCGATAGCGTTCCAGTGAACTCGAAATAATACGAGGATAACTTCTTAATTGCTCTAAGGTTTCGTTATCAACATCAGTAAATACCCCTGGACGCGGAACAACACCCTCATAATACTTATTGGTAAGTACTACTACACGATTAATGAAATTCCCGAAAATGGCGACAAGCTCATTATTATTTCGTGCCTGAAAATCTTTCCAGGTAAAGTCATTGTCTTTGGTTTCCGGAGCATTGGCGGTTAAAACATAACGTAACACATCCTGTTTATCGGGAAATTCCTCCAAATATTCATGTAACCACACCGCCCAATTCTTTGATGTTGACAATTTATTCCCTTCCAGGTTTAAAAACTCATTGGCAGGTACATTATCTGGTAAGACATAATCTCCATCTGCTTTCAACATGCTTGGAAATATGATACAGTGGAACACAATATTATCTTTACCTATAAAATGAAGGAGTTTTGTGTTTTTATCTTTCCAATAGGGTTCCCAGTCTTTTCCTTCGCGTTCAGCCCATTCTTTGGTGGAAGAGATATAGCCAATGGGTGCATCGAACCACACGTACAATTTTTTACCTTCAGCACCTTCTACAGGCACATCAATTCCCCAATCGAGATCACGCGTTACGGCCCTGGGTTTTAGTCCGTCGTCAATCCATGACTTACATTGGCCATAAACATTCGGTTTCCAGTCATTTTTATGACCATCCAGTATCCATTCTTTTAAAAAGTCCTCATATTGATTAAGGGGTAAAAACCAATGCCGGGTCTCTTTTAAGATGGGAATACTACCGGTAATAGTGGATTTTGGGTTGATCAAGTCGGTAGCATTTAAAGAACTACCACAGTTTTCACATTGATCGCCATAGGCTTCTTCAAAACCACATTTTGGACAGGTACCCACAACAAAACGATCGGCCAAAAACTGTTCAGCTTCGGCATCATATAATTGTGCTGTTACTTCTTCGATAAACTGGCCTTTATCATACATTTTTTTAAAGAATTCAGAAGCCGTTTCGTGATGAACCTTCGCTGAAGTACGCGAATAATTGTCAAATGAAATTCCAAATTCTTCAAATGAAGTCTTGATGATGTTGTGGTATTTATCTATAATTTCCCGGGGTGAAACACCTTCCTTTTTAGCACGCATTGGTATGGCCACACCATGTTCATCACTGCCGCAAATGTAAAGTACATCATTTCCGGTTAACCGTAAATAACGCGCATAAATATCAGCTGGTATATACACTCCCGCCAAATGACCAATATGAATGGGGCCATTGGTATAAGGCAATGCAGCAGTAATCGTATATCTTTTAGGGTCGGTCATTGTTAAAATTTGTACCGGCAAAAGTAAGAAAAAGCCTTAAGTACCGTGCATAGGAGTTCGTATTTCAATACTTTTCATTATAAAAAATCGTTATTACAGAAATATGTATTTTTACAATATGCCAAACAATGTTGCTGACTCGATTAAATATTTGCGTGTTCATTGTGACTACAATGCTAATTTCTGGAGTGAGTTTTTCACAACAGAAACGAGCTAACTATATCAATTCACCCCTTATGCAACCTCCATATTTACAGAAAGGTGATACCGTGATGATACTGGCAACGGCTGGAATTATAAAAGACGAAAGTATTTTAGATAATGCTATTGAATTATTGCAGAGTTGGGGATTACAGGTAAAACTTGGAAGGCATCTACATCAGCAAAACAATCATTTTGCGGGAACCGATGCGCAGCGTGCCTTGGATTTTCAGGAGGCACTTGATGATCCTTCTGTAAGAGCAATCTGGTGTGCTCGAGGCGGATATGGTACAGTGCGAATGATCGACAAAGTGAACTTTACAAGATTTGAAAAAGACCCGAAATGGATCATTGGATTTTCTGATATCACGGTGATTCATAATGAAATACACAACCTAGGTCGGGAAACGATTCATGCCATGATGCCGTCAACACTTGATCTTGACAATAAAGAGCAACAAAAAGCGATCAAATCGTTGAAAAAGGCCCTGTTTGGTGAGAAAGTAGAGTACAAAACTTCAAAATCTGATTTTAATAAAAAGGGGGAAGGTAAAGGACAATTGGTTGGTGGAAACCTGTCGATTCTTTATAGCTTATTGGGTTCTAAGTCGTCTCTAAAAACTGATGGCAAAATATTGTTTATTGAAGATGTGGGTGAATATGTTTATCATATAGACAGGATGCTGCAAAACCTGAAGCGAAACGGTTATTTTAAGAATTGTTACGGATTGATCGTGGGAGGTATTACCGATATTCGTGAAAATGATACTGATTTTGGTAAAGCAGTTGAACAGGTGGTCTTGGATGCAGTCGCAGATTATGATTTTCCGGTGGCATTTAATTTTCCTGCCGGGCATGTTAAAGACAATAGAACGCTTATTATGGGTAGAGAAGTCACTTTGAAGGTCAAAGGAAAGCGTGCTACCGTAGAATTTTCTGAGTCTTATGCTACAAAAAGGACACGGAAAACAGCTTCTTCAAGCCAAAAAAGTGAAAAAGAAAAAGAAGTGAAATCCAACCCCTCTCAAAATGAGATCAACCTGGGGCCTACTTTTAAAGGGTAGTGCCGTTCTGAACTAATAAGGATCTATTTTTTTATTCTATCTTGGATACATTCTGAATGCTGGTATGGCAAAAAGAACTGTAATGTCATTCTGAACGCAATGAAATGTAGTGAAGAATCTCATTCATTGTGTGAGATTCTTCGTTTCACTCGGATTGACAAGACCATATGTCATTCT
>JASJDL010000001.1 GCA_030065775.1 Flavobacteriaceae bacterium | reverse complement strand
AAGCTTTTATGGAAGGCTACATAAAGTCTGATAGCCTAAAGTTTATTGGTAGTCGTGGCATCACCTATGGCTGGCAGGCGACCTTAGATAATTATAAAAAAGGTTATCCTACAAAGGACCATACAGGTACACTGACCTTTGATTTACTTGAATTCGATCAATTATCTGAAACTATCTTTTTTGTAATTGGTAAATTTTATTTGAAACGAAAAGTTGGTGATGCAAGTGGTCATTTTTCTATCATTCTAAAAAAAATTGATGGTCAATGGAAGATCATTGCTGATCATTCTTCGTAAATTTAATTGTAGTGTCACCCTGAGCAGCATCGAAGGGTCTTCAAACCATAGTACGATTCGCACCCGCAAAAAAATAAAACTCGATAACGCTTCTGAATTTAAGGCAAAGCTTCTCACCTGGTCTCAGCAATTTGAAGAAGTTGTATGGTTAGACAGTAACGACTATCTGCAAAAGTATTCGAGCTTTGAAGCTGCCCTTGCTGTTGAAGCTCATACCCAAATTCAATCTGGTTTTCAAAATGCTTTTGCCAAATTACAACAATATAAAAATAGAATCAACGATTATATTTTCGGGTATTTGAGTTATGATCTAAAGAATGATATCGAAGAACTATCGTCGAATAATTTTGAGGGATTGGATTTTCCGGAGCTACATTTCTTTCAACCCAGAAAGCTATTCTTTTTAAAGGATAATGAGTTAGAAATTTGCTACTTGAAAGAAATTGAGAATCAAATTGAAGAGGACCTTGAACAGATTCGTCATTACGAGGAATCCAGTGCCGAAGTAATCTCATCATTGGATCAGATTGCCACGAATGTTCGAAAAAATTCTCGCGATGACGTCAAAATCCATAAACGTATTACTAAAAAGGACTACCTAAAACACCTTGATAAAATCTTAAATCATATTCACCGTGGTGATATTTATGAGGTTAATTTTTGCCAGGAATTCTATGCTGATGATGCTACTATCAATCCTTATCGGGTTTATGAACATCTCAATAAAATATCCTCACCACCCTTTGCTACTTTCTTAAAAATAAAGCATAAGTATTTGCTTTCGGCATCCCCGGAACGTTTTGTAAGAAGAGCAGGTAACAAGGTTATTTCTCAACCGATCAAAGGTACTGCCAAACGTCTTCAAAAGAAAAAACTCGATCAACGGCTGGCTGAACAATTGGAAGCCGATCAAAAAGAGCGTTCAGAAAATATTATGATTGTTGACCTCGTACGCAATGATTTGTCAAAAACCGCCATCAAGGGGTCGGTGGAAGTTGAGGAGTTATGTAAAGTCTATTCATTTAAACAGGTGCATCAATTAATTTCAACGGTAATTTCTCAAGTAACTTCGGAAACAGACAGTACTGAAATCATTAAAAGTCTTTTTCCTATGGGCAGTATGACAGGGGCCCCTAAAATTTCAGCTATGCAGATCATTGAAAATGAAGAAAGCACCAAGCGTGGTTTGTATTCAGGCGCTGTAGGTTATTTTGCACCTGGAAATGATTTTGATTTCAATGTGGTTATCAGGAGTATTTTATACAATAAATCTAAAAAATATTTATCCTATTCAGTAGGTGGCGCCATTACCGAAAAATCAGATCCGGAAAAGGAGTACCAGGAATGTTTATTAAAGGCCATTGCCATGAAAAAGGCATTAAAAGGTTAAATCACTCTTTAACGGCTACTGCTATTTTTGAATCGGCGGTGCCATAATATAAAAACCATTTATCTTTAAAATAGACCAATCCTTCCACAAAGCATACTTCATTGACTTCTCCTACTTTTTCATAATCTTTATCGGGGTGTATAAAATAATTCTGAGTTCTGCTTATTAGTTTGTATGGCTCTTCCTTATCAAATAATGCTTGCCCCGCTGCATACGTAAACTTAGGTAATTCACCGTCATTAAAGTTAGCGGCATTACTGCCATTATAAATGAGTAAAATACCCTCTTCTTTTAGTAATGCATAAGGACCCGGCTCTACCAAGCGGCTATCAAAACGCCCCATTCGAGGATGCATCACTGAAATTCGCTTTTTATTTTCTTCATTTTCAGCAACCTCCCAGTTTATAAGATCATCTGAATACGCCATGAACAAATTTGTATCACCAAAATACATCCAGTATTTATCGTCGATTTTTGTTGCGACCACTCGATTGCCAATAAGTTTTGCCACAATGGCGCCAGCCTTAGACCATGTGTCTTTATACTTTTCCTCTCCTAATACCAATCCATGTTTAGTCCAATGTATCAGGTCTTTTGAACTTGCCAAACTCAATCGTGCCGTTTTACCGTCATAGGAAGTATAGGTTAAAATATACATACCATCCTCACTTTCTACAATTCTAGGATCTTCAACCCCATCAAAATAGTCGGAATTAAATTCTTTAGAGTCACTAAAATCTGGGGCTTTCCTGTAGTTCCATTCATACAATCTCATGACATCATCTTCCGGGTAAAAAATAGGTGTAGGTCTTTTTTCAAAATGTAAACCGTCTCCGCTAACTGCCAATCCTATACGCGAAGTACCGGTTTTGTCCTGCGCGCGATACAATAAATAAACGCTATCATTTTTTACCACTGCCGAAGGGTTCAATACATTTCTAGCTTCCCAGAACACCTCTTTTTTAGTTAAGGGGCAGTGAAAGCTTAGATCTGTAGTTGGGTTAAGAATCGGATTAATACTATCTACCTTGACAAATCCAAGCAGTGCCCAATCTTCATGCCTAGGTACATCCGATACCTTAGATTTAGAATCTTCTCGACAACTCAAGCAAAGGGTGAGTGTCAAAATAACAATGGCAAACTTTTTCATAATGAACATTTAATACTGTCTATAAAATTACACAAAATACAAGTGAGTCAGGTCAACTATTTGCGCCATGTTACTGTTGATCAATACCACGAAAATCTGTAGCATATCAACAAGATTGTTGTAACAAAAAAAGCAGTGAGTTGGGCATTTTAGTCACTAGGTTAATTGTACAATAAACCGTAAATTTGCCGAAATTTTATAAGCACTAATACCATGGATATTCACATGCTGAAATGCAAAATACATAACGCTACGGTTACCGAAGCAAATTTGAAATATGTTGGTAGCATTACCATTGACAGTAATTTACTTGATGCGGCTGGCATGTTGGAATATGAGAAAGTTCAGGTTGTCAATGGCAATAATGGGGCTCGCATCGAGACCTATACCTTCAGAGGTGAACCCGGAAGTGGTATTATTTGTTTAAATGGTGCGGCCGCGCGACACTTTGAGGTAGGTGATGAAATCATTATTATGTCCTATTGCCAGTTGGATGCCGAAGAGGCAAAACAACACAGGCCAACTGTTGTCTTAGTTGATAAGAGTAATGACGTCACCAAAGTCGGCAATTACGAAGAAAACGGTGTCATCGCTTAATCATTAAAGTTTAATAGCTCTGTCTCATAATAGTTAGTTCATGACAGCTACAGTGAGCCGTTTCACTAATTATGTCTCTTTTTTGGTGGTTATTCCTTATTTTTGGTCAAAACCGCATTCATGACCCATCAAGAATACAATTTCAACTTTCACAAGACGCAATTTTACGGACACTATTATCAACCTGAAAGGATAAAGGGCGTGGTCATTCTGGTACATGGAATGGGGGAGCATTCAGGTAGGTACACCCCTTTTGTAATTCCGAAATTGGTCGCAGAGGATTTAGCAGTCATAACCTATGACCAATTCGGGCATGGTAAGACTTCAGGAAAGAAAGGGCATAATCCGGGATACAGCTATTTGCTGGATGCTGTGGAAACAGTTCTAATAAAAGCTCAGGAACTTTTTCCTGGCAAGTCGTTATTTCTTTATGGTCATAGCATGGGTGGTAATGTGGTGATCAATTATATATTAAAAAGAGCACATCCTTTTAAAGGTGCTATTGCTACCAGTCCGCTATTGCGCTTGGCATTCCAGCCACCAAAATGGAAATTAACCGCCGGAAAATTGATGCAGAAAGTTGCGCCTTCCATAACCTTGCCCAGTGAGTTAGATGCCAATGCTATTTCCCGAGATCCTGAGGAAGTGAAAAAATATGTCGATGACCCCTTAGTTCACGATAAGGTAAGCGCTAATTATTCATTATCGGTTTTTGATGCCGGAGAATGGGCCATTGATAATGCGCACCAGTTAAGTACACCATTACTTGTTGTACATGGTTCTGGAGATCAATTGACAGATTACAAAGCTTCACAAGAGTTTGTTGAAAATTCAAAGGGAAAAGCGAAACTTAAGCTGTTTGAAGGTGGTTATCACGAATTACACAATGATCTTGACAAAGAAGTTTTTATTACAACAATCACAAATTGGATTCGGGAGATCAGTTGATAAGTCGCAAATTTCCTTTTTAAAACTTTAACATATCGCAGATAATGAGTTCAACAATTTCTCGTTATAAGCTATTAGGAAAAAGAGGAAGAATCATGATTAACATAAATGTCTGATAATCAGTATATAAACATATTAAATAAATTCTATATTTTTGTTTCAACCGATTAGCCAGATTTCTATTTTTTAGTTTTAATAAGATTTTATGACGATGACAAAACCCCTGCTTATTGTATTTTTATTTTTTTCTACTCTAGCCATTGCCCAAGAAAAAGATACTCAAACAGCTATTGATTCAAAAGAGAGCCTTCAAGCTAAAGCCGTTGATTTTGGCGGTAGTGTTGTTGCCAAAAAAAAGAGTGAGTCTAAAGATACTTTAAACCTTGTCAGTCATAAGGAAGCAACATTAATAGATAGCTTGTGGCTCAATTCATTATATCAATCACCGCTTTATGATTCTTTTCAATATGTGTTGCCAGAATCAAAGATTACCGATGAGGTGGACATTAATTTGCCGACTGAAGTTCTAAAGGAACGTTTAACACATCTCAATAGTCAAACACCTTTCAATGTTGAATACAATCCATCTCTGGAACGCATCATAAAATCTTACTTAAAGAACAGGCAAGAATCTTTGGCCAATCTGATGGGAAAAGCACAGTACTATTTCCCAATGTTCGAAGAGCATTTAGATAAATATGACTTGCCTCTCGAAATAAAATACTTAGCCATTGTAGAATCAGCACTAAGGCCACGAGCGCGCTCTCGTGTTGGGGCTTCGGGTCTCTGGCAATTTATGTACTATACAGGTAAGCAATTCGGATTAAATGTAAGCTCGTATGTGGATGAACGCCATGACCCCCTTCGTGCTACTGAAGCGGCCTGCAAATATTTATCAGACCTTTACGGAATTTTTGGTGACTGGGATCTCGCACTGGCCGCCTACAACTCCGGACCTGGTAACGTAAGTAAAGCTATCAGAAGATCAGGCGGTAGCAAAAATTATTGGAATATCCGTCATTATTTACCTCGTGAAACTGCAGGATACCTACCTGCTTTTTACGCTACTTACTACATCCTGGAGTATGCCAAAGAGCATAACATCCCGATAGGTAAAACCTACATCAGTACTTTTGAGACTGATACGATTCATATAAAAAGACAACTAACTTTTGAGCAGATCAATAAAGTTTTAAATACTGATGATGAATTGTTGGAATTCTTGAATCCACAATACAAACTGAACATTATACCCCATGTGAAGGGCAAAAATTATACTTTGAGATTGCCCAAAGACTTGCTGGGTAAGTTTGTATCTAACGAAGCACAAATTTATGCTTTCGCTAAAGCGGATGATGCTAAACGCGAAAAACCATTACCAAAATATTTTGAACCTAATCAGCGAATTCGCTATCGTGTAAGAAATGGAGATTACCTAGGTAAGATTGCGCAGCGCTACGGAGTTACCGTTTCACAATTAAAACGTTGGAATGGCTTACGCAGCAGCCGTTTACGCATTGGGCAGCGTTTGACCATTTATCCAAAGCGATATGCAGCTGCGCCTAAAAAGAAATCAAGTTCAAAGAATGTTGCTTCTAATAGCGCTCCAAAAGGAAAATATACCACCTATGTGGTGAAAAAAGGAGACTCTTTATGGTTGATCTCTAAAAAATTTCCTAAAGTTTCTGTTAGTCAAATCAAAAAATGGAACAATATTTGGAGTGTAAAAAGCCTGAAACCAGGTACCAAACTTAAAATCTATAAAGGATAATATTTTTTGAGTTTGTTATCATAAATAACTCACATCAATGAAAAAATTATTCCTATTGGCACTTACTGTTATAGTCGCCAGTTCATGCGGTAACAACAATGGCAAATTAACTTTACGGCAGTCTACAGGTAGTATGAACCATGTACTAATCGTCATGAACAATACTGAATGGCAAGGTAAAGCAGGAGACGCTTTACGCGATATAATAGCCTCACCAGTTTTAGGTCTTCCCCAAGAAGAAAACCAATTCTCTGTACACCAGGTGACTCCAAGTACCTTTACACGGCTATTTAAGGCAAATAGAAACTTACTATTTGTGGGCGTTGACACGCAAGACAATTTTAGTGTAAATTCTAATTTATATGCCGATCCACAAATTGCGATGACTATTTTAGGCAAAGACGAAGCATCTCTTATCAAACTCATCAATAAGCATAAAGAAGAAATTGTTTCGGTTTTTAAAGATGGCGACCTTAAATTTTTTCAAAAAAAATTGACTAAAAAGCATTTGGACAGTGATGCCATAAAAACACTGAAGGCGCTCAATATTTCGATGAAAATTCCTAAGGATTATCGTCTGGTGACCGATAATGGTGAATTCTTATGGTTGCGTAATGAAACACTCAATGATGTCAGCAAAAATATTCTGGTGTATGCAACACCCATTAATAATGAAAATGACATTATGGGCAACAACATTGTTGCCACGCGTGATACTATTGGTAAGCGATTTATTCCCGGCGGACCTGAAGGTTCTCATATGATCACAGAGGCCGCATATTCACCACATATCAAAAGCACTAAATTCAAAGGTAAGGACGCCTTTGAGGTTCGAGGAAAATGGGAAGTCAAAGGTGATTATATGGCTGGACCTTTCTTAAATTATTCAGTAATCGATGAAAAAAATGACCGTATGCTCATCGTAGAAGGATTTACATATGCACCAAATATTAATAAACGTGACTATATGTTTGAGCTGGAGGCTATATTAAAAACCTTACAACTTTAAAAATTTTCAGTCGCATAGCTTTGTAAATTGCCTTTCGGATCACTAAAAATTAAATACGCACGCAGTTCTTGATGATTTTTCAAGAACTGTTTTGCTTTTTCTAAGGGCATGGCCATTAAAGCCGTGGCATAGCCATCAACGTCGGCGCAATCTGTTTTACCGATGACCGAAACACTCAATAAACTACTTTGAGTTGAATAGCCGGTTTTGGCATCTAAAATATGTACGTATTTCTGTCCGGTAAGTGAATCTACTTTGAACTTTCTGTAACTGCCAGAGGTCGCCATAGCTTCATCTTTTAATTCAACTATTTTTTGAATCGATCGTGTTCCGTCAAAATTAGGATCTTCTATACCGGCTTTCCATGCCGAGCCGTTCTTTTTTACACCCCTGGTTCGTATTTCACCACCTATTTCTACCAAATAATTGGCTACATTTTCAGCTTCTAAAAAGCGTCCTGCTACGTCAACCGCGTAACCTTTGGCAATGGCATTAAAATCGAAATATATACTATCATTATCCTTTTTTATTCTGCCATCTCTTAAATGCACTTTGTCAAATCCCACCAACAATAATAATTCCCTAATTCTCGCGGAATCAGGTTTAGATATAGCCTTCTCGGGGCCAAATCCCCAGGCATTGACTAAAATTCCGATAGTGGGGTCAAAAATACCTTCTGTTTCTTTATAGACCTTTAATGACTTTGCATAAACTTCCGCGAAAAGCGCATCCACAACTATCGTAGTATCACCATTATTAATCTTAGAAATATCTGAATCAGGCAAATATGTAGATAAGGACTTATTCACCACTTGAAATAAGCTATCGATTTCTTTGGTAAAATCACGATCGTCTTGATAAGTTATTTGGAAGTTGGTTCCAAAGGCATAACCTCCTAACTTCTTAAATTCTTTATCTTCATTCTTTTCACAGGAAAAGAAGAGTACTAGACAAACAAAAAAAAGAGTAACTGCTTTCAACTTCATATTTGCTTTAGATTCTATTGTTAATCTTGCCAAAGATACACGCTAAGTGTTAAAAAGATATTAAATACAAACCTTTAATTTATTACTAAGGATATTTTAATAACTTAGTATCAAAATTAAATAACCAGTTCATCATGAAGAAAATTTTTATGCTTGCCATTGCTTCGGCAATTTTACTTTCATCGTGCGTTTCTCAAAAGAAATTTGCCGAATTGCAAAGTGATTACGATGCAACCAAGCAACAACTAACAGATGCCAATGCCAAGGTATTAGAATGCCAGGTAGAAAAAGACAAATTAGCCAACCAGGTTGCTGCTTTAGAATCTCAAAACAAATTTTTATCAGATAATAATGCTCAAAACATCAGGCAGATAGAAAATTTGACCATGTTATCGCAATCTGCCAGCAGTAATATTAAAGATGTGATTGCCCAATTGAGTGAGAAAGACAAATACATTAATGGTATTCGTGGCGCCATGTCTCGCAAAGACTCTATTAACTTAGCTCTCGCTGTAAACTTGAAGAGTGCTTTAGCAGACGGGATTCAAGACGAAGACATTATCGTTGATGTAGAAAAGACAGTTGTTTACATTACTATTTCAGACAAGCTCCTATTCAAAAGTGGAAGTTCCAATATTACTTCGAAAGCTAAGGGATTGTTAGCCAAAGTTGCTACCGTTATTAAAGAAAAGCCCAATATGGAAGTTATGGTGGAGGGCTATACTGATAATGTACCGATTAAAAATGCCAGAACGCTCGATAATTGGGACCTAAGCACACAACGTGCTACCGCCGTGATCAGAGTTTTGCAAAACGATTTTAGCATAGATCCTAAACGATTGATTGCTGCAGGTAGAAGTGAATATTTACCTCTAGCTACCAATGACACCGCAGATGGACGTTCGCGTAACAGAAGAACCCGTTTTGTGATCTTACCGAAATTAGATGAATTCTTTGATATTTTGGAGCAAAAACCTGAATCTTCTTCTACTGGAAATTAGTTCATAAACTGTGTGCCAAATCAGTTAAAAATAAAAAAACCGCTCAAGAGCGGTTTTTTTATTTTTAAATCCTCAATTAAAGTATTTAAACTTCAACCACTTTGGCACCCGGTGCATTCTTTCTTACCGAGGCAATACCATTTTCCATAGCTGAAGTCGATGAATATCTCTCACTAGAACCGATAACTTGTCCGTTTGTTGATTTTAGGTTGAAGTAAGGTTCACCCTTTGATGATTTTAATCTTTCGAAACAGTCGTCATCCTTACAATTCTTTTTTACTGATTCGATTCCGTTTTCGCAGCTAGACTTTGATGCATAACCTTGGCTCGCTAAAATAATTTGACCATTACCGGCCTTTAGTCTGAATCTATGTTTACCGCCTTTATCTTTGTAAACTTCAAATTTCCCCATAGTGATAATTGTTTAAATTTTAGTTATTGACCAATTTATAAATTTCGCAGCGAATTTAAAAATGTTTTTGTGTTTTCTTTTTATGAAAAGTGATGGTAACTAGAAGATTACCAAGTTAGAACAGCTGCATCCAGCACTTAAATTGTTCCTTCAGAGTTCATATATTTTTAGAAAGTCGTCAAATGCAACATAGTAGGGGTGGTCTTTAAAAACAGGCATTTCCACACTTTCGGCATTGGCAATGCCTACACCGGCAAACCAAACGCTGGCACCTTGCCTTTTGGCGTGTTGTACAAAGGTTTCCATCCAAACTTTATCGTATTCATAAGGATTTTGAATATTATCGGTTGCCTTTACCAATACAAAAATGGTAGGTTCACCTTTCTTAAATATTACAAACTGAGGATGTTTTTTGATTTTACTGTTTACTGCTATAAATTCATAACCCATTTGTTGAAGTTTCTTACCTGCAATATTCATGGCCAAATTGTGAAGTTCCTGCTCGGTAAGTGGGGTCATTATCTTTTTAAACATGTTATTAGAACTAAAAAAAGTAAAATGTATTGTGCAATACCATTTGATAGTTCGTTTTTTTAATAAAACTGTTAATTCTTTACGCTATGACAATATTGATAACAAAATTTTTGTTATATATTTAAGCAAAAGAATTGATTGTAATGATTATTCCACAACGATTAGAACAAGCTTTAATTAAACTCTATGATGCTTTTCATAATGATGAGTTGAATCCTGAATGTTGCTCAGCATGCGCTGTTGGTAATATTCTGGATAATCATGACAGTTGGAAACATTTATCAGATCAACATGGTTCTCTTGAGCTAAGTTATGTTGGTAGAATCCACCAGCAATTGGGCAGAACCTTCAACGGGTATTCACCTTTGGAATTACTACAGATAGAAAAAGTATTCTTGGAGGCTTGTGGGTTTATAACACCATTGTGTCATTACAATCCGAAACCTCGCAATCCAAGAGACAAAGAAGTCTTATTTAAGGGTTTATCTGCCGTTGTGGCCTTTTTATGTGAACTAGATAGTATTGCAAATGTCATGGATTACTCCAGGATCTTCGAATACGAAAATGAAAATCCGATCTACAAGTTTGATGTGATTTACTCTTGAAAATGTCTCTCTTTACTTAAAGCCTAATCTAAATAGATTTAATAGGCTGTCCAGTAAGCCGAATTTTAAATGCGTTTTGTTGCAGCTATAACACTTAAATCTTTTGCTGCTTGGAAACAATAGTTTCTGATATTTTTTACGCCGTATTCTTTCCAACGTAAAATTACACTTATAGCAATTCATAATACACCCTTTATTACTTTAACGTTCTGAGAAGCAAAATATTTCCTGAAACGATAAATTCAAATTTTATAACTTTATGAAAATTAATGATTTGTAACATTTTTATTGATAATCCTACATATAGTCAAAACAACCAATCCATTCCATTTCATGAAATTCAAAAAAATAGCAACCGATAGAATCTTGGGCATTTCTGCCATGCTTATTAGTTTATTGACCTTGATTATTTTTATTTACCAAACCAATATTATGCGGCGACAGAGCAAGCTATCGGTAAAACCTCGACTTGATTTTAGCACTAATTTCAGTGGTAATGACTCGCTAATTGTGATGGAAGAAGTTATTGAAAATAGGGGTTTAGGTCCGGCAATTATTGATTCTATTCGTTTTATCTATAAAAGCAAATCCTATCCTCTTGATGTAGAAAAATTGCTCCAATCCCAGCTTCCAAAGCTCCTTGAGTTTGGGTATTTGTCTCAGCACGCTACCTTAAGCCAAGGAAGTACCCTCATGCCAGGTGAAGAAAAACCCATCTTTACTTACAAACTTCCCGTCAAAAATTTGGATAGTGTTTACAACTATTTAGATATTACTTCAGAGGACAGCTCACCATTCCCGGTTGAAGTCATCTATACGTCTATTTACGAGGATGAACGTTGGAAGGCGCATAGTAATCAAAATCAACCCATAAAACTGGATTAACGCTTAAATTTCTCGACAAAAAAACCGGCAAATGCCGGTTTTTATTTTTTTAAGATTCTTCATTTCGCTCAGAATGATACTTTCTAGCTATCCTCCGAAGTCATCGAAGCGGATGTTTTCATCCGGTATACCGAAGTCTTCACCCATCTTCTGAACAGCTTTGTTCATTAATGGAGGCCCACAGAAATACAATTCAATATCTTCTGGCGCTTCATGGTGATTCAAATAATTATCGATCACACAATTATGAATAAATCCTACAAAACCGTCACCATCACCATCAATGCCATCTTTTACTTTCCAGTTATCTTCTTCTAAAGGCTCAGATAAGGCCATATAGAATTTAAAATTCGGAAAATCTTTCTCCAAAGCTCTAAAATGTTCAATGTAGAACAACTCTCTTTTAGAACGACCACCATACCAATAAGTAACTTTTCTACCCGTTTTCAAGGTTTTAAACAGGTGATATAGATGAGAACGCATTGGCGCCATACCGGCACCACCACCAACATATAACATTTCGGAATCAGACTCATTAATAAAGAATTCTCCGTAAGGGCCCGAAATTGTTACTTTATCACCCGGTTTTTGCGCAAAGATGTATGATGACGCGACTCCAGGGTTTACTTGCATCCACTGGTTTTTAGCGCGGTCCCAAGGTGGTGTAGCAATACGAACATTCAACATGATCTCACGTCCTTCTGCAGGATAAGAGGCCATCGAATAAGCACGTTCTACCGTCTCGGTATTCTTCATCACCAACGGCCATAAGCCAAATTTATCCCATTCTGCCTGAAACTTATCGGGTGTTTCGTGTTCTTCAGGGTGCGCTGTAATATCTATATCTTTATAATTTATTGTACAGGGAGGTATTTCAATCTGAATATATCCACCGGCCTTGTAACCCATATCTTCAGGAATCTCAACAACAAACTCCTTTATAAAGGATGCGACGTTGTAATTTCGAACAACTGTCGCCTCCCATTTCTTGATACCAAATACCTCTTCAGGAATGGTAATATTCATGTCTTGTTTCACCTTTACCTGACATGCCAATCGCGCACCTGATTGCAATTCCTTTCTCGTAAAATGAGGAGTTTCTGTAGGAAGCGCTTCACCCCCGCCCTCCAATACATGACATTCACATTGAATACAGGTTCCACCACCGCCACAGGCAGATGGTAAAAATATTTTTTGATTACCTAGAGTCGAAAGCAGTGTTGAGCCCGAAGCTACTTCTATTTCTTTTTCTCCATTAATAGTAATCTTAACAGGGCCAGATGGCGCCAATTTTTCCTTTACAAATAATAGCAAAGCAACCAATACCAAGACAATGGCCAAAAAAGCTACTACTGTTGTTATTACGACTCCCGACGTACTTGCTGCTAAAAACATATTATTGATTTAATGCTGTTGTATTGGTTTCTAACTCTTCTTTTAACTGTTCTTTTTTCTCTTCTTCTGCATTGATCGCCTGTTCAGTTTTCTCTTTTTTATTGCCTTCATCACCTGTTAGCATTCCACCAAAGCTTAAGAAGCCGATTCCCATCAAACCGGTAATAATAAACGTAATTCCTAAACCTCTTAAAGGAGCTGGTACTGCAGAATACCGAATCTTCTCGCGTATTGCCGCAATCGCCAAAATCGCTAAGAACCATCCTATACCTGAACTTACACCATAGTTAAGGGCCAAGCCTAAGGTTGGAATCTCACGTGCTTGCATGAATAATGAACCACCTAAAATGGCACAGTTCACTGCAATTAGTGGTAAGAAAATACCTAATGAGTTATAGAGCGCAGGTGCAAATTTTTCCACAATGATCTCTACCAATTGCACCATCGTTGCAATAGTGGCAATAAACATGATAAATGATAAAAAACTCAGATCATAATCTGCATATTCTGCCCCTAATGTTTTCGCCAAGGCGCCTGGCTGCAATATATATTGATCTAAAAGCCAGTTTAAAGGTACTGTTACCGCCAAAACAAAAATAACCGCAGCACCTAAACCTACCGCTGTTGATACTTTCTTAGATACCGCCAAATAAGAACACATTCCTAAGAATGTGGCGAATACCATATTCTGTATAAAAACCGATTTAAAAAATATTTCTATATGCTCCATATTCTTTTAGTCTTCTACTAATGCAGGATTTTTAGTTCGCTGCACCCAAATTAATATTCCTACGATGATCAATGCCATTGGTGATAATAACATGAATCCGTTATTCTCATAACCTAAAGCATATAGGCCCGTTTTTTCAACCGGATTACCTAAAACAGGAAATCCTAATAAGGTACCAGACCCCAATAGTTCTCTAAAAAATCCAACGATGATCAATATCAACCCATAACCAGCTGCATTTCCTATCCCGTCAAGGAAAGATTTCCAAATACCATTTCCTAAAGCAAACGCTTCAAAGCGTCCCATAATGATACAGTTTGTAATGATCAGTCCGATGAAAACCGCCAATTCTTTACTTAAGGCATATGAATACGCCTTCAACACCTGATCAACAATGATAACCAGTGAAGCGACTACAATCAACTGCACGATGATTCTAATTTTTGAAGGAATGATGTTACGCATCAATGAGATCACTACATTCCCAACCCCCATCACAAAAAATACCGCTAAAGTCATTACTATAGACGCTTTTAGTTGTGCCGTAATTGCCAGCGCCGAACAAATACCTAACACCTGAATGGTAATTGGGTTATTATCGGTTAATGGGTCGGTAACTAACTTTCTATTTTTTTTAGAAAACAAAGGTTCGCTGGGAGCCTTTACTACTTTTTCTTGCTCTGCTACTTCTGCCATATATTACTTTTTTAAGGTATTGAAATAAGGTAAATACATTGCCAGATCTTTTTTGATCATTGCTGTAACGCCGTCGCCGGTAATAGTAGCACCAGCTATTGCATCAACCTCATTATCGTTTTTATCGTTGTTTGTGGGATCATTATTTCCTTTAGCTACTGTAATTCCTTTGAATTCACCCTCAGCAAAGATGGATTCTCCCTGAAAGTCATCTCTAAAATACGCCTCTGTTATATTCGCGCCTAAACCTGGTGTTTCTGCTTTATGATCAAAGTAAGCACCTTTTACTGTTTGTAAATCTTCATTGAGTGCAATATAACCCCAGATAGCATCCCAAAGCCCTACTCCTCGCATCGGTACGATGTAGAATTTCTTACCGTCTTTCTCTCCTACAAATAGTGGTAACTTTCTTGTATAAGACCCGCTTTTTGCCTTATCGGCTTCCTTCTTGATATCAATTAAATATGCCTGATCATCTTCGATGGCTTCAGAACCCTCAATGTAGTACTGCTTGGTAATATATTTTGAAAATTCTTCTGAGGCCTTATCTGTAGAAACAAACTCACCGGCGTCCTCTTGATCTCCTGAAACTGTAGCTTCGTTTACGCCCATTGCAAACAAAATATTTTGCTGCTTTTCGGTTTTCATATTTTGTGTAATTGTAGGTTTTAAATACGAAGCCGTAAAAGCCAGTAATGAACCCACCACCACCACCATAGCGATAGCAAATAGCACTGTATAAACGTTACCTTCTGTGTTTCTAGCCATAACTTATGCAGTTTTTACTTTTAAACGTTTTAGTCTTCTCTTTACATTCCCTTGAACCACGTAGTGGTCAATTGTAGGAGCAAAGACATTCATTAATAGAATAGCCAACATAACTCCTTCTGGATAGGCAGGATTGAATACACGGATCATGACAGAGAAGAACCCGATTAGAAATCCGTAAATCCATTTTCCTTTATTGGTTTGTGACCCCGTAACCGGATCAGTTGCCATATAGACAATACCAAATGCCAAACCACCTATTAGTAGGTGTTGCCAGAAGTCTACTGTCATCAATCCATAGAACTTACTTCCTGAAGTGATCCAACCAAATTCTACCACTTGATTGAACATGAGTCCCATAACCAAAGCACCTATAATTGCACTGACCATTATACGCCAGCTTCCTATTTTCGCAAAGACCAGGAACAGTCCGCCTAACAAGATCAATAACGTTGATGTTTCACCAACGGATCCGGGTATAAAACCCATAAACTGTTCCCAAACGCTATATTTCGGTTCCAGGTTCTGTGCCAAGCTACCTAGCATGGTTTCACCAGAAATAGCGTCTGGTTGCCCTACCCTGTTGACAGCGTCATGTACCCAAACCTTATCACCACTCATCCATGTAGGATACGCGAAGAATAAAAAGGCTCTTACGGTCAAGGCCGGATTTAAAATGTTCATTCCTGTTCCACCAAATACTTCCTTACCGATTACTACACCAAATACGACAGCTACCGCTAACATCCAGAGCGGCGTATCAACAGGTACGATCAATGGAACTAACATTCCAGTTACTAAATAACCCTCTTCAACTTCGTGTCCTTTAATCACTGCGAAGATGAATTCTACCACCAATCCTACCAAATAAGAAACAATCACCAATGGCAGTACCTTCTTTAGTCCGATAAAGAAATTGTTCATGTTCCAGAACTCTCCGCTAAAGAAACTTGTAGCTCTTTCTAATTCACCCGCTGCCAAATAATGCTGATAACCAGCATTGAACATACCAAAAATCAGACAAGGTATTAAAGCCATGATAACAATATTCATGGTACGTTTTAGGTCATCTGCGGCTTTAATATGTGTACCACCATGCGTAGTTTCATTCGGTAAATACAAAAAAGTATGGATGGCATTGAATGCAGGAGCCATCTTAGTCCCCTTGTACTTCTCTTTTAAATTATGTAAGTTTTGTTTTAATCCCATTTCTTACCGTTTTATCCGATTTCTTCAATCATTAAATCCAACCCATCTCTAATTATTTGTTGATGCGGTTGTTTAGATACACAAATAAATTCTGTCAATGCAAAATCTTCAGGAGCCACTTCATACATACCCAAGGCTTCCATTTCATCCAAGTCTTTATACATACATGCCTTTAAAATCTGCATCGGATAGATATCCAATGGAAACACCTGTTCATAAGAACCTGTTAACACAAAGGCTCTATGCTCACCATTTGTATTCGTATTTAGGTCGTACTTTTTATGAGGATTCAACCAGGAAAAAGTCAGTGCCCTGGAGTTTGAAATTTTATTAAAGATTGGTTTATTCCATCCGAAGAATTCATAATCATCCCCTTCTGGAATCGCCGTTATTTGATTGTCATAATACCCCAAAAATCCCTCTTTGTCTACCTGAACACCACTTAAAACGTTACCGCTGATAATACGTTCGTTCTTCTCATCTAAATTATCAGTAACCAAGTCTTCAATCTTCGCTCCAACAATGGCTTCTACATATTGCGGGCGAATGATTTTTGATCCCGTCAAGGCAATAGTTCGAGTAGCATTGAACTTTCCTGTCAACAATAATTCACCAATAATTACCAAATCTTGCGGATTCACGACCCAAACCGTTTCCCCTTTGTTGATCGGATCAATTTTTGCGATTTGAGTACCCACATTTCCGCTGGGATGCGGCCCAGAAACTTTATGTAATGAGACGCCAGAAAGACTGGTTAAAGGGTTATCAGCATTTTTACCTACACATACATGAACTTGACCATCAGTTAATTTTGATAAAGCATTTACAGCTGTTTGAAGCTCTTCTTGCTTTCCAAATAATATATAGTCTGAGTCTGGAGCTAAATGTTCACTGGCATACCCTGAAATAAAAATATCTCTTGGAGACCGCTCAGGGTTTGCAATCACATCATAAGGACGCTGTTTAATAAACGGCCAACAACCCGATGCTAATAAATGAGCTTTCAGGTCATCACCGCTCATGCTTGCTACGTCTTTTTTACCAAAATCTTGATACTCTTGGGTTTTATCAGCTAAAATTTTAATCTCTAAAACTCTGCGCTTTGCACCACGTACGATCTCAACCACCTCGCCACTTACAGGAGAGGGAAACAAGAGCTGCTCATTTGTTTTTGAATGAAATAAGGCATCACCTGCTTTTACTTCATGGCCAACTTTTACAAGGAGTTTTGGAATAATTTTATGAAAATCGTCTGGCTTTACTGCATACAAACTACCCTGAGGAAGTTTGGTAGTCGTTTTTTCTGCTTCGCCAACAAGCTTAATATCTAAGCCTTTTCTGATACGAATGTCTGTTGACATATTTATAAATTGTAATTAATGTCTTTAAAAGCGGTGCAAATTTAAAAATTTTGCAGGTGTTATCTAAGCATTTAGAAAGTTTAAATATTATTTATAATCGTTCTAAATAACAAAAATAAGCAGATAAAATTTGTTTCCCTATTTTTGCCGCTAAAAGTTCGGTATAGCTTTTGATCTAAGGCAATAAAATTGATGAATTTGGCACAAAAATTAGCTGTTTTTCTTTGTTTGTTAGTGTCCTTACCCGGCAGTGGTCTATGGGCACAATCAAAGGTAGTTGTACATCCGCCAGCGCATATTAAGGCAATTATCTTCCGTTCAACACAGACCAATGACTATACACCAATAATCAAATTAGGCAATCCGATAGTACTTGAATTTGACGATCTTGAAAGCGATCAAAAACAGTATTCTTACAGCATAGAACACTATGACTATAACTGGGAAAAATCAAACATCAATCCAACAGAATACTTAGACGGCTTTACCAACGACTGGATTCGCAATTTTGAAAATTCATTTAATACCATTCAAGGCTACACACATTACCGTTTACGTTTACCCACTGATAATTTACGAATTAAAGTCAGCGGTAATTACGTATTGACTGTTCTGGACGAGGATGACGAAGTAGTTTTTACGCGGCCCTTCATAGTATATGAACCTTTGGTAGACATTGGTGTCAGTGTGCATAGAAGTCGTGATATTAGCTCCATTAATACGATGCAAAATGTACAGTTTAGTGTGAATCATCCGAATTTGCTGATTAACAATCCGAGTTTGGAATTAAAAACAGTTGTATATCAAAACTTTGATTGGAATACTGCGACCAGAAATATCAAACCACAATTCATAAGGGGAACACAACTGCTTTATAAATATGGTGCCAATGTCAATTATTGGGGAGGAAACGAATTCTTGTTCTTTGATACCAAGCAGATAAGAGGTGCTGTCAATAACATTGCGAGAAGTGAGTTGAAAGACACTTTTCATACCTACTTATATACTGACGAAGAGCGTTTACACCGGCCTTACACCTATTATCCCGATGTGAATGGAAACTTTGTTTTAAGAACTATCGATACCGAAAGCATTGCCACCGAGGGTGATTACTCATGGGTGCATTTCAGTTTAGAATCTTTTGAAAATATTGGTACTGATTCCATTTATATTTATGGTGATTTTAATGAATGGCAACTCACCGAAGAAAACAAAATGACCTACGATGAGCAGACCAAATTATATCGTGGCAAACTTTATTTAAAGCAAGGGTTCTACAACTATTCCTATGTAACTGCTACTGAAAAAAACAGCATCAAGCATTACGCCATTGATGGTTCTTTTTATCAGACAGAAAATAACTATACGGTTATTGTGTATTACAAACCGATTGGCACGCGTTACGACCAAGTAATCGGTATAAGTACCGCCAATTCTGAAAATTTACGCAACTAAACTGGAAAATAAACATCTACATTTTAAGTTTAATATAAATACCAATAGTTTTTATATTTTTGTAGTTCGCTATTTTAAAGGTAGTTAGCCATGGTTCAACAAGTAACAAACGGTATAAAAATATCAGTAGAGACAAATTTCGAGGGTACTACTATCCATAAACAGAACCTGTACTATACCTTTAGTTACAGCATTACCATTGAAAATCAAAGTAATGACTCGGTTCAGTTGGTGAGTCGTCATTGGGATATTTTTGACGCCTTAAAAAGTCTGGAAGTTGTTGAAGGTGAAGGTGTTATTGGTAAAAAACCTATTTTAAAACCAAAGACAAGTCATACCTATAATTCATATTGCAATCTGGTATCGCCCTTCGGATCTATGAGTGGATACTACAACATGATTAACTTTACAACTACTAAAAGTTTCAAAGTACAGATTCCTTCGTTTCAATTGAATGCGCCGGCAGTTTTAAATTAATTCATTTTTTATCGCTTCCTAATTCTAAAAAATGACCTAATTTTAGGCAATGCTATCGTTGTTTAAAAAGAAGAAAAAAGAAAAATTACCTGCTCGTCAACGAGGTAATCATTGCTTGAATTGTGATGCACTGCTCAATGGTGATGAGAACTTCTGCCCTGAATGTGGGCAGCGCAATAATACCAATCCTCTAAGTTTTAAGCTTGTTGTTGATGAGTTTGTGGGAAACCTCATTACCTATGATTCGCGTGTTTGGAACACGGCAGTACCGCTACTGTTCAAGCCGGGAAAAGTAGCTTACGATTTTATTTCAGGTAAACGTAAAAATTTTGTCAACCCATTTCGCACTTACTTGACCGTATCATTGATGTTCTTTCTCGTTATTGGTGCTATTAAACAAATTCAAGAACTCAACAGTGATGGCAGTGAAGAGTCACAAGCAGCCATTGTAAAATTAAACAATACACCTTTAGATTCATTAGCTGCAAAGCGCAAGGATTCGATTGCCAAGGCAACTTTGGAAAAGGTTCAAAAAAGCATCCCTAAAAACATACCTATAAACCTTGATTCTACATTACAGGCAAATAATGTAAACATAGATAGCTTACAGAAATACAATCAAGACGTAGGTGCCTTGGCTGACACGCTGACCGATCAAAGTCCGTTTATAAAAAAAGTAAAAGCATTTTACAACTACCATGAAAAAAATAAAGAACATACTACGGCACAAGCATTGGATAGTCTCGGATACGAAAATAACTTTTGGAACAGGTTCTATTATGTAAGAGCTCAACGTACTTATGAAATGACCCAGGATAATGCTCAAGGTTTGAATGAAAAAATATTTTCTGGGCTTTCATTGGCCATTTTTTTATTCTTACCGGTATTCGCTTTATTCCTAAAATTTATTTACTTACGACGAAAATACACCTTTATGGAGCACATGGTGTTTGTTTTTTATACACAATCAGTACTATTCTTATTGCTGCTACTGTTCAACCTCATTTATTATGCATCCGGTGAGAGTGATAGTGTCTATATTATTGCAGTGCTACTTTTTGCCATCTATTTGCTTATAGCAATGAAGAACTTCTATAAACAAGGTTGGTTCAAAACATTTATAAAGTACACGCTAGCTAATTTTTCATTTCTGTTTATTTCTTCTTTAGGGCTTGGTATACTTGCCTTTATCTCCTTTATTTTTTACTAAATTGTTAAGCATGACTTTTTATGTCTCAATACATCCTCATAGTTGATCTGTATCGACTTGGACGATTTTTTGATAGAAGTAATGCTGACAGTGCCCCCTAATTTTCGGTCCATTAGCACATCAATCCTGGGGTCGCCAACACCCGCCGAATGATGAAATTCCAAAATACTTTCCTGGCTGATCTCATTTTCATGTTGCCAGCTTTCAAACCAATCAGTACGAAGTTGTTTGATATTTTTGTCATACAAAGTAGATGATGACCAAATTGCCGGTTCCTGAGGTAAAGTCTTCGTATGTTTTTGTTGACCGTCCCAAACGAATTCTATGAGTTCTAAGGTACTATTCCAGTCAACGATGGTAAGTGTGAATTGCTCTACACCTTCGAGGTCAACATCGTCTAAACCTCTACGAATATTTTCAGCTTTCAATAATTCTTTGACGATAAGGCCCCTACTCTTCTTATAATAGCTCAGCGAAGTATGATATTCAAAGCCCCCATTCAATAAGCAGATCAATCTATTTTTTGAACTTAATCCTATCCAGGTTCCGCCTGCCTTACCATCTTTTGGATACCACAATTTCACACCGTCCTCGATATATTTTTGAGGATGATCTGCCTTTTTCCGGGCATAAGGAACGTCCCTGCTCGAGGTTAAAATAAAATCGGAATTTCCTTTAGGAATATAAGTTACTGTACACATTATTTATCGCCACTATTTTCTTAACTTTGTTCGCCAAATTTAGTCGATTAACATTTAAAAACATACTAGAATGGGTAAAGGATTTTTTCAAGTACCGGTAGCAGTCAATGAACCTGTTAAGGGGTATGCTCCGGGTTCACCCGAAAGAGAAGCAGTTTTAAAACAATATAAAGCCTATTTTAATGGTTCAGTAGATGTACCTCTTTACATAGGAAGTGAGGAAATCAGAACAGGAACCACTCAAAATATGACGCCTCCTCATGATCATCAACATGTTGTGGGCCAGTATCATTTGGCCGAAAAAAAACATGCCGAGCAAGCCATTGCGTCGTGCTTGGAAGCCCGAAAAGCATGGTCACAAATGCCATGGGAGCAGCGTGCAGCGATCTTTCTGCGCGCAGCCGAATTACTAGCCGGGCCTTACAGGGCAAAGATAAATGCAGCAACGATGATCGCACAATCAAAAACGATCCATCAGGCTGAGATTGACGCAGCATGTGAATTGATTGACTTCTTACGTTTTAACGTAGAATACATGTCGCAAATATATACCGAGCAGCCAGATTCTTCAGAAGGTATTTGGAATCGTGTTGAATACAGGCCGTTGGAAGGGTTTGTATATGCGATTACACCATTTAACTTTACTGCTATTGCGGCAAACTTACCTGCCAGTGCTGCTATGATGGGCAACGTGGTCGTTTGGAAGCCTTCTGATAGCCAGGTTTTCTCAGCTAAAGTTATTATGGATGTCTTTAAAGAAGCCGGTGTACCTGATGGTGTTATCAATCTCGTCTGTGGCGATCCGGTCATGATTACTGAAACCGTATTGGCCTCACCGGATTTTTCAGGATTGCATTTTACGGGTTCGACATTCGTCTTCAAAGAAATCTGGAAAAAGATTGGTAAAAACATTCATAACTATAAAACCTATCCAAGGATCGTTGGTGAAACCGGAGGTAAAGATTTTATTATTGCCCATCCTTCTGCCAATAGCAAGCAAGTAGCGACTGGTATTACACGAGGCGCTTTTGAATTTCAAGGACAGAAATGCTCTGCCGCCTCAAGAGTTTATCTTCCTGAATCAATTGCAGATGAAGTATTGGGTTATGTAAGAGAAGATGTGAAGTCTTTTAAAATGGGATCGCCGGAAGACATGAGCAATTTCATTACCGCAGTGATTCACGAAGGTTCATTTGACAAACTTGCCAAGTATATTGATCAGGCTAAAGCGGATGCTGATGCCGATATTATTGTAGGTGGCGGGTACGATAAGTCCAAGGGCTATTTTATTGAACCAACGGTAATTTTAACGAAAGACCCTAAGTATACCACCATGTGTACCGAATTATTCGGACCCGTTGTGACTGTTTATGTATATAAAGATAAAGATTGGGCAGATACTTTAAAATTAGTGGACGGTACATCTGAATATGCCCTTACCGGAGCTGTATTTTCTACTGATCGTTATGCAGTAACGGAAGCGACCAAAGCTTTGGAAAATTGCGCTGGTAATTTCTACGTTAATGATAAACCCACGGGCGCAGTGGTTGGCCAGCAGCCGTTTGGTGGTGCCAGGGCTTCTGGAACAAATGATAAAGCGGGTTCTGCGCAAAATTTATTACGTTGGGTATCGCCACGATTGATTAAGGAAACTTTTGTTTCCCCTGAAGATTATCGCTATCCTTTTTTAGGCGAATAAATTAAAAGCCCTCGAAATCGAGGGCTTTTTTATATTTAAGATCACAGGCACTTAAAAAATCAAATAGGTACTCAATACCAATAAAGTAATTATTACCCCGGCAAGAACTGTGTACTTCCATGGTTCAATATTAATTTCATCAGTAAGTTTTGGTTCGTATGGAGTAGTTTTGGGTTTGAGTTTCCCTACTATTAACATGATTAAAATATTAACAACAAACAAGATTCCCATCACATGCAGGAAATGTGGATACGCCGTTGCTTCTGCCAATTTTAAAGCGCCGGCATCTGTAATACCGTTGGACGTCGCTGTCTCGAGCGCAGTGCTTCTGTAATAAGGCTCCAAAAAGAGTAAGCTTGTTAAATACATAAGAACCCCTCCAATTAAAACGATCTTAGCACCTAATGCCGGAACTTTCCTGGTCAGTACCCCAATAAATACTACTGCAAAAATCGGTACACTTAGACTACCTAATGCCCGCTGAATATAATCAAATAAACCAGCGGGAGCATTTGCTATAAAAGGTGCGATCAGCATCGCAATTAAGGCAATCACCAAACCAAATCGTTTTCCTGCTTTTACCGTGCCTTCTTCACTCGCCTCTTTATTGAAATACTGTTTGTATAAATCAAATCCAAATAGGGTAGCACTACTATTCAATAAACTATTAAAAGAACTCAATACTGCCCCGAACAATACTGCTGCAAAGAAACCGATAAATGCTGTTGGCAATACCTTTTTCACAAGTGCAGGATAGGCCTGATCGGCATTCTCCAAATTACCCTCAAAAACATGCCAGGCAATAATTCCTGGAAGTACCACAACAACTGGTATTAAAAACTTAACTAAAGCGGCCAACATCATCCCTTTTTGGCCTTCTTTCAAACTTTTGGCTCCAAAAACACGTTGCAAAATAGATTGATTCGTTCCCCAATAATAAATTTGCGCAATCATCATACCTGTGAAAATCGTACCAAAGGGTATCGAAGAAGTGACATCTCCGGTAGCTTCAAATTTATCGGGATTACTATTCCAAAGGGTTGTTAAACCTTCAGAAATACTTCCATCACCGATTAATTGCAATCCAAAAACAGGGATTAACAATCCACCTATTAGCAGGCCAATGGCATTAATTAAATCAGAAACGGCTACAGCCTTTAACCCCCCATAAATTGCATAAATAATTCCGATAATGCCGATACTCCATACACATATCGCGATGACATTGCCCTGAGACATTCCTAAAACTTCCGTGAGATCAAACATGGTGCTAAAGGCTAGTGAGCCTGAATACAAAATAGTAGGGAGTAAGACAACGCCATATGCAAATAGGAAAAGCAATGACAATAAGCCTTTCGTATGTTTATCGAATCTGCTTTCGATAAATTCAGGAATGGTGGTAATGCCCTGACTCATATACTTTGGTAACAAAAAAATTGCGCAGATTACAATAGCAATTGCCGCCAGGGTTTCCCAGGCCATTACAAGAACACCTTCTGTAAAAGCCTGTCCGTTGAGTCCTACAATTTGCTCAGCAGATAAATTCGTTAGCAGTAGTGATCCTGCAATCGTTAGAGCTCCGAGGCTTCGGCCTCCTAAAAAATATCCGTCGGCTGATTTTTCATTTGTATTTCTTGTTGAGTACCAGGCTATTCCAGCCACAAGTAAGGTAAAGCCAACGAATGAGGCCACAGAGAGGAAATCCATAATTGCAGTTAATTTGAGTGAGTTAAAAGATTTAAACCGACAATTTATGAAAAAATTCTTAAGGCTTGTATTTTAGAGGTACATGCACCACTTTCTTAGTTTCAAAAAAATCTTCTTCAAAATAATCTGATAAATTAAAAAGTGTTGCTTTCGGAAAATTTGCCAACTCTTTGGTCAGGTCACCACCTTTTAAATAAAGTATACCATTGGCAAGCTCATGGTTTTGTTTTTTGGCAATTTTTTTGCGCGTCCACTTTACGAAATCATCCATAGTTGTCACAGCTCGGCTAACGATAAAGTCGAATTCTCCCTTCACTTTCTCGGCACGTCCGTGCTCAGCCTGTACATTTTTTAATCCTAGAGCAGCGATAACTTCATTGACCACTTTAATTTTTTTACCAATGGAATCAACGAGATAAAAACTTGCTTGTGGAAATAGAATTGCCAATGGAATCCCGGGGAAACCTCCACCAGTACCAACATCTAATATCTTTGAACCTGCATGAAACTCTTGTACTTTAGCAATACCGAGTGCATGCAGCACATGCCGTAAATAGAGCTCATCGATATCCTTTCTTGAAATCACATTAATTTGTGCATTCCAATACCTATATAATGCTTCTAAAGCCGAAAATTGCTGTAATTGTTCTTTGCTTAGCCAGTCGAAGTATTTTTCTATTAAATCCATTTTAAGGTGCAAAACTAAGGCTTCCTGTTAAAAAATGTATAAATTAGGCCTTGAAACGTCATTGTTTTTGTAAATGACTTATTTTTACGCCTTATAAAAAGACAACGTCATATGTCAAATAATATCTCTGTAAAATTCTCCCGTGTAGATTCTACAAAATTTTTTAGAACACTTAATAAACGTATCAACACCTATTTTAAAGAAAAGAATATCAAAAAAACCGGAAACTGGAAACTGTATCTTAAAACAGTAATCATGTTCTCCATTTTTCTGACACCTTATTTTTTGATCTTGACCATAGATATGAATCAATGGTTGTTGCTATTGCTTACGGTTGTTATTGGAATTGGAATGGCAGGAGTTGGTATGAACGTTATGCATGATGGTAATCATGGCTCCTTTTCAAGCAGGCAATGGGTCAATGATTTAATGGGAAGCAGTATTTATATCCTTGCCGGAAATGTATACAATTGGAAAGTACAGCATAATGTGCTTCATCATACCTATACCAATATTCACGGTCATGATGAAGACATGGATGCGGGCAGGATCATACGATTTTCGAAACATGCAGAGTGGCATTCTATGCATAAATATCAACAATATTATTCTGTTTTATTATACGGCCTGCTGACAATCAATTGGGCCATCACTACTGATTTTAAACAGATGTACCAGTATATGAAACGTGGATTGTCCTATGGTAAATTTCCAAGCCCAGTAAAAAACTGGACCATTCTTGCTATTTCTAAAGCATTATATGTGCTAATCTGGATTGTCGTTCCTATTCTCGTACTCAATTTAGCCTGGTGGAAAATTTTAATCGGCTTTTTTGTGATGCATTACGTAGCAGGCTTAATATTGAGCATTACATTTCAATTAGCGCACATTATGCCTGAAACACAAATGCCACTACCAGATGAACAGGGTAATATGAAAAATACCTGGGCAATTCATCAGTTATTAACAACTGCGAATTTCGCTCCGAAGAATAAAATTGTTAGTTGGTTTACCGGTGGGCTGAACAGGCAGATTGAACACCATTTATTCTCTCATATTAGCCATATACACTATAAAGATCTTGCGAAAATCGTTAAGAGAACGGCGCTAGAATTCAACTTACCTTATTATGAGTATGCAACGACGCGCGCTGCTATTGCGTCACACTTTAGAATGCTAGCTGAATTAGGGAGAAAGCCTGTAATTGCTTGATCAAATTTCACATTTCCAAAGAATTCGTTTGATTTAGCGCATTCAGGTTGTAAAAGTCTTTTTCTTTCGGTGAATTTAGAGCATAAATTTTTACTTTTGACATCTAAATTTATGTAATGATCACTTTGCAAGAACAACTTTCAGAACGCATTAATAACCTACCCACTTCTCAAACTTTGGCCATGGCCGCAAAGGCTCGAGAATTACGAGCTGAAGGCAAAGATATTATCAGTTTGAGTTTAGGTGAACCTGATTTTAATACCCCCGATTTTATTAAGGATGCCGCCAAGCATGCGATCGATGAAAATTATAACTCTTATACGCCGGTAAACGGATATTTAGAATTGCGGGAAGCCATTTGCAGAAAGTTCAAACGTGATAACGGTTTAACATATGATCAAAGTCAGATTGTTGTGTCAACAGGCGCCAAACAATCTATTGCGAATGTAGCTATGGTTTTGCTTAACAAGGGAGATGAAGTACTTCTCCCTGCACCTTATTGGGTGAGTTATTCTGCTATAGCGACCTTAGCAGAAGCGACATATATTGAGATTCCTTCTTCAATTGAAACAGATTTTAAAATCACACCCGAACAATTGGAGGCTACCATCACTCCTCGAACCAAAATGATCTTCTTTAATTCACCGAATAATCCGAGCGGGTCTTCATACACCGAACAAGAATACAGGGCTTTGGCAAGGGTTTTGGAGAAGCATCCTAATATCTACATCCTGTCAGATGAAATCTACGAGCATATCAATTATGGCCAACCCACCTTTAGCTTCGCTAAAATAGACAGCATGTATGACAGAACTATTACCGTTAATGGTGTGGCCAAGGCATTTGCCATGACGGGTTGGCGAATTGGCTATATCGGTGCCCCTGCCTGGATTGCTAAGGCATGTACAAAAATGCAAGGACAAGTTACTTCTGGTGCCAATTGTATCGCACAGCGGGCTACGATTACTGCTGTTGATGCCCCGGTTGCCAACATACAGTACATGGTTGATGAATTCAAAGAGCGAAGAGACCTGGTATTAAACCTAATCGATGCGATTGATGGTATTACCGCGAATACCCCGAGCGGTGCTTTTTATGTATTTCCTGATGTTTCCTCTTTCTTTGGAAAAACAATTGCAGGCTATACCATTAACAATGCTACTGACTTTTCTCTATTCTTGTTGGAAAAAGCGCATGTGGCTACGGTGACAGGTGATGCTTTCGGTGCGCCAAATAATATCAGAATATCATACGCCGCCTCCACAGAAGAATTGAAAGAAGCCTTCAAGCGAATTAAAGAAGTATTGAATTAATGTCTTACAAAATTAATTTCCACACCAAGTGGGCTGATTTTGATGCGAATAAACATATGCGCCATACGGCCTACAATGATTACGCTGCCGAATGTAGAATTCGGTTTTTTAATGAAAATGGATTACCTGCATCAAAATTCGAAGAACATAATTTCGGACCTATTCTTTTTACAGAAAGCACCACCTTTTATAGAGAAATAAAATTAGGTGAACAATTAAGCATTGATTTACGTCTTTCCGGGCTATCACAAAATGGAGAACGTTTTAAAATGATTCATCGCCTATACCGTGAAGATGGTGTATTGGCTGCCGAAATAGCTATTTATGCGGCTTGGCTAGACTTAGAAAAACGAAAATTAACAGTGCCTCCAATTGACATTCTTTCTATGTTTAATTCGTTAGAGCGCACTGAAGATTTCGAAGAAATCGAACTCAAATCAAAAAAGGTTTGAAAAATAAAGCCATCGCGTATCCGGTACTCATCCTCCTTGTAGCGGCTATTTTATATTTTATAGTTCCAACGTCGAGCAATGAAGCCGTTTATAGTAGTCCTGATTCTGCTGAAGCGGAAAAAAGGCCAGGAAGTCATTTTAATTTTTTGCCGACTTCAACCACCAATCAAATCGTAAAGCACGATTATTACACCCTTTCTTATAGTGAACCCCATGAGCAGGCAGAATGGGTAGCTTATGAACTGAAAAAAGAGCATCTATCACGAATAAACAGGAAGCGCCCCCTGTTCGAACCTGATAAAAAGGTAAAGACCAAATCGGCTCATTGGGGGAATTACAAAAATTCTGGCTATAGTAAAGGACATCTTTTACCGGCCGGCGATCGAAAATTCTCCAAAAAAGCCTATGACAATACATTTTTGACTTCAAATATTTCACCTCAAAAACCTGGTTTTAATGGTGGTGTCTGGAATCGGCTAGAACAAAAAGTACGTTATTGGGTTGGGAAGGAGCGGCATTTATACGTGATTACAGGCGGTGTTCTGGAAGATGGGCTTGCAACCATTGGTCACGAAAAAGTGGCAGTACCGAAAAGTTATTATAAAATATTATTGGATTATTCTGAACCAGGGATAAAGGCAATCGCTTTTTTAGTGCCGCATGAAGAATCTAAAAAACCACTATACGAGTTTGTAGTTTCTATTGATAAGATAGAAACCATAACAGGAATAGACTTTTTCCCTGCCCTATCAGATGATATCGAAAAACAGCTAGAAAAAAGCGCTGACTATAAGAAGTGGAGTTTTTAATGTACTTCTACACTCGCCTTTAGAATACTGATTAACCTATCTAATTCTTTATTTTGATTGGTAAATAATAGGAATACCATGAGCGGTATCATAGTGGTTCCGTTGATGACGATTGAAGCAGATTTTTTAAGAATTTTTTTCATTTTGTTTGCTGTTATACTATAAAAACAACACAGCTTTTAAAATTCCTAATAACAAGCATAAAAAAAGCCACTCTTGCGAGTGGCATTTAACCAATATTAAAACAATATCTTAAAGCATTTCAACTTTACCGGTCTGTAAACTGTAAACGCCACCAACGATTTCAATTTCTCCATTGGCTTCCATTTCTTTAAGAATAGGGCTCTTTTCTCGTATCCTTTCTATGGTGAGCTTCACATTATTCTCAACGGTTTTGGCGACAAATGTTGAATTTGATGAATTCAATTCTCCATCAACCTGATCAGACGATACTTTAACAGCCGGTAATATATTACTCAATAAAGCAGTAATATTTCCAAGCTCCACACCGTCACATGCGGCCTTTACAGCACCACATGCCTCATGACCCAGTACAAGCACTAATTTACTTCCGGCTACTTTGCAAGAATATTCCATACTACCTAAGATATCGGTATTTTCAAAATTTCCTGCCACACGTGCTACGAAAATATCACCTATCGCCTGATCAAAAACTGTTTCAACAGGAACACGCGAATCAATACATGATAAGATCACGGCCTTGGGAAATTGCCCCCCGGTTGTTTGGCTGATCAAGGACGCATTGTCAAGAGTATCTGAACTGCCGCTTGTAAATCGATTATTACCTTCTAATAAATCTTGCAAAACGGCCGATGGTGTTAAAGCCGCCTGCATATCTTTTGTTATTGCTATATTTTTTGTTGCCATAGTTTTACTTATTGTTATTCTTATTGTTATTTATATTTTCTTTAATCCAAGCAACACATTCATCAAAAGTTTCGAAAATGTGTTCTTCGGGTATAAAATCAGGAATAATATCAATGCGTTCCATCATATATCTTGGTTGGGGTAGCATTCCAACGAAGAGGGCTTCAACTTCTTTTTTCCTTAAATCTAACAGCATGTCTTCCATGGCATAGAGGCCTGACTGATCCATATACTGCATACGGTCTAATCGCATAATTACGGTGTTAGCTGTCGCGGGTATTTGTTGTGCTAATGCCTGGAAGTCACTGGTAGAACCAAAAAATAAGGGCCCTTTAATATGTTTGATGAACACTTTTTCTTTGTACTCTTCTGGAAAATCTTCTTCGTCTTTCCAGAATCTCTCCTTTTTCAGTGTTTTTACGTCAGAGCGTTCTGCAGTCAAATCACCGATTTTCTTCATGAACATTAAAGATGCAATGACCAATCCGATACCCACAGCGTATACCAGGTTCCAGAACGTAGAAAGAATCAACACTACCAACATAATAACAACTTCCATACTGAATTTGAACGGGCCAATTTTACCATCCTTAGGTAATGCCGGAATAGCGCGTAATCCTTTATAATCCATCACACCGATCCCAACCGTTATTAAGATTCCGGCCAGAACAGCCGCCGGGATTCTGGAAGCCAAAGGAGCAATTGCCAATAAGATGACAAATAATAATAGACCGGCAATCATACCTGACAATCTGGTTTTACCACCAGAATTAATGTTTACGACCGTACGAATCGTTGCACCTGCTCCGGGTATTCCGCCAAAGAGAGCAGCAACACTATTTCCAATACCTTGACCTACCAATTCTTTATCGGGTTTATGCTTGGTCTTGGTCATGTTATCTGCCACTACACTCGTCAATAAAGAGTCTATAGCTCCTAACAAGGCCAGGGTCAATGCCGTAAAGAAATATGGAGTAATGCTTCCTAGGCTGAACCCTGTAAAAATATCCATTCTGAATTTGGGCAAGCCTTCAGGGATTTTCTCAATAGGGCGGTAATCCAGGCCAAAGCCAATGGCGATACCTGTCATTACCAATAGCGCTACCAGGGTACTGGGCACCACGGTTGTTATACGCTTAAAGCCATAAATTATAATGATTGTACCTAATGCCAGTACTACTTCTAACCAACTAATATTTTGAAGTGCTCTCGGTAAGACTTTAAGAGCACCAACAACACCGGAGGCATCCTTCGCAGCTAAGGTCTGCGATTCCTTCAAGATATCAGCTTCGGTAACCTGACTCGCCCTGTTAATGGTTTCTTGAAAATCTTCGAGTACCAGAATGTCTTCTCCTGCTTCCTCTTTCAAAATATTTTCCAATATCACTTCTTCGGCCTGTACTTTGTACTGACCGACATACTCAGCGTCTTCTTTAGGATAATATCCCAATGAAGGCAAAATTTGTGTGACCAGAATGATGACACCAATTGCCGTCATAAAACCGGAGACTACAGGATACGGTATATATCGAATATATTTACCAAGACCAATTACCCCAAGTCCAATTTGCATTAATCCGGCTAACAAGAATATGGCCAAAATTGCGGGTAAGGCTTTGTTAACATCACCATCGTTCGCGGCAATAATCGTGGCGATGATGACCATACTTACGGCGGTCATTGGTGCGGTTGGCCCAGATATTTGGGTATTTGTGCCACCAAAAAGAGCAGCAAAAAAGCTAATAAAAATAGCACCATACAATCCGGCACTTGGCCCTAAACCTGATGATACACCAAAGGCCAAAGCCAACGGTAATGCAACAATGCCGGCCGTGATACCACCAAACGCATCACCTTTGATGTTCGTAAATAAATTTTTCATATAGTCCTGTTTGATTTGAATTTGATCCTAAAAATAATCAAAAGACCAAAATAGCACTATAAATTTAAAATTTATTTATTCTTAAATTAATTATTGATATTGTTCCAAATTTTCAATGAACTTGTTAAATTTTTGTTTAATTATTAATTAATAATATTAAACATATTAATTTAATTCATAGGCCTCAGTTCCTGGTAAGAACATGGACACATTACTTTTATCAATTAATCCTTTGAACTGAGATTTTAAAAAATCGCTTGATCCCTTCTTATCGTTTCGGTTCACTAAGAGCAAATCGATGTTATTCTTTGACAAGTAATTTGATAAATTATCTAATACATTGTCATTTTGTTCAAAAACATAATCAATGCCAGCTTTCGAGTTGTTCTGAGGAGCCCGGGTTCGTTGACCTGTTGATTTCTCTACAATCTTAAAGGATTTTAAAGGTAACCTAGTCTGTTCGACGAAGTTCTTGGCAAAGCCAAGATTTAATGCTTCTTCATCAAAATTCAAGGTACCTAATTTTAAGTCTTCTTTAAGTTCCAGACTGTTATTATTAGCGGCAATTAATACCATTCCATGGTAGTTCTTAAGTACAAACTCTGTAATCTTATCTCCTATAAATTTGAAACCATTGGATTTTCTTTTGCCGATAACAATCATATCAGGGTTGACTTCATTAATGTAATTAGCAATTTCTTTTTTTACGTTACCAAAGACAAAATCTGTTTGTATTGTAACACCTGAACCATCTCGAAAAGGAGCAATCATTTTCTTAATTTCGGTATCGATCGTGGCATACTCCTTATTAATGATTCTCATTGCCGACAAATGACTTTCTTTTTTCACAATTTCCAGCGGCTTCTTTACATAGAACATATTGATATCGGCGTTCATGATCCGTGCTAAATTCACAGTACTTTTCAACACCGTTACGTCGGTCTTTTTTAAACTTGAAAGTAAGAGTATTTTATATTTTTTTTGATCCATTTTTTTTGTTTTTAAGCGACCTTTGGCCTTAGTTTAAAGAATTGTATAAAACTATCAGGGTTTTCAGCAACCCCTCTTTCTGAAATCAATTTGATATCGATATTTCTTTCTTTTGCCTTAAAGGCAAAGTCTTCCAGAATCTCGATGATATCATTGTCCAGATAACGCGTCTTACGAACATCAAGCTCAAGAAAGGTATCAAGTGGTAAGCTATCCAGTTCTTTGAGTATAGCCCCTTTGTTAAAAAACGTTACTTCCTCAGCTAATGTCATTTTAATCTTGTGCTTTCCATTACTCTTATCTTCAATATGCAGGAAATGTGAATTTTGGTAGCTCTTTATAAGGATTACCACAATTCCTACTGCTAGTCCCATTCCGATTCCTATCAATAAATCCGTAAAGATGATTCCGAGCACGGTTACAGTAAAAGGAATGAATTGCTTCCAACCCAAATCATACATTTGTTTGAACAGAGCTGGTTTCGCAAGCTTATAACCAACCAATAATAAAATGGCTGCGAGTACCGATAAGGGTATCATATTTAACAGCCTGGGAATCAGTACGATTGAAATTAATAAGAAAAATCCATGAATAATGGCCGATAGCTTAGACCTGCCCCCTGATTGAATGTTTGCAGAACTTCGTACAATCACCTGGGTAATCGGTAATCCGCCGATCATACCTGAAATGATATTCCCGGTTCCTTGAGCAAATAACTCTCTATTTGTTGGTGTGACATTTTTGTGCGGATCTAGTTTATCGGTTGCCTCAACGCACAACAGTGTTTCCAAACTGGCAACCAATGCCAATGTAAAGGCAACTATCCAAATATCGGGATTGGTTATTGCCGCAAAATTGGGAAAACTAAACTGAGCAAGAAAAGATGATGCGTCTTCAGGTACTGGAATGCTCACCAAGTGCGTTGAACCAATTCCGAGAAATTCGTTTGATTTTGTAATTACATAAAAAACAATTCCTAGTACTACAGCGACCAATGGCCCTTGTACAAGTTGAAATATTTTTGCTTTTTTCGATAAAACTTTTTCCCATAGAATTAGAATTATCAGTCCTATTAACCCGATCAAAGCTGAACCTGGCTGTATATAATTGAATGTCTTCAGTATTTCTGAAAATGTATTTTCACCGTCAACCTGAAAAAAAGCAAAATTACCTTCAGGACTAGCGTCATAGCCAAAGAAATGAGGAATTTGTTTCAAAATGATAATGATTCCAATTCCTGTTAACATCCCCTTGATTACTGAGGAAGGAAAATAATAGCCAATGACTCCCGCCTTCAGTACGGCAAACACTATTTGTATGATGCCTCCTAAAACGACAGCAACCAAAAAGTTCTCGAATCCACCCAATGTTGCTATGGCCGCCAGCACAATGGCAGCTAGACCTGCTGCCGGGCCACTGACACCAATTTTTGAACCACTTATGGACCCTACAACTATTCCACCAATGATACCTGCAATGAGTCCTGAAAAAAGTGGTGCCCCACTTGCTAATGCAATACCCAGACACAACGGTATTGCAACAAAAAATACGACTATGCTCGCTGGCAAGTCACTCTTAATAGTTTTTAACATATAATAAAAATTAAGTAAGATTAAATTCTTTTAAAAAACCTGCGAGTTCAATGAACTCAGAATTTTATATTATATGTATTGTTCTGGAGGCGGGGAACTAAGATTGAGGTGTGGTGTTGCGTAGTTATGTAAGCAGTACTCTTCTAACTGCAACGATTTGAAATCTATCAATGATAGACCAGAATTGTTAAAGTCCAAAATCTTATTTTCCTTATCCTTGACAGGATCTTTTTCCTTGCTCTCCAAATCCATAAGATCAACGACACAAACAGTGTCGTCATGATGTCCGATCATCGTGGAAATGGAAGGCGCAACAGTACTTAAAAGAAATAAGAATGCAAAAAATAACCTTATGGCATTTTTGTTTAACATTTTCTGTTTGGTATTGAACGCAATAATAAAAATATTTTCCAACTCTACATCTTAAAAATTTCTTAAAAAATTTATCAATAATTAAGAGTTGTTGATTGAACAACATCTATCTATAAACTTTTGATCCATTAATCCTTGTGTACACAAATAATTTTGGTCTGTATTTGTCCCTGTTATTAGTACAAATGAAAAAGTGTATCTAAATTATCTTATAATTTGTTATAACTTTAGGTCATGGTTGAGGAGCTAAAAATGAATTATGGTCATCTTTTCGAAGACGCCCTTATTCAAGAAATAAATCAGGTGGGAACTTTCAAAGAAGTTCCCGAAGGACACAAAATGATTGAAATTGGAGATTATATTAAATCGATACCCTTATTGATCTCAGGAGCAATTAAAATATTGCGGGAAGATAATGACGGCGATGAATTACTTTTATATTTTTTGGAAAAAGGTGATACCTGTGCCATGACGCTTACATGTTGCTTAGGACAAACAAAAAGTGAAATTCGCGCTATTGCCGAAACTGATACTAAGCTTATTATGATTCCTGTTCGAAAAATGGAGGAATGGTCGGCCAAATACAAAAGCTGGAGAAATTTTGTTTTCGAAAGTTATCACAACCGACTCAATGAAATGCTCGAAACTATAGACAGCATCGCTTTTTTGAATATGGATGAGCGCTTGTTAAAATACCTAAAAGAAAAATCTAGAATATCGGAAGATAATATTATTCACAATACACATCAGCAAATTGCGTACGAACTCCATACATCAAGGGTTGTGGTTTCAAGATTATTGAAGAAACTTGAAAATCAAGATAAAATAGAACTTCACAGAAATAATATTGAGGTCATTAATTTAGACTAGTGTGTACCTATGTTTCTACTCATTTTATGATTTTCGAAAATGAGCGATTTACTCTTGTGTAACTTTTGTTACTTATCCATTGGTGTTTTTCTGTCTATATTTAAAGTCTTATTCAATTTTAATTCAACCAATAGTAACTAATAAATTGCCAATATGAAATATGGATTTATAATTGACAATCGAAAGTGTATCGGTTGTCATGCCTGTACTACAGCCTGTAAATCCGAGCATGATGTTCCTGTAGGAGTTAATCGTACGTATGTAAAACAAGTAGAAAAAGGTCAATTTCCAAATACCCGAAGAATATTTTCGGTAATGCGGTGCAATCATTGTACTGATGCCCCATGTGTGGAAATTTGCCCTGTAGAGGCCTTATATGTCAGAGATGATGGCATCGTAGACTTCGACAATGACAGATGTATCGGGTGTAAATCGTGTATGCAAGCTTGTCCGTATGATGCCCTATATATTGATCCTGAAACCCACACAGCTGCAAAGTGTAACTATTGTGCACATCGCGTTGATGTTGGCCGGGAGCCTGCCTGTGTAAGTGTTTGCCCTGAACATGCAATAATTGCAGGCGATATGGAAAATCCACAAACCGAAATTTCACAATTATTGGCGCGGCAGCAGGTTAAGGTTAGAAAACCCGAAAAAGGTACACATCCAAATTTATACTACATAGACGGTGATGAGGCTTCTTTAAATCCTGAAGCTACACATCCGTCCGGGCCCGGACTTTGGAATTCCCAGGCAAGGGGCGTTGGCCATTTCGCCAAAGCAGCCGAAAAAATGATCAATACGAATGATGATATTGATTTGTTGCAGCTATCCATAGACAATGAAATCGAAGCAGCTTACCAACGAAAGGAGTCTGAAAATCCAAATTATATTGACGTATTAAATGGTTCGGCAAGAAGAGTCTATGATACTCCTGATAAAGGTATATTATGGGGTTGGGAGGTAATAGCCTATGTCATTACAAAAGCTATTGCTGCCGGGACTTTTTTAATTCCTTTTGTGGCCCTATTAGTTGGATATGATTTATCTGACACGACCAAATTATGGTCAGTAGGTGTTTCTTTGTTCTTTTTGGCTTTAACAGGATTATTTCTAGTTCTAGATTTAGACAGGCCCGACAGATTTTTATATGTCTTATTACGGCCGCAATGGAACTCATGGTTGGTGAAAGGAGGCTATACCATTACCATCTTTGGACTACTGGTAACATTATGGGGGGCGGCCACCTATTTTAATTGGACGATCCCTGAAAAACCCTTGCTATGGGTCACTGCAGTTTTTGCAGTTCTTTTAGCAACATATACAGCGTTTCTTTTCGCTCAGGCCAAAGGAAGGGATTTCTGGCAAAGTCCTTCACTCGTGCTACACATGTTAGTTCATAGTATCATGGCGGGTGCTGCTGTCTTTATTTTCATCGGGTTTATTGCAGGAAGTGAATCCTGGATGCTAATCTTAAAGCCAATTTTAATTGGGGCCTTATTAGTAAATCTTTTTACGTTGATAACAGAACTAACAACCACACACGCTACTACTGCTGCAAAAAGTGTCGTTAAAATGATCACATCAGGTAGGTATAAAACATTGTTTTGGGTGGGATCCCTTATAATAGGTAACGTGCTACCATTGGTATTGCTATTCATCCAACCTACAACAGCAACGTTAACACTTGCTGCTTTATCGATATTCTTAGGAATTTATTTTACAGAAAAAATTTGGGTTGAAGCACCTCAAAGAATACCACTCGCTTAATACTTCATTAAAATGGGATATAAAAAACCTTCATTCATCGAAAACATAGCAGAAAAGTTAGGGGTCATTCCAAATCTACACAAAGATAATCGCCAGGAGACTGATCAAGACATGCGGAAATTTAGCGATGAAGAAATCGCAGAAATGTATGAAAATTTTCCCTCTCCTGAGACCTGGGATAATTGGATCGAATACGATCCCAAAGCATGGCCAAAAAAGGTTAAAAAGACCTATCAGATCGTACCGACTACTTGTTTTAATTGCGAGAGTGCTTGTGGCTTAACAGCATTTATTGAGAAAGAAACCCAGGAAGTCAAGAAATTTGAGGGGAATCCTCATCATCCCGGAAGTCGAGGCAGGAATTGCGCTAAAGGGCCCGCGACAATCAATCAAATTAAAGATCCCGACCGGATATTATTCCCTCTAAAACGAAAAGGAAAAAGAGGTGATGGCGAATGGGAACGGGTAACATGGGATGAAGTATTGGATACGCTTTCAACAAGAATTAGAAAAGCCATCAAAGAAGATCGTCATAACGAAGTTGCATACCATGTTGGGCGTCCAGGGCATGAAAAATTCATGAACTGGATTTTACAAGGATGGGGAATCGATGGTCACAATTCGCATACCAATATTTGTTCATCGGGAGCGCGATTCGGCTATAATATATGGTATGGTTACGATCGCCCATCACCAGACCATGCCAATGCCCAATTCATCTTATTGGTATCTGCCCACTTAGAGTCTGGGCATTATTTTAATCCGCATGCACAACGCATCATTGAAGGCAAAATGAAAGGCGCCAAGCTGGCCACGATGGACCCAAGATTATCAAATACGGCTTCAATGTCTGATTATTGGCTTCCCACTTATCCCGGAACCGAGGCTGCCGTTTTATTGGCTATGGCAGTAATCATTCTAAAAGAAGGGCTATACAATAGAGAATATCTAGAAAATTGGACAAATTGGAAGGAATATTTGGAGGCCAGGCATCCGAAGAAAAAAGTGACTTTTGAGAACTACATAAGTTCGATGATCGAAGAATATAAAGAATTTACGCCTGAATTTGCCGAAAAAGAATCTGGTGTTAAGGCTTCGACAATCATAGAAATAGCCAGAGAAATTGGCAAAGCCGGAGAGCGATTCGCATCACATAACTGGCGCGCTGCTGGAGCATCAAATTTAGGGGGCTGGTGTGTCGCACGATGCTTACATTTCTTAACAGTATTAACCGGCGCTGTAGGTACAAAAGGGGGTACTTCACCGAATTCATGGAATAAGTTTAGCCCTACACAACCAAATCCTCCTGAACCTCATAAAAAGTGGAATGAGCTACATTTCCCAAGAGAGTACCCACTCGCCTTTTTTGAAATGAGTCAGTTATTACCTCATTTTCTCAAGGAAGGCCGTGGTAAAATGGATGTTTATTTTACAAGGGTATTTAATCCTGTATGGACCTATCCCGACGGATTTACATGGATTGAACAATTAACTGATGAAGATAAATTCGGCGTGCATGCCGCCTTGACACCCACCTGGAATGAAACGGCTTTTTATGCAGATTTTGTACTACCCATGGGCTTAGCTTCAGAGCGACATGACATCAACTCCTATGCTACACATGGTGGAACCTGGGTGGCCTTTAGGCAACCCGTGCTCAGGGAAGCTGCCCGTAGAAATGGAAATCCTGTTGAATATACTTACCAGGCAAATCCGGGAGAAGTTTGGGAGGAAGATGAATTTTGGATTGAACTTTCGTGGCGCATTGATCCAGACGGCAGTATGGGTATCCGTAAACATTTTGAATCACCTTACCGGCCTGGAGAAAAAATCACCATTGAAGAATACTATCAATACATTTTTGAACGGGTAAATGGTCTACCAGAAGCAGCTAAAGCTGATGGCTTTACCGGTCCTTTTGCAGAGTTGAACTATATGCAAAAATATGGAGCCTATGAAATAGAACAGGGAGAGTCTTATAAAGTAAATGAAACCCTATTAACAGAGCAACAGCTCGAAGGTTCAACTATCGATAAAAAAACCGATGTAGTTTATAAAGAAGGAAAAGCTATTGGCGTGTTAATCAAAGGAAAGGCGGTTGTTGGCTTTCCTACTCCTTCCAGAAAAAATGAATTCTATTCACAAACCATGGTTGATTGGAAATGGCCCGAATATGCGATTCCCCAATACATAAAAAGCCATATTCATAGTGATCACCTGGACAAATCTAAAGGTGAATACGTGTTAGTACCTACCTTCAGGTTACCAACTTTAATTCATACACGATCGGGAAATGCCAAATGGCTGGTGGAGATCTCCAATAGAAATCCGATCTGGATGCATCCGGAAGACGCGGCTAAATGGGGATTTAAAACAGGGGACTTAGTCAAAATGAATACAGATATTGGCTACTTCATTGATAAAGTATGGGTGACTCAAAGTATGAAACCAGGTGTAGTTGCCTGCTCACATCACATAGGAAGATGGCGAAGAACACAAGATAAAATAGGAAATAGATGGGCCACTAATACTGTTAATATTGAAAATGACGGACAAGGTAAATGGCATATGAATACGCTTTCGGGAATACAACCATTTGAATCTGAAGATAGTGATTCGAAACGTATCTTTTGGAAAGATGGTGGTGTACACCAAAATATCACGCATGCCGTACATCCCGACCCCATTAGTGGTATGCATTGCTGGCATCAGCGTGTTCGAATTGAGAAGCCCGGGCCTAACGAAAACTACGGTGACATAGTTGTAGATACTAATAAATCACATGAGATTTATAAAGAATGGCTATCAATGACTCGACCTGCCCCCGGACCTAATGGTGAACGACGTCCATTATGGTTTAAAAGAGCATTTACGCCCGATAAAATAGAAGGTGGATGCTATTTTATAAGTGATACTAATTAAAATGATCTTCCCGCTTAAGCGGGATTTCATTTTCAATCAAATCATAGAATCAATACATTTGTGAATGCTTAGTAAACTGTTTCCTTTTCTGTTATGGCTTCCAAAAGTCAAAACCACATGGAAAGATGATCTGATTGCTGGCATTACCGGAACAGTTATTGTAATTCCACAAGCTGTAGCTTTCGCCATAATTGCAGGCCTCCCTCCAATTTATGGTTTTTATACTGCTATGATCACTCCTATCATCGCTGCTTTATTTGGCTCATCTTATCATTTAATTTCCGGGCCAACTACAGCTATTTCAATCGTTGTATATGCTACACTCGTAAAATTGAATCTAAACCCCGAAAGTGATGTTGAAATGTTTGTTTCAATGGCCCTGGTTTTAACTTTTCTTACTGGTCTTTTCCAATTTTTGATGGGGTTAATGAAAATGGGCAAGCTTGTAAATTTCGTTTCACATTCAGTGATTATAGGATTTACCGCAGGGGCCGGTATACTCATCGCATTCAAACAATTAAGCCATGTATTTGCCATTAAAGTTCCTCAGGGAAGTACCATTTTGGAGATCATTACCCATATAGCCGAAAATATATCAAGCACGAATTGGAATGTTTTTATTGTGGCTATAGGCACTTTACTGGTAGCTTTAGTAATTAAGCACCTTATAAAACCGCTTTCGCGATATTATATGTTGATCGCCATGGTATTGGGAAGTGTTTTAGCACTGTTAATGGGCGGGGAACAACAAGGGATTGAAACTGTTGGTAATGTGCCTTCAAACCTGCCTCCATTCAGAATTCCTGAATTGACTATTGAAAATGTTCAGAAATTAAGCTCGGGAGCGATGGTACTTGCACTGCTCGGGCTTATAGAAGCCGTTGCGATAGGACGGGCAATTGCCTTAAAAACACATCAAAAAATTGATGGTAATCAAGAATTTATCGGTCAAGGACTCTCTAATTTAATAGCTAGTTTCTTTTCAAGTTATGCCGGATCAGGCTCCTTCACGCGCTCTGGCGTGAATCATCAAGCCGGGGCCAAAACCCCAATGGCAGCAATCTTCGCCTCCATTTTACTAATGGCTGTGGTACTAACACTGGCAGGTTATGCAGCATATTTACCAAAGGCGACCATGGGTGGAATTATTCTTCTTGTTGGTTATAATCTTATAGATTTTCATCATATAAAACAAGTATACAAAAGTAGTGGTAAGGAAGTTATCGTCTTAACAGTTACACTGGTTGGAACGCTTTTCTTTGATCTCGAATTTGCATTATTGGCCGGAATCATTACTTCATTCTTCTTTTATCTTGAAAGAACCTCCAAACCGAACATCGCCATTTTAGCACTAGATGAGAAGGGACGCTTGGTAAATACCATTCGAGATTCGGAAGCAAAAGAGTGTTCGAGTATGAAAATCGTGCGCATTGACGGATCACTATATTTTGGGTCTATTGAAAAAATTGCAGACTTTTTTGCGAACTTATACGATGAAAATAAAATTGACTATGTACTCATTGCCGCTGACGGCATAAATTTCATTGACTTGGCTGCTGCAGAATGGTTAACCTATGAAATGCTCAAGTGGAAAGAACATCGTGGTGGGATTTATATCGCAGGACTAAAACTCGTAAGTCAGGATGTGCTGGAAACCGGAGGCTTCAAGAAACGTGTAGGTGAACACATCTTCTTTAAGGATAAAAGAAGTGCGATTATAGCAATTCATAACCAACTAAAACAACCCTGTACTAAAAAGGCATTTAAAGAGTGCCATGAGGTCCTTTGAATAGCAAGTAACAATAGTTACAAATAATAACTCTGTTTAGGAGTATCTTTGCCATCGAGAATTCCTTACAAATTAATTCATGAAAATTTCGTTGAAATCGATACTGCCAGTTTTAGAATGGGCCCCCAATTATAAGAGAAGTTGGCTGAAAGGCGATATTGGCGCCGGGTTAACAGTTGGTATTATGTTGATTCCGCAAGGTATGGCCTATGCTTCCATTGCCGGTCTACCTGAAGTTTATGGTTTGTACGCTTCGATTGTTCCTTTATTAATTTATGCGCTACTTGGCACCTCCAGACAACTTGCTGTTGGGCCCGTAGCTATGGTATCCTTATTAACGGCCACAGCCATTAGCTCATTTGAAGGCATTACAATAGAACAATACATTATGTATGCGATCATTTTAGCTTTTCTAGTAGGTGCCATTCAGTTTCTATTAGGGATTTTCAAGCTTGGTTTTCTGGTCAATTTTCTCTCTCACCCGGTCATAAGTGGCTTTACATCAGCGGCAGCCCTCATTATTGGGCTTAGTCAGTTAAAAAGTTTATTGGGCATAGACATACCAAGGTCACACCATATCCATGAGATTTTGTTGAATGCAATTAGTAAATTCGATGAAATTAACTGGATATCCTTTGGAATTGGAAGTATTGGAATCTTGATTATAATACTATCTAAAAAAATAAAGAAAGGTTTTCCGAGTCAACTACTTGCTGTTGTATTTGGAATATTAGCCGTATCTATTTTTGGGCTCAATCAGGGGAACAATCCTGTTAAGATCGTTGGTGAAATCCCCAGTTCATTACCAGGTTTTAGCATTCCTTCGTTTGATCTAAAGGTCATAAATATACTTTTACCAATGGCTGCTACCATTGCATTCGTCAGTTTTATGGAAAGCATCGCTGTGGCGAAGGCGATCCAATTAAAACACAGAGACTACAAAGTGGTACCAAACCAGGAATTGATAGGATTAGGTCTGGCCAATATCATAGGTTCTTTTTTTCAATCCTATCCTACGACAGGTGGATTTTCAAGGACAGCCGTAAGTGATCAGGCTGGCGCTAAAACAACTATGGCATCAGTCGTCAGTGCCATCCTTATTGTAATAACACTTTTATTTTTAACGCCTTATTTTCACAATCTTCCAAAATCAATTCTGGCTGCGGTTATCATGGTGGCTGTTTTCGGGCTGATCGATTATAAGGAAGTGTTGTACTTGTGGAAAAGCAATAGAACTGATTTCTTTCTGCTGCTTGCCACTTTTTTCGCTACCTTAACTCTTGGTATCGAAAAAGGAATTGGTGTGGGTGTCATTCTTTCTTTAGTCATGGTCATTCTGAAAACCACCAGGCCACATGTGGCGGTATTGGCAAACATACATGGGACACATTTTTATAGAAATGTAGAACGCTTTGGTAAGGATGTAATCGTAAAAGATGATATTTTGATCGTACGGTTTGATGCCCAATTATATTTCGCAAACACTACTTTTTTTAAAGATACATTAGAGGAATTAGTGGTAGAAAAAGGTCCGGCGCTCCAACTCATTATTATTGATTGCGAAAGTATGAATACCATTGATAGTACCGGTGTTCATACCTTAATTGAAGTCTTAGAATATTACGGTGGTCAGAACATTCAAGTGGTGTTTTCAGGAATTAAAGGCCCCGTAAGGGATGCCCTAGACAAAGGGGGTGTAATGAACATTCTGGGTTACGATAATTGTTTCATGAGTATTCAGGAAGCAGTTGACGCCTATTCAATCATGAAAGAAGGGAAGGAAAAGCCCGATAAATTCCACAAATACATTCGGCAGACCAATAAATAGCATTTTGTTTTACTCTTCTTTGGAATGTAACTAAAGTTACTGTATATAATAATAATTGCTGGTAACTTTCGTAGATATAATTTTTAAAAAAATAAAAATGAAAGTAGAACAAATTTATACCGGATGTTTAGCGCACGCCGCATATTATATAGAGAATAATGGTGAGGCAGCGGTTTTCGACCCTTTACGTGAGGTACAACCTTACATTGACAGAGCACAAATTGATAATGCAGAGATAAAATATGTTTTTGAAACACATTTCCACGCAGATTTTGTAAGTGGGCACCTGGATCTAAGAAAAAAGAGCGGAGCTGAAATTGTTTTTGGACCAACTGCTAAACCAGGCTATGAAGCCACAGTTGCAAAAGACGGCCAGATTTTTAATGTCGGTAATTACAAAGTCAAAGTAATACATACTCCTGGGCATACCATGGAAAGTACAACATACTTATTAATTGATGAAAATGATCAGGAACACGGTATCATTACAGGTGACACCTTATTTATCGGTGACGTAGGGCGTCCTGACCTTGCGCAGCATGTTGTTTCTGATCTTACAGAGCGAAAACTCGCAGGGCATTTATATGATTCCTTAAGAACTAAAATTATGCCTTTAAGTGATGATTTAATCGTGTATCCTAACCATGGTGCCGGTTCGGCTTGTGGTAAAATGATGAGTAAAGAAACCACAGATACTTTAGGCCATCAAAAAGAGGTAAATTATGCGTTGAGGGCAGACATGACTAAAGAGGAATTTATTGAAGAGTTATTAACTGGTTTAACAGCGCCTCCGGGATACTTTCCTCAAAATGTATTAATGAACATAAAAGGATATGACAGCCTGGATACCGTCATGACCAGAGCAAGTCATTTGTTTAGCCCAGATGCTTTTGATGCTGCCGCTAACGAAACAGGCGCTTTGGTCTTAGACACCAGAGATGCTGATGACTTCGCTAAAGGATTCGTTCCAAACAGTATCAATATTGGGTTAGATGGTAATTTCGCCCAGTGGGTAGGTGAGATGATTCCTGATGTGAAACAAGAAATCTTGTTGATAACATATCCTGGTAAAGAAGAAGAAGCTATTACACGTTTATCCCGAGTTGGTTATGATCACACCATTGGTTACCTAAAAGGAGGGTTTGATACTTGGAAAAATGCAGGTAAAGAAATTGAAACTGTTGGAAGAATAAGCGTTAAAGAATTTGAAAAAATGTTTACTAAAGATCTTTTGGTTTTTGATGTTCGTAAGAAAAGTGAATATGACTCACAACATGTCGAAGGTGCTTACAATATTCCATTAAATGAGATCAATAAACACCTGGCTGAGCTACCCAAAGATAAACCAATTATCCTTCATTGCCGAAGTGGTTACAGGAGTATGATCGCTTTATCCATTTTAAAACAAAGGGGTTGGCAGGATATAAAAGATATCACTGAAGGATTCGACGAAATCAAAGAAACTTCAGTACCAAAATCTGAGTATATTTGCCCCACCACAATGTTATAATTTTTGCGGTGAATCAGTAAACCTGGCCCAATGCAATTAATCGTATTGAGTCAGGTATTGAATAAACCTATGTAACTTTGGTTACTGATACAAAAAATCTATTATAGTATTTTTGTCACTAGAATTAAAGCATAAAGAATAATGAACATAGAACAGATTTATACCGGTTGCCTCGCTCAGGGTGCTTATTATATTGAAAGTAATGGTGAAGTGGCCATCATAGACCCTTTACGAGAAGTAAAACCATATATTGATAAGGCAAGAAAGAACAATGCCACTATCAAATATGTCTTCGAAACACATTTTCATGCCGATTTTGTAAGTGGTCATGTTACTTTATCGAAGGAGACAGGTGCACCTATTATTTATGGTCCAAATGCGAACCCTAGTTTTGACGCGATTATAGCGAAAGACGGTCAGGAATTTAAACTTGGAGATAGTACGATTGTTACACTACATACCCCAGGCCATACCATGGAAAGTACTACGTATTTATTACGAGATAAGGATGGTAAAGATCATGCGATTTTTAGTGGAGATACTCTATTTTTAGGTGATGTGGGAAGACCCGATCTCGCTCAAAAAGCTGCCGATATGACCCAAGAGGAATTGGCTGGTACTTTATTCGACAGCCTGCGCTCTAAAATTATGCCGTTAGCCGATGATGTCATCGTATATCCAGCGCATGGAGCCGGTTCAGCATGCGGTAAAAACCTAAGTAAGGAAACAGTTGATACTTTAGGTAATCAGAAAAAAACTAATTATGCCCTTCGTGCAAACATGACGCGGGAAGAATTTATTGAAGAAGTAACGGAAGGCTTGTTACCGCCACCAGCATATTTTCCATTAAATGTCAAAATGAATAAAGAAGGATATGCTGATATTGATGAGGTCATCAAGCGCGGTACACAGGCATTATCACCAGATGCTTTTGAGGCAGCCGCCAATGAAACAGATGCCGTGGTTTTGGATGTACGTGGCAAAACTGAATTCACAGAAGGACATATTCCAAGATCCATTTTCATAGGCCTTGACGGAAGTTTCGCCCCCTGGGTGGGCGCATTAATAGCCGATGTGCAGCAACCCATTTTACTTGTGACTCCTGAAGGAAGAGAAGAAGAAGCTGTTACCAGACTCTCCCGAGTTGGTTTTGACAACACATTAGGTTATTTAAAAGGTGGTTTTAAGTCATGGAAAAACGCCTCAAAAGAATATGATACACTAACGTCTATTTCGGCGGATGCTTTCAAAGAAGCCATGGACGCAGAAAAAATAAAAGTATTTGATGTACGTAAAAAAGGAGAATTTCAGTCAGAGCATGTGGTTGACGCCAATAATACACCTCTCGACTTCTTAAATGATCATTTAGCGGAATTTCCCGATAAAGAAAATTTCTATGTGCATTGTGCTAGCGGCTACAGAAGCATTGTAGCAGCATCTATCCTGAAAAGCAGAGGAATTCATAATATAATTGATGTGGCCGGTGGGTATAAAGCAATGAAAGAAGCTGGTGTAGAAATGACTGATTACGTGTGTCCAAGCACATTGTAAACTATGTAAAAAAATTAGCATATCATAATGAGTAACCTTCAGCGGTTACTCATTTTACTATATAAAGAATGAGACTATAAGAATGACTGTTGAAATTGACCTACAAAAGCATTGGGACGAAGCCTACGAAAGCAAAGCCCTGCATGAGCTGGGCTGGTATGAGAAGACCTCCAATGTTTCTTTAAAACTTATTCAAAATTTACGCTTAGAAAAAAATGCACATATACTAAGCGTAGGTGCCGGGGCAAGTACCTTGATCGATGAGTTGTTAGATGCCGGATACTCAAATATAACTGCTATCGATATTAGTACAATAGCCATGAAATTATTAAAGGAGCGCTTGCAGCAGCGTGCAAAAAATGTATCCTTTCTGGTTGATGATTTAACAAAACCCAAAAAACTTCACTTACTAGAGCCTGTTGATCTTTGGCAAGATCGCGCTATGTTACACTTCCTTACAAAGAAAGAAGAACAAGATTCCTACTTTAAATCAGTAAATAAATTGGTTAAGCCTGGAGGCTATGCACTAATAGGGATATTTTCTAAAGAAGGAGCAAAGAAATGCAGTGGATTAGAAATCCAGCAATATGATCATAGGTTGCTTCAAGAGAAAATTGGTAATGATTTCAAGCTTATCAAATATTTGAATTATACGCATCTCACCCCCTCCGCTTCGCCGCGTCCTTATATTTATACGGTTTTCCAAAGAAAGTAGCTCATCCTGTGTAACTTAAGTTACAAAACTTTTCAATTCCATAGATTAGATTTGGTATGAATCCAAATCAGACATAGACCTGATAATTATCATTATTCATGCAGGGACAATGCGGTAATTTTGAGTAAAATATGAAATGAAAACATCAGATTATCAAATTCCGGGAGTTAAGATCTCTTGGATTTTTTTATGAAAATAAATTTCTCATAACATAAATAATTTTCTATGAAAACAAGACTTTTTTTAATTGTTTTAATTGTTATGCCTTGGATTTTGACTGGCCAGACAGGTCATGTTATGCAAGGTGTTGGTTCTGTAAACATGTCTATGGGTGGCGCAGCCACTGGCCAACCTCTTGATATCTCAGGAGCACTACAATGGAACCCGGCTTCAATTTCAGCTTTTGATGAAAGCACGTTGAAATTTGATTTGGGTTTATTCTTTTCTTCACCTGAATTATCATCCTCGTTACCTGCCGGTCTATTAGGGCCTGGTGCCCCGGCGGTACGTGGTGTAACAAAAGATGATAGAGGTCTGTCACCTTTACCGGCTTTAGCTTATGTATGGAGCAAAGAAGGAAGCAAACATGCATTTGGTGCCTCGGCTTTCGGTATTGCCGGGTTTGGTGTCACCTTCCCCCAAGAACCAAACCATCCTTTAAATGCAAACTTTAACCCTACGATGAATTCTAACCCCATAAATTACCCGCAAGCAGCCATGGGCTTCGGAAGAATAGAATCAGACTACATTTTATTACAAGTAGGTTTTACATGGGCCTATGAACTATCAGATAAATTTTCCATAGGTATCCAGCCAACTGTTGACTATGCAACTTTAGAAATTCAACCGAACCCTTTGGCAGTGCCAAGTCAGACTTTAGGATATCCAATGAGTGACAAAGCAAATGCTATAGGTTTTGGTGGGCAGATAGGGATATTTTATGATTCAGGATCGGGTTTCAGTGCCGGTGCGTCCTATAAGACTACACAATTCTTTGGAGATTTTGATTTCGAAAATACCTATTTAGATCCAGGCCAAACCTCGGCACCGAATGTATCATTTAATTTAGATTATCCTGCCATTTATTCTCTAGGATTTGGGTATTCCAAGGGTGATATAGATCTGGCCTTAGACTATCGATTCATCGATTACGAAAATACGGATGGTTTTGAATCCAGTGGTTGGCAAATAGCCCAAAGTGGTCCTTTTCAAGGATTTCCAACAGGTGCCGTCAATGGATTTGGATGGGAAAGTATTTCCGTTGTTTCAGCAGGCCTTCAATATAAGGGTATTGATAAAGTACCACTGCGTGTAGGATACACCTATAGCTCAAACCCAATTAAGGACGAATTGGCATTCTTTAATACTCCTGCAACCGCAATTATCAAAAATGCATTTCAATTTGGTTTAAGCTATAAAGCAACGGACAATTTATCTTTTGATGCCGTTTTTCATTTTGGAACAAGTGGTGGTTCCACCGCGGGGCCTCTTTTGAGCCCTGTACCGGCAGTCGATTTTAATGAGGATGGATTTCCGGACGGGCCCTGGGATGCCACAACGAACCCATTAGGACAGATTCCCGGCTCAGAAGTATCCTATGATATGACTACATCAATGATCATGGCAGGGTTTAGTTATACTTTTAAGAAAAAGGTGAAATCTTAATATGATCTAAATTTTGTGATAATTATCATACTTATTCTTAAATCACTCGTTTATTTTTGACTATGATGAATAACAAGAAAATTATTAAGTTACTGATTGTATGTATACTATGTATAGGTATTGTAACTGGTGCTGTACTTTTACTCAACTGATAAAACTTTAAATTATGAAAAAAAATATGGGCGGTGCAGACCGCATAATCAGAATCCTTATTGCAGTGGTAATTGGCATATTGTATTACCAAAATATTATTGGAGGAACCCTGGCTTACATTCTTATCGCTTTAGCTGCAATATTTGTAGTAACAAGCTTCATAAGTTTTTGTCCGCTATATGCCGTAGTTGGCCTGAATACTTGTAAAACCAAGTAGCTGAATGAAAATCATCTGTTTTGATGTCTTTATCTTCTGTAACAAAAGTTACTGTAGAACATACCATAAAATTTTACATTTAGAGTATTAACACTAATTCAGCTTGTCATGAGTTCTCATCATCAAGTATTGATCATAGGAGGAGGAACGGCCGGTATTATGGCCGCCGCTCAATTATTGAAAAAAAATAAGAAATATAGTATCGGACTTATAGAACCAGCGGACACACATTACTACCAGCCCGCCTGGACCTTGGTAGGAGCTGGCACCTATAATTTTGATAAAACCGCCAAACCAATGGCTAGTGTAATGCCCAGAGGAGTACACTGGATTAAAGATTATGCAACCGCTTTTGATCCTGAAAAGAATACTGTTTCAACCAAATCAAGTGGTGACCATACTTATGATTATTTGGTAGTTGCCCCGGGTTTGGTATATGACTATTCTTTGGTGCCCGGATTAGGCGAAGCTATGGATAAAGGTGTTGTCTGCAGTGTTTATACCGATCCTAAACACGCCTGGAATGTGATTAAGAATTTCAAAGGCGGAACTGCACTATTTACACAACCCACTACCCCTATAAAATGTGGTGGAGCCCCACAAAAAATAATGTATCTGGCTGAAAGTCATTTTAGAAAAAGCGGTGTCAGAAAACAAAGTAACGTTGTGTTTGCCACGAGCGGTGGTGTCATCTTTGGAATACCCGAGATTAAGAAAACCTTAATGGAAGTAAATACTAAAAAAGATACGCATCTACGCTTCGGGCACCAGTTGAAAAAAATAGATGGAGAAAATAAAATAGCCTGGTATGCTTTAGGTGATAACCAGTCAGAAGTAAACTCCAAAGACATTAAAATATCAAAAGATGGCGATCTTATTGGCATCCACTATGATATGTTGCATACTGCCCCACCTTCAGTGGCACCTAAGTTTATACAAGAATCACCCTTGGTAAATGATGCTAAATGGCTTGATGTAGATCAATATACCATGCAACATAAGAAATATAGCAATATTTTTGGTCTAGGCGATGTCTGTGGTTTACCTACTGCAAAAACGGGCGCTGCTATCCGAAAACAGGTACCCGTAGCAGTTGACAATATTTCCTTATTAATTGAACATGCTAAAAAAGGAAATATGGCTTATAATGGTTATTCTTCATGTCCTTTGGTCACAGATTATGGAAAAATGGTCTTAGCTGAATTCGATTACGATGGAAATTTTACCCCCGACCCAAAATTGAAACGAATGCTTATTTCTGATTCTTCTAAAGAGCACTGGAGATTGTGGATCCTGAAAAAATATATGCTTCCCTACCTCTACTGGAATAAAATGTTGAAGGGAAAGGACGTATAACTATAGTTAGGTTTGGTTTGGTTTTAAAAAAGGTCAGCTATTTTCTATAGTCGGCCTTTTTTATGTAATAAAAGTTACATACTATTTATATGAAATTATGTTCTTTTGTAGTTCCAAAACTAAATTATGATGAACTGGATTTTCGAACCCTGGCCCTGGTACACTTCAGGGGCTATGATAGCATTGGTGATGTTTTTACTGATCATGATAGATAAAACATTTGGCATGTCTTCTAATCTGCGAACGCTTTGTACTATTTGTGGAGCCGATAAAACGGCAGATTTTTTTAAGTTCGATTGGAAAGCGCAACGTTGGAATCTCATCGTTGTTCTTGGTGTTATTATCGGAGGTTTTATAGCATCCTTCTTTTTAACGAATGACCCATCCGTCACAATTAATCCCAAGACGGTAGAACGATTGAATGAACTTGGATTTCAAAGTGCAGGCGACGCCTATTTACCTACAGAGTTATTCGGTCTTTCAGCTATGTATAATTTCAAAAGCGTGCTCATACTTGCCGTTGGTGGTATTTTAGTAGGTTTTGGAGCCCGTTATGCCGGTGGTTGCACTTCCGGGCATGCCATATCTGGGTTGAGCAACCTTCAAGTACCCTCATTACTAGCAGTCATAGGTTTCTTTTTGGGCGGACTGTTCATGATCCACATTTTATTTCCACTAATTTTTTAAGGCATGCGAACAATTTCATATTTACTCATAGGTATCCTATTCGGAATCACTTTATTCAAATCAGAAGCTGCATCATGGTTCAGAATTTATGAAATGTTTCGATTCGAATCCTTTCATATGTATGGCATTATTGGTACGGCTGTTATCTTGGGGATTAGCATTGTACAAGTCATCAAGCGCTTTAAGATTAAATCATTTTACGGACAGAAAATAATTTTCTATCCGAAGGAACAAAGTATCAGTAGATATATTATAGGAGGCATTATATTTGGTCTAGGCTGGGCCTTAGCAGGTGCATGCCCGGGACCTATGTTTACCTTGGCAGGTGCTGGTTTCTTACCAATATTGATTGTGATTCTATTTGCAATTATAGGTACATTTCTATATGGCCTTCTTAAAGACAAATTGCCGCATTAGAAATTGACCAGTAGACTAGAAAAGAAACCACAACTCATTTAAGGCTTTAAATAGTCTAACTCACGCATTAGTCAAGCTCCCGGTGGCAGATTCATTCAATAACATATTATTTTTTTTCTAAATTCAAATAGAGGACCATTGAATGCGAAAAAGTTAAGAACTAGTTTTGTTCAATAAGCTTGTCATTTTCCCAAATACCACTGGCTTTAAGCTTACCTCGTTTATTGTAAAACTCACCCTTACCATTTCGAGCGTCTTGTTTCCATTCTCCTACATATTTTTCACCATTTTCCCAATAATAAGTGCCGTAGCCTTCTCTTCTGTCATTATTGTATTCACCTTCATAAATTTCTCCGTCATTCCAATAAAATTTACCTTGCCCATGCCGCAGATTATCTTTCCATTGCCCTTCATACCGACTACCAGTTTCTAAAATAGCTATACCGTAACCATTCGCCTTACTATTTTTAACACCACCTATATAATGTAGCTGAGTACCCTTTGAAGTTTTAAATTTTAGGTAATCGTTTGAATTGGAAAGTTGTGCTCTTAAACTTTTAATTTCTAATTGTGCTTTTTGTAGTTGCGAATCAGCTATCTTTGAATACTCTACTTCTTGAAAAGATCCTCCCGAAATATCAAACTTTTGCCCAGTCATAAACAGTTTTTGGAAAGGTCTGGATTTGGGTAAAAGAGCTAACTTTTGAGCCATTTCTATGCGCATATCTACGTTGAAGTATTCACCAATGATGCTATCGCTATTTAGCTCTTTATAAAGATTTAGCGCTTGAGTAAAGTTTCCATCCATCAATAAAGAATCTATGGTATCCAAACTCTTTTTGTAAGCATAAGCTTTTTTGATTTGATTATCTTTTGACAATTCTTTATTCAAGCCTTTGAGCTTTGCATTCTGTACACCGAAATAAACAGTAGAAATAATTCCTATTGCGGAGACTATACTGAGGACTTTAATTGTTTTTTTTCTTTGCATAGTACAAATTTGTCAATCCCTGAAATGTACCTCAGGTAATTTATTTTTTATTTTCCTAAAATCGGGTGAGAAATACAAGTGCGTTCTTATGGTCCATCCTTGCTTCCAAATGCCCCCATTATCAAGCGTTTGCCCTTGATTGTACATGAGACCTGCAGCAACGGTAAGTTGTGGTGAGAAAATATATCCAAAACTGGTGTGTAGTCGTAAGTCTTCTAAAGGACTGGCTACAACAGGCTTTCCACTTTGCATGATAAGTTCAGCTTCTGGGGCAATATAGAACACTTTTGGTTGAATATTTGCTTTATTTAAGGGAATTTTAAGCCGAAACATATACCTCCACCTATTTCTAAAAATATATTCATCATTTTTTTTAAAGCCTTTAGACCATCGATGTTCTATTCTAAACCGGTGGTAGGCTACCGCAGAAGCAATATTCATAGCAAACTGATATTGATGCCAGATACGGTATTCTGGAAGTATAACATCACTTACTCCGTTTTCTTTTACATCGTAATTCAAACGTAGCACTCCTCCTAGTGCAAAGTTTATCTTATCGGAATAAATATAACCTATTGCATGTCGGTTATAAATTTGTCCAACTTGTCCAACAAAAGAAGTAGCAGTAGTTTCTTGAAATCTAAAATGTGTCTGAGCTACCCAAAAAAACTTTTTTGAAATACGTATATTCCCATAAGTATTGAGCCAGTATTTGCTTACGGGTTCTTCAAATTTTGATTCTTCAGGAAGTATCTCAGGAATATCTTGCGCCAATAAAGTTTCACCAATAAGCAAGGCAAATGTCATGAGTACCCCTTTAACAATACATAGTTTAATCACAACAATTTATTTTAATGCTAATTTCTAAAAAAGAATTCTAAATGTAATACTATGCACTCATATATTTTTGGTGAAACACGTTGACTATTAAGATTAAAAATTCTTAAAAAATAAAGAAAATGATGTTGTAAAAAATTCTTAAATAAAAAAGCCCTCAAAAAATTGAGAGCTTTTGGTGCGGATGAAGGGAGTCGAACCCCCACGCCTCGCGGCACTAGATCCTAAGTCTAGCGTGTCTACCAATTCCACCACATCCGCAAAAATTGGACTGCAAATATAAGCAATCATTTAAAACTGCAAAGTTACCCATCCATATTTTTACTACTTTTGAGTTCCTGTCAAATTGAACAAAATGGAATCCATAAAATCATACATAGCACAGCATAAAGGCCGATTTGTAAATGAGCTCATCGAACTATTGAAAATACCATCGATTTCAGCAGATTCTGCTTACGAAAAAGATGTGATCACTACTTCAGAAGCGATAAAAAATGCTCTTGAACAGGCGGGGTGCGACAACGTAGAAATCTGTGAGACGCCGAGATACCCAATAGTCTACGGTGAAAAAATAATTAGCAAAAAATTACCCACAATTTTGGTCTATGGACACTATGACGTGCAACCACCTGATCCATTGGATTTATGGGACTCCCCTCCTTTTGAACCCATTATTAAATCAACCGAAAAGCATCCAGATGGTGCCATCTATGCACGTGGAGCATGCGATGATAAAGGTCAACTCTATATGCATGTCAAGGCACTGGAGTATATGACCTCAGAAGGGAACTTACCTTGCAATGTAAAATTCATGATCGAAGGCGAAGAAGAAGTGGGTTCAGAAAGTTTAGCTTGGTTTGTTCCCAGAAACAAGAAAAAGCTTGCCAATGATGTGATCTTAATTTCAGATACCGGAATGATCGCAAATGATATTCCGTCGATCACCACCGGCTTACGCGGATTAAGCTATGTAGAAGTAGAAGTAACAGGCCCCAACCGTGATCTGCATTCAGGATTGTATGGTGGCGCAGTGGCTAATCCCATTAATGTCTTAACAAAAATGATCGCTTCATTACATGATGAAAACAATCATATAACCATACCCGGATTTTATGACGAGGTAGAAGAATTATCTACCGAAGAGCGTGGTGAAATGGGGAAAGCGCCGTTCTCATTAGAAGCGTATAAAAAAGCTTTAGATATCGACGAAGTTTATGGCGAAAAAGGTTATACGACCAATGAACGGAATTCAATTCGCCCAACATTGGACGTCAACGGTATCTGGGGTGGTTATACCGGTGAAGGCGCAAAAACAGTAATTGCGAGCAAAGCCTTCGCAAAGATTTCAATGCGACTGGTACCGAATCAAGACTGGGAAGAAATCACAAAATTATTTCAAAAGCATTTCGAAGGTATTGCTCCAAAAAGTGTACGTGTAAAAGTTACACCACATCATGGAGGGCAGGGCTATGTTACACCCATTGATAGCATCGGTTACCAGGCCGCCAGCAAAGCCTACGAACAAACGTTTGGCAAAGTACCTATCCCACAACGTAGTGGTGGTAGCATTCCTATCGTCTCACTTTTTGAGAAAGAGTTAAAAAGTAAAACGATTTTGATGGGATTTGGTTTAGACAGCGACGCTATCCATTCACCCAATGAACATTTCGGTATTTGGAATTATTTGAAAGGTATAGAAACAATACCCTGGTTTTACAAGTATTTTACTGAAATGAATTCTTAATGATTATAAGTTTTCCAGTGAGTTGAAATAGCCCAGCTCATCATTTTTAAGTTTTGAAGAAATTCCTTTTTCTTTTCTTTCTTCGTTCACATTGATTGGCGACATTAACTTACTTAAAGTAGATAACTTAAAAATTTCAGCTTTAATTTTTGAACAGCTCATTTAGGTTTTCAATTATTACGTTCGGTATACTTTAAAAACAATCTTAAAACAAAATTTCCTAATGATTATTGTAAAACGAACTAAAAATTGTTGCTAAATAGCTAAAAATTAGCGTTATAATTTTATATAGAAAGGTACCATGTTGTTCGAAACCATAGGCGATGTTCAGAAGTGTTATTCAAAAAATTACCTAAACGATAATCTACACCAAACTCGAGCTTATTTTTTTTTGTAAGTTGATATCCCAGGAATGGAGCAAAACGTATTTCGAGATCGTCTTCATTAAAATTCCACAAATATTCATGCCCCATCTTTAGGTAAAACTCTTTGTTATCAACCTTAGCTCCATTTAGCGCTTTTTCAAAAGTGATCCTATATCTCGTTCTGAAAGCGGAATTTGTGGCGTTTTGAAAGAATTGTTCAAACCCAATTCTGTGGCCCAATCTCAATGCATTATAATTACTCACCAAATTATAATGTTGCAAAAAACGATGAACGACATCGCCATTTTCCCTAAAGCGAATGAGGTACCCAAGGTTCAAGGATTGATCAACGGAGGTTCTTACCGAAAAAATGGTGGCAATGTCAACTAAGTTATGCCTAAAAATGACATCATCCATGTAAACTAATTCTCTTGCCTCTAAACTGTTTACCCATTTTATGGTTTCTGACAGTTCTGTAGAAACATTTACTTTTGGCAACCAGCCCGCATTAAAGTCTTGTGCGAAAGCAGCAAAACTTACTAGAAAAAAAATCCAACGTACACATCCCATAGTCTAGAATTGTAGATTGTCGGAATTTGCGGGTACGATCTCCAACTCTTTTAAAATTGTTCCTTCTGGGTTTATTAAGAGCTCGTACATTTTGAAATGTGATACCACCTTTCCCTTCACTACTAATTCATAGAGTTCATTTGTTGAAACCTTCACATCACCATTAATTAATGCTATATAGGAGTTGGTGTCGGTCTTCCATTGCACTTGTATTTTTTTGATCTTGTATTTTCTAAATCTTTCGGTTAAAGCGCTTTCTATTTTTTTAATTTTAGCACTCGAAATTTCAGTCAATTTCACTGTTTTTTCGACATCCAAAACTGTTCCCTGAAGATCAAATTCAATACTAAACTTATATCCCTTCTTTACTGACTTTGCTTCGTAAGTCTTGCCATCCTGGCTTTCTTCAACATACCATTTCACTTGTTTTGAAAAGCGACATTTCTCTATGAAGGTTTTTGCTTTTAGGGGAACTTCATCCGTGTCAACTCGATATTCTCGCTCAAATTTTTCCTGAGAAACTGCCGTAAAAACCCCAATGAGTATAAAAACAATAAAAAGCCATTTTTTGGAGAACATAAGTCCTGATTTTCCGTTCAAACAAAAATAATAAATCTAAAAGGTACTATTTAAAGATAATTTTAACTTTTCATACGTAACAAATTCCGCATTAGCACGTTAAATTATTTATATATTCCCTTTACTATGATCAAAAACTTCTTTTGGATGTGCTCAGGCGCAGACCCCGACCTACTTAACGAAAGCCCAAAATCAGAACAAATCAAATATGCCGGTATTGGCGGTACTGTATTTTTTACTGCGGTGATGGCCTTTATTTCTGGCTCATATGCCTTATATACCGTTTTTGACAATGCCTATATCGCAATCGCTTTTGGGATTATTTGGGGATTACTGATTTTTAACCTCGACCGATTCATTGTTTCCACTATAAAAAAACGGGATAATATATGGCAGGAACTCATTCAGGCATCACCAAGGATTATTTTAGCTGTTATTATTGCCGTAGTGATCTCAAAACCTCTGGAGATGAAGATTTTCGAAAAGGAAATTAACCAGGTCTTATTAGAGCAAAAAAATGAATTGACTTTACAAAATCAGAATCAGATTGCTGAGCAATATACTCCGGAAATTAATAGGATCCAGTCTGAAATTCAATCGCTGGAAACTGCAATAGCTTCCAAAGAAAAAGAAGTGAATGATCTGTATGAAACCTATATCGCTGAAGCGGAAGGCCGTAAGGGTACCATGCTCATTGGTAAAGGGCCTGTTTATAAGGAAAAACGGGAAAAGCACGATGCGCTTTTACAAGAACTACAACAGCTCAAGCAGGATGGAAAAACAAAAATCACCGAGAAAGAGGCAGCCATCGCCGCTTTAAGAACAAAACAGGATACCCAAGTAACCACCAGTCAACCCATTATTGATGGCTTTGATGGGTTAATGGCACGTATCAATGCCCTGGGTGAGCTTGCCTGGTTTCCGTCATTCTTCATTTTACTCCTGTTCTTGGCAATAGAAACAGCACCGGTTTTTGCTAAGATCATGGCACCAAAAGGAGCTTATGATCTCAAACTCGAAGAACAGGAAAATGCACTATCCGTTTGGGTAACACAACAGAAGAATCAGCGTGCCGCTGTATTGGCAACCGATACTTCTTTGAATGAAAAAGTGTATTATGATGTCACTGAAGACCAGGAAGTTTACGACTACAAAAAGCAGAAGGCAATAGAACTATTCAGAAAACAATCGGATGCTTTCTATAAAAAACAGACCGACCTTTTGTAAGTATTTTTTCTTCATACCTTAATATATGTTTATTGAAACAGAAAGGCTTACCATTACTAAGATTAGTACTGATGACGCAGCATTCTTTTTTGAATTAGTCAATGACCCTGACTGGAAAAAGTTTATAGGGGACAGAAATATTAATACGCTTCAGGATGCTAAAGACTATTTGAAAGAAAGGATGCTGCCAAATTATTCGAGTAAAGGCTTTGGTTTTTACAAAGTTTCGCTAAAATGTGATGGGACCACGATTGGCATTTCCGGGCTGGTGGATCGAGAAGGCCTGGAGCATATAGACGTTGGCTTCGCATTTTTGCCCAATGGCCGGGGAAAAGGCTATGCTTATGAAAGCACTAAAGCAGTTCTTGAATATGCGAAGAATGTATTGAAGTTAAATCGGATCGTTGCAATTTCAAATAGCGATAACCACAGATCTCACAAACTCTTAAAACGGCTGGGGCTGAGTTTCGAAAAAATGATAGTCCTTCCTAATGAAAGTGAAGAAATATGTTTGTTTGGTCCTTTAGAAAAGAAAAACCTTCTCAATTGAGAAGGTTTTAAAATTCATATAATGTCTATTGACCAGTGGTTCTAATTTAATATGGCAGCAATCGAGAAATCGCGTTCCTTAATATGAACCCTCTCTTTTTCTCGTACTTGAGGTTGCATGGTTTCTAGAACTGTTTCTGCGAAAGCGTAATCTACTTTTCTAAATCGATCAGCCCTGTAAGCATTATAACCACTACGTGGTGACTTTGCTTCTTTTAACACCAAACCTCCGTCATATGGATTAAAACCGACCACTGTATAAAGTTCTCCCTTCGTAAGGCCTCCTAAGCGATACCATCTTCTTCTTGCATTTACGCATACTACAACTTCACCGATTTCAAAATTATGATCCATATTACTTTAATTATTTTAGGTTTTCATTAATAAAAACAATCAAGTTTTAAAAAGTCCTAACCTTAAAACTATTTTTTTTGCAAACTATTGTAAAAACGAAGGAGAAAAGTAACTTTTGAAGATTATAATTGCTATGAAATACGTAACTTTTCTCCTTTCTCCCCTAATTTGTTAACTATTTTAAATAGCTATAAAAAATTTACTAAAAACTTATGGTACAAACATATTTTCTAAATGTACTCCAGTCAATAGCTAAAATGGTGATTTTTTAAACTCATGGTTTTCAGGGAGTTTTTATTGTATCTAAAAAACTCAAAACCTGAAGAAATCACCTTTTTAAGATTGTTTTCGTAATGACTTCACGTAAAACTAGTGGAAGAATCTAAAGAAATTCTAAAGATTTATTAGAACCTGCGGTCAGGGCTATACGAATTTAAATCAAGAGATGGTTTTTTATCAGAAATTACTTCTGAAACCAATTTTCCTGTGGCAGTTGCCATGCTCCACCCCATCATGGCATGACCTGTTGCTATGGTAAGATTTTCACATTTCATTGACTTGCCGATATAAGGAAGCCCATCGGGTGTGACCGGCCGCAAGCCACAAGCTGCTGCCTCTTTTTCTTCTTCAGTCAGTAATGTATTGGGATAGTATCTATTGGCTGCATCAGCAATAGCATTTACGCGAATTTTATTGATGTGATGATTGATGCCGGCAATTTCCATTGTTCCTGCAAATCGTGTAAATCCGTTCATCGGTGTCGCTGCAACCTTGGTTTCGGCTAAAATTGCGGGAACAGTAATTCCATGTTTTCTTGTTGAATTGATGCGATAGCCTTTACCGGCCTGCAGCAATAATTTTATACCCAATTTTTTGCAAAGTAATGGTGTCCATGAACCCGCTGCCAGGACAAAATCATCTGCTTTTAAAATTTGTTTATGGGTCTTTATCGATTGGATTTTATTCCCAAAGACAGTTACATCTTCCACTTCTTCATTCTTGAGAACGGTGACATCCGCCTCATGTAAATAGGTTTTCATGTCTTCCATAAATTCATGAGGTGTAGTATGTGAATCACATTTATAATAGGTAGCCCCTATTGCATTGATTTCAACGTCGGGCTGCAAAATCTCAAGATCCTTTGTCCCAAGTACTTCTACTTCTAAACCTTGTTCTTTGACCTGCTTAGCAACTTCAATTTCTTGATCCAATCCTTTTTCAGTCTGACAGAGCATGAGCAAACCTTTCTTCTCGTAATGAAATCTAAAATTTTCTGATGCTTTAATGGCGTCGTATAAGTCTTGGCTTAAAAGTGCGATATCCCTAATGACAGGAATTGATTTCTCAACGTGTCTTGGGTTACAGGATTTATTAAATGCCCATACCCATTTTAAAAAATCAGCCTGAAGCCGAGGTTTTATAAATAAAGGGCTTGACGGATTGAACATCCATTTTATCCCTTTTTTCATAACGCCAGGAGCTGATAATGGAATAATATGACTAGGTGCTAAGTAACCCGCATTCACATAGGAAGCTCCGGCATCCATGTTAGACTGGTCAACAATCGTAACCTTATGACCTTCTTTGTGAAGATAATAGGCAGTGCACAGACCTATAATTCCACCGCCAATAACGATAACTTCTTTACTCATAGATTTCTCGTTCTTTCGAATAGATAATTTACTTTGGCTCGATCAAATCCCATCGATTGCCATACAAATCCTCAAATACCAATACTTTTCCATAGGCCTCGCTTCTTGGCCCATCTACTATTTTAATAGCGTGCTTTTGCAAATTCTCGTAATCGCTATCAAAATTATCGGTATGCAAAAATAAAAATACACGACCTCCTGTCTGGTTACCTACAAATTGTAATTGTTGTCTTCCATCTGCCTGCGCCAATAACAAATTACACGAGCCGTTCCCTTTAGGTGCTACGAGCACCCAGCGTTTCGTTTCAGACAGTTTTGTATCTTCTATCAATTTGAACCGGAGTTTATTTACGTAAAAATCTATGGCCTCATCATAGTTCTTAACTACTAATGTGACATGGGCAATTTTTTGCGTCATTGATTTTTAGCATCTGCAATATACCTATTGATCCTATTTTCTAAAATGGAAAGTGTAACAGTACCCTGACCGAGGATCACCTCATGAAATTCCCGGATATCAAAATCACTACCTAATTCGACTTCAGCTTTTTTTCTCAATTCTCTAATTTTTAGCTCACCGATTTTATAGGATAGTGCCTGGCCCGGCCATGAGATATATCTATCAGTTTCCGTATTGATCTCATGTAAAGATAACGCCGTATTGGAAGCCATATAGTCTACCACCTGATCGCGGGTCCATCCTTTAGCATGAATACCAGTATCTACTACCAGACGACAGGCGCGCCACATTTCATAGGTAAGCTGACCGAATTTCTCGTAGGGCGTAGTATACATCTCCATTTCATCAGCCAAGAATTCACTGTACAAGCCCCAGCCTTCGCCATAAGCTGACAAGTACAAGTTTTTTCTAAACTTTGGAATGCTATCTCCCAATTCCTTATTTAACGCACCTTGTAAATGATGTCCTGGTACAGCTTCATGCACCGTAAGAGCAGGTAAGGTATACAGGGTTCTGCTAGGTAAATCATAAGTATTCACCCAATAATAACCCGGATCAGTACCGTCTTTTGAAGTACCAATATATCTGCCTGTGGTATATTTAGGTGCGATGGCATCAGGTACAGGGGCCACGCCATACGGCTTTCGTGGAAGTGTTTTAAAAAATCGCGGTAATTGCGCATCTACCCTCTTGGCCATATCACGTGCTATCATCAATAATTCGTCGGGAGTCTCGGCATAAAACTGCTTATCGGTTCTTAGAAATTTGAAAAAATCAGCAAAGCTACCTTTAAAGTTTAAGTCGGCTATGATCTTCTCCATTTCTGATTTGATGCGTGCGACTTCCTGTAGACCGATCTCATGAATAGCATCTGCCGTGTATTGAGTGCTTGTTGTGTAAAAATTGATCCTGTTCTGATAGTACTCTTCGCCCTTAGGAGTTTCAGATACCCCCAATGTTTTTCTGGTCTTCGGATAATATTCTGTTTCAAAAAACTCTTTTATCCTTTTGAACTGTGGAACCACGCTTTTTTCAATTGCAATTTTCGCGGCAGTTAAAACAGAATCTTTTTGTGCTGATGTAAGGGTGGTAGGGAGCTTCTTAAAAGGTGAATAAAAAAAACTATCTTCGAAACTAGCTACTATATGGTCGTCATAAGTAGAGGCGTAGCCATTAAAAATGACTAAAGGCTGTGAAACACCTTTTTCCAATCCCTCACGCAAATTCACAAAATGTTGATCAACAAATAAGGGAAGTGCATTTAACTTCGTAAGGTATTCTTTGGTTTCTTCATAATTGGCCAAAGGGCGTACCATATAATTAAGGCTGCTATGGAAACCTGAATCAGATAATAACGGATTAAGGTAGCGCTCGAACTCATAAAAATCTATTTTATCCTGCAATGAAAATTTTAAAAGTTCTAAAGATATTTGCTCCGTTTCACTAAGTGCTTCAGAACGAATTGTAGTAAGTTCATCGAGTTTGGTTTTTGCAAATTCGGCCTCTGCTTGATAATAGTCTTTGGTGAATACACCCAGTGGAAATTCTTTTTCATCGTAGCCCTCGTGGTCATGATAACTCTCAATGATCTTTTGAAGTTGCGCAGAAGGGTTGTTTGTTTCTTTTTTACAGCTTATAGGTAGTACCAGTAGCGCTATAAGAATATATCTAAGAGTCATATCTGAAGAGTATAATCTCTAAAATTACTAAAAAGGATTTTAATCTAATTGCGCTCTTAACTTCTTCGGCATCTTAGCTACTACTAAATCATACGAATGATCGATGAGCTTTTTCATGAAGTCTACTGGGAGGTTTGAAAATTCAACAGTATTCCACAATTTTTTGTTCATGTGATAGCCGCCATAAATAAGCCCATCGTATTCCTCTCGGAGCTCAATTGACCATTCAGGGTCGCATTTCAAATTTACCTGAGGGGGTGTACGTTCTAATCCTGTTAAAGCAAACATTTTACCTAACACCTTAAAAACGAGTGTTGTTTCATCAAAAGGAAATTCTTCAGTCACACCTTTTTTATTCAAACAATAGTCTCTGAGTTCTTCTATGTTCATTTTGCAGGGTTTCGTTCCATTACGCGCTCAGGATTTGGAGCACTTTCGAATCCAAATTGTTCATACAAACGATGTGCATCTCCCGTTTTTAGCATCCATTTACATGTTCTCAGGTCTTCATCATTAATGATTACTTTCATTAATTCCTTACCATATCCTTTACCCTGGTGCTCCTGCAAAATAAAAACATCCATTAAGTAGGCGAAAATGGTATAATCAGTAAGTATTCTAGCAAATCCTATTTGTCGATTATCTAAATAAACACCGTAACACAAACAATGTTGTATTGATCGCTCTACTTCTTCTCTAGTTCTTCCTTTCGCCCAATAGGTTTCAGTTAAAAAGGCATGGATCATAGCAATATCTAGCTTATTCTTATCCCTGGAAATTTCAATCATTCTTTTTACCTACTTTGCCTAAATGCGTATTATGAAAACTGTCATTATATTTTAGTCCGTACCCCAATAATCTATCAAAAGACGCATGACCAAATATCAAGATCCCTGTGAATTGCGTCGTTTGATTCCCCAAATAAACCCCGAGTAAATAAATCATGATTGCAATTCCCTTATGATGAAGTACATTATATGTGAATGCACCAACCTTTGCGTTCACAGCATAACCTAAAAAACCTAAATCAGGAGCCAAAAAAAATACTAAGTACCACCACCACCGAAGATCCAATAGGGAAAAAAGGAATATCGAAAGCAGCAGCATCGCGAATTCCTCAATTTTAAGTAGATTTTTCATGACTCGATAATCTGATATAAAATAGGTTTACTCGGACTTGCATCATTTTCAAAAGGCGCGATCTGCAAATTCAAGAAATAAGTGCCATCCTTCACCCGGTTAGGAACATAAATTAATTCTGTAATGGTAGCTTCCTTGCGCAGCTTCCCTTCAGTATTCCAAAATGCATTATGGCCGCGTAACTCGCCATTATCCTTTTCCTTATCAATGCTGGGTAAATCAATAAGCAAGTGCTTCACTTCTTTTGTACGTAAATAGATGGTCGCTTCTTCCAAGAGATATGGCCAATTGGTATGCGAATAGTGCATACTCTTTTTTTCACTGGTATTAGGCATGGTTCGAATAATAACAGCATCTCGTTTCTTATTCCCCAGGGCAAACTGCAATTGTTTTTTTGAGATCACGAAATCATCATCTTTCTTTTCAGGCGCCACCGTGATCAACTCTGCAAAAAAGAAAAACTGTTTTAAATTCTCATTTATGGAATGTACTTCCTTCGTGATGTGCCCAACGCATTCTGTATGTGTACCATGGGCGTGCGGATTGAAGTTTATCGTATTAAAGTTCACAGATGCCCCTTTTTCAACGCTTATTATAGCATCATCAACTTCCTCAGGCTCAATGGTCGGTTCATCAATATACCAAACATTTACATTCTCTTTTGAGGCCCGAAGCGGCATGGAGATATCAATAGGATTGGATAAGTCGATCTGGTGTTTTCTGGAATTATATTGAATGGTAGCTAACATTATAAATTTAGTTTAAAGAGATCTGATGAGATGCCATCGCTCAAAAATTTTCCTTCTTTTGTAGTCAACAATTTGTTGTTATCAATATACAACAAATCCTGCTGAATATATCCTTCTGCCTGCTGCAAAAGATATTTTTTATAACGACTGCCATACAATCTTTCTATTTCGTTTAATGAAACCCCCCACATCGTACGTAAGCCCGTCATAACGGCTTCGTTGTATCGATCTGTTTTGGTTAGAACCTCATATGTACCGGGCAACTCATTATTAGTAAGCATTTTTATATACTTTGCATTGCTTCTTATATTCCAACTTCTTTTTTCGCCGTCAAAAGAATGTGCTGAAGGGCCTATGCCCAAATACGATTTCCCTTGCCAGTAAGCTGAATTATTTTTGCTAAAAAAGCCTTTCTTGCCAAAATTGGATAATTCATAATGAACATAATCATTCGCAGTAAGCTTATCCATTAACAGGTAAAACTGTCTTTGAGCCTGTTCATCATCAACGTTCTTAATAATTCCTTTCTTTATAAAATTTTCTAAGGCTGTTTTAGGCTCTACGGTCAATGCATAACTGGAAATGTGAACAATATTAAAAGATAAAGCAGTTTCAATATTCGCCAGCCATTGTTCATCAGTAGCCTCTGGTATACCATAAATCAAATCAATAGATATATTATCGAAGTGCCGGGTAGCTTCAGCCAATGATCTCCTGGCTTCTCCAGCATTATGTGCCCGATTCATTAATTTTAAATCACTGTCATAAAATGATTGAATACCAATACTAAGCCTGTTGATTGGTGTCATTGCTAGGCCCTGTATTTGTTCTTTGGACAAATCATCTGGGTTGGCTTCCAATGTAATTTCTGGTTCATTGACTACTTTATAATTCTTATAAATGGTATCGATCAATAATTTGATCTCATCAATGGTCAATAAACTCGGTGTTCCGCCACCAAAATAAATCGTCTCGATCGACTCGTTGGTACATTCAGATGTACGTAATTGCAATTCTTTTACTAAGGCCAACATCATTTCTTCTTTCCGCGAAAGCGACGTAGAAAAATGAAAATCGCAATAATAACATGCTTGTTTGCAAAAGGGAATATGGATATAAATGCCAGCCATTTATTAATAGGATAATCTGATAATTAAGTAATTAGATAATCATTGAAAATTCTCATTATCAAAATGTCTAATCAATCTTCTTCGGGTTATTTTTCACAAAACTTGCCCAACCCGTATAACTTTTACCGATTGCTACCCTACCGGCATTGTAAAAGTGGCAAACCGCAGCGGCAAGGCCATCGGTAGCGTCTAAATTTTTAGGTAATTCTTTCAATTGTAATGTGCTTTGTAACATTTTTGCTACCTGCTCTTTACTGGCATTTCCATTACCTGTAATAGCCATTTTGATTTTCTTGGGTGAATATTCAGTAATGGGTATTTGACGTGACAATCCCGCAGCCATCGCCACACCCTGTGCGCGCCCCAACTTAAGCATAGATTGAACATTCTTACCATAAAAAGGTGCTTCTATAGCGATTTCATCGGGGTGGTAGGTATCGATAAGTTCAATGGTACGATCAAAAATGAGTTTCAATTTTGTATAATGATCTATGTATTTCTTTAAATGCAACTCATTCAATTGCATAAATTGCACCTGTTTACTCACCACTTTGATTAATCCGAAGCCCATAATCGTGGTTCCCGGATCAATACCTAATATAATTTTTTCTGAATTCAAAGATTCTTTTTGGGGGGTCATTACGAGTCCGAAAACATAATCTATACTAGAGATTACTTTGTCGTTTTCCATCACGTAATGACGATTATTTATTACTTTGCGCCAATGTACAAATCGTTGCCTTACAAAACTAAACAATTCTTATTTCTTCTTGTGAAATTAGCCATTATTGTTGGGGCTTTTTATTTTATTTACGACAAGGTAGTCTATAATGAGCAAATTAATTTTATTGAGTTTATAAAGCAGTTAGAAGCAAGTATTTCGGGTAGTGGTAGTACGGTTTTTGTGCTTATCGGGTTAAGCCTCTTAAATTGGTTCTTTGAAATTTTGAAGTGGAAATCGCTCGCTTCATCACTAATTAAAATAACCTTTTTTGAATCGCTGCAACAAAGTTTAGGTGCGTTAACGGCATCGCTGTTTACACCGAATCGCATTGGAGAATATGGTGCAAAAGCCATTTATTATCAAAAAGGATACCGGCGCAAGATAATGCTATTGAACCTTATCGGAAACGGTGCTCAAATGACAACGACTACTTTATTTGGAATTGCTGGTCTTGTCTATTTTCTGATGCATTATGAAGTTGATTTAGAAGTGTACCGCTTGCGAAAAGCAGGCTATTTATTAGCTTTCTTCGTAGCTTTTGTACTATTCGGAAGCAGGTACGGCAGTAGAAAAATACAAGGATTCTACATTGACCGTATTCTAAATTTCATCAAAGAATTACCTTTTGATGCCCATTTTAAAAATGGACTTTTCTCTTGCATTCGATACCTAATATTTTCATTCCAGTTTTATTTTTTGCTCAAGGTATTTGCTGTAGAAATAGATTATTTCACTGCTATGGCGTTGATCAGTTCAATGTATTTTATTGCTTCGATAGTACCTGGGTTATCATTTTTTGATTGGTTGATTAAAGGTTCAGTTGCTGTTTGGGTATTTAGTTTTTATCCGGTAAACGAATTGATTATGGTAACAATTACGCTGTTGATGTGGTCATTGAATTTCGCTATTCCGGCTATTTTCGGAAGTTATTTCGTGCTGAATTTTAATTTTCCCTCAGTATTTGAACCCAAAGGCAGCGAACAATGATAGTTATTGCATTGCTCATTACAACCCTGTACTGTTTTATTATTGGCCTTTTCATAATTGGTTTTGGTCGTGTAAAAAAGTTTGAAGCTTCCGAAGAACCATCCGATCGCCGTTTTTCAATACTTATTGCTTTTCGTAATGAAGAACATTCCTTGACTGGATTATTGGATAGCTTGAAATCATTGGAGTATCCTCAGGATCAATTTGAAGTTATTTTTATAGATGATGCGTCTGATGATGATTCAGTAAAGGTGATTCAAAACATTCTTGATGACAATCAAAATGACATTAAGATTATCAATAACATCAGAAAAAGTGATGCTCCAAAAAAGGATGCCATAAACACGGGAATCCAAGAAGCAAGATTTGATTGGATCATTACCACTGATGCTGATTGCATAGTACCAAAATATTGGCTGAAGATGTTTGATTCGTTTCTACAAAAAAATGACCCTGAATTGATCGTCGGACCTGTTATATATGGTACTTCTTTAAGTTTTTTGGACTGCTTCCAGCTACTTGATATCTTGAGCCTGCAGGGAGCTACGATAGGCGGATTCGGTATCAAAAAACCATTTTTATGTAATGGAGCCAATCTTTGCTATAGTAAAGCTATTTTTACTGCTGTTAACGGATTTAAAGGAAATGAAAACGTTGCAAGCGGTGACGATATTTTCTTATTGGAAAAGGTACAGAAAAAGTATCCAGATAAAGTGCTTTATTTAAAATCCAAAGATGCCATTGTCACTACCAAACCGGTTACCACTTTTAAAGAATTACTTCAGCAACGTATACGATGGGCGGCAAAATCTACACGATATAAAAACAGATTTAGTAAGCTGGTTGCCCTCTCTGTTTTTGGAATGAATGCATTACTTATTCTCCTTTTTATATTAAGTGTTTTAGCATATTTCAACTGGCTTTACATAGTATTTTTCTTCCTGATAAAATTTCTGATCGATGCGATTTTGCTTTTTAAAACCGCTAGTTTTTTCAACCAAAAAAGGGTGTTATTGCAATACATTGCCAGCAGTTTTATCTATCCTTTTTTTAGTATGTTTGTAGCCATTGCCTCCTTAAATTCGAGCTATCAATGGAAAGGAAGGCAATTTAAAAAATGACCAAGTCAACATGACCCTGCTGAACTACGATACATCAAATCCTGCTTTTAGCGGTTATATCTGGAAACCTCAGCGATCAAGCACAAAAAAAATGACTTTAAGTGGTATTTTCTTCAAGTCTTTCTTTTGCATTATTTTGGTTGGAATGACCACCTGGTATGTTTGGGACCTGGTCAATAAAGGGGTCGATGTAAAATGGTATACTTCAGGTGGATTGCTCGCGGCCATTGTTTTTAGCTTGTTGACATCATTTAAACGTACCTGGGCACCAACAACGACACCGCTGTACGCATTGGCTAAAGGATTATTTTTAGGTGGGATTTCTGCGTATGCAGAGAATAGATTTCCGGGAATGCCGATGAAAGCCGTAAGTATTACTATTTTGACTTTTTTTGTCATGCTCATTCTGTACAGGGCCCGTATCATTGTTGTTACAAAACGTTTCTGGAGCGTCATTATCTCCGCAGCCGTTACTATTTTCTTTATCTATATCATTAATTGGATATTGACTTTTTTTGGCCTTAGCCTACCTTTTGTTTGGGGAACCTCTTGGTTTGCCATTGGCTTTAATATAATAGCGGCCATTGTAGCTTCGCTGTCCTTATTATTAGATTTCGATTTTATTGATCGAAAAACAGGAAGTGCCCCTAAATATTATGAATGGGTAGCGACTTGGGGATTACTTG
>JASJDL010000203.1 GCA_030065775.1 Flavobacteriaceae bacterium | reverse complement strand
CCTCATTAGTACCACAAACCTACATTTTGTTACATTTGCCATAATCTCAATGAAGTTATGTCTAAAGTCATTTTAATTACTGGGGCCTCTTCTGGCATAGGTAAAAGCATTGCTGAATTTCTTGTAGGAAAAGGAATAACAGTTTATGGTACCAGCAGAAATCCTGATAAAGTTATGAATGCTCCTTTCAAGTTGCTGGCGTTAGATGTTACTGATATATTGAGCATTAAGAGTGCAGTTACTGATCTAATTGAAAAGGAAGGCAAAATCGATATCTTAATAAATAATGCGGGCATGGGTATCACGGGCCCGATCGAAGACACGCCTACGGAAGAAATGCGTCGTGTATTCGAAACGAATTTTTTTGGGGCTATTGAAGTTATGAAAGCGGTACTGCCCGAGATGCGCGAACAGCGATCCGGACTTATTATTAATGTTACTTCCATTGCCGGCTATATGGGTTTACCCTTCCGGGGAATTTACTCTGCGACCAAAGGTGCTTTAGAATTGGTTACGGAAGCCGCGAGAATGGAAGTAAAAGAATTCGGTATAAAAATCACAAACGTCGCTCCGGGAGATTTTGCGACCAATATTGCTGCCGGACGGTACCATACTCCGGTTTATGACGCATCAGCTTACAAGAAAAAATATGCTGAGAATTTAGAACTGACCGATGCGCATGTCAATTCAGGTATGGATCCGGTTGAAATGGCCAAAGCGATTTACAAAATTATCAATACTGAAAATCCCAAGGTGCATTACAAGGTCGGCACATTTATGCAAAAGTTTTCAATAGTGCTAAAACGAATACTTCCTGATAAAATGTATGAAAAATTATTAATGAACCACTACAAATTGTAGTTTGAAAACGAATGCTCGTTGACCGGTGAAATTAGAATTCATAGATTGCACTTCAGTCCTCCAATCATATGTAAAACATGTTGATAAAAACTGCGTTATCAATTTACCGCTCTTTTTAAGAAGCAGTATATTTGCGAAACTCAAAAAAACAACACAAAAAATACATGAAATTTTTTATAGACACGGCAAACTTAGACCAAATTAGAGAAGCCCAGGCTTTGGGGGTATTAGACGGTGTAACTACCAATCCGTCCTTGATGGCCAAAGAAGGGATTACCGGTAAAGAGAATATTATAAATCATTATAAAGCGATTTGTGAGATCGTTGATGGAGATGTGAGTGCAGAGGTGATCGCTACTGACTTTGAAGGTATTGTTGAAGAAGGTGAGGCCTTAGCGAAATTGCACCCACAGATCGTGGTGAAAGTACCTATGATAAGAGAAGGGGTAAAGGCCCTTAAATACTTTTCAACGAAAGGAATAAAAACGAATTGTACACTGGTGTTTTCTGCCGGTCAGGCTTTGCTGGCAGCCAAGGCTGGAGCAACCTACGTATCGCCATTCATCGGCCGTTTGGATGACATTTCTACAGATGGGTTAGGATTAATCCAGGAAATACGTTTGGTCTACGATAATTACGGATTTGACACACAGATTTTAGCGGCCTCAATTCGCCATACGATGCATATCATGGACTGCGCAAAAATTGGAGCTGATGTCATGACAGGGCCATTGAGCGCCATTGATGGCCTATTAAAGCATCCATTAACCGATATTGGCTTAGAGAAATTTCTGGCGGATTATAAAAAGGGTAATTAATATTTCAATACATATAGAATTGAAATCCTGCAATTTGCAGGATTTTTTTATGAATGAAACTGCCACGGTTTAGCATATCCAAAATTTTGTAATTAGGATCAATTTTTGTAACTTTAAAAGGATGGGCTATAACCTAAAAATTGAAAACTCCCTTTTCAAACCAGGTGTTGATAATTGAGTGCTAACTATTAGCATATTACTTTGATCTCAATGAGCATTCGCTCAAAAAAATAACTTAAAACAACTACTATGAATCCACAACTAGTTTTTGCCCTGGTTGTCTTTTTGATTTTGCTAAGTGGCATACGCATTGTGTTTGAATATAAAAGAGCATTAAAATTCAGGTTTGGTAAGTATATAAAGACCTTACAGCCTGGCTTTCGATGGATTATCCCAATTGTTGAAACCATTCAAATTGTAGATATTCGGGTGATCACCATTAACATAACTTCACAGGAAGTTATGACCGAAGATAATGTGCCGTGTAGCATTGACGGTGTGGTATTCTTTAAGATCAATGACCCCGAAAAAGCTGTGTTAGAAGTCGAAGAATACTCGTTTGCCATTACACAGCTTTCCCAAGCTGCCTTACGCGATGTTTGCGGTAAAGTTGAACTCGATACCATTTTGTCGAAGCGCGAGGAAATGGGTAAGAACATCAAATCGATCGTTGAAATTGAGACGAGAGAATGGGGTATTGAAATTATTGATGTAAAGATTAAGGATATTCAGCTTCCCGAAAATATGCGGCGCATGATGGCGAATCAGGCGGAAGCGGAACGCTCAAGAAGAGCTCGGATTATTTTAGCTGAAGCGGAGGAACAAGCAGCAGGTAAATTACTAGATGCCGGTAAAATGATTGATCAATCTCCTTCGGCCATTAAGTTACGGTTGTATCAGACCTTATCGAATATTGCTGCAGAGAAAAACTCTACAATCGTCTTTCCATTTCCCGAAGAAGTTCTGCATAGAGGTAAAAAAACAGAAACCTCTTGAAATATGTCAATTTTTTGAAAACACTAAGTAAAAAAACCCTGTCACATGACAGGGTTTTTTACAGCATATATCGTACTTATTCTGCTTTAACTTCGGCTTTGTCAACGATAATTCGAGCGTCTCGATTCGCCAACTCCCAGGCAGTATTGAAAATCAGGCGTGTTCTGTTTTCTAATAAATCGTATTCAATTTTATCAGGTGTATCACTTGGTTGGTGATAATCAGCATGGGTTCCGTTAAAGTAAAAGATCACAGGAATATTGTTCTTTGCAAAATTATAATGATCTGATCTATAATAGAATCTATTCGGATCATTATCATCATTGAATTTGTAATCCAATTCTACATTACAGCATTTTTTGTTCACTTCTTCTGATAAATTATGTAATTCTGTACTTAATTTATCACTTCCGATAAGATAGACGTAATTTCTATCACCCTCAGTGCGCTGAGGGTCTGTGCGTCCAATCATATCTATGTTTAAATTGGCAACCGTATTTTCTAAAGGAAAGATAGGATCTTTATCGGTATAATATTGAGAGCCCAGTAATCCTTTTTCCTCACCGGTAACATGTAAGAACAATATTGATCGCTTTGGAGTCTGTCCATTATCTACAGCAGCCTTAAATGCTTCTGCTATTTCTAAAATGGCAACAGTTCCTGATCCGTCATCATCTGCCCCGTTGTAAATAGCGCCACCTTTTACACCTTCATGGTCTAAATGAGCAGAGATCACGATGATTTCATCTGGTTTTTCAGAGCCTTTGATAAAGGCAGCAACGTTCTCTGAGTCAACCTCCTTGACATTACTCTTAAAGGTGAGGTTCATAGGGGTTTTTATCAGCTTAGAAGTTGTTTCACTGTCGATTTCTTCTACGACTGCTTTTGCGATAGAAGAATTTACAAATATGTAATACATTTTTTCTTGAGGGGTATCTTCTTTTAAGCCCATTTGCCCGCCACTTCCGAACTGCTGAGCGACCATTGGGTAGATCTGGGGGCTGTAAAATAAAATCCCTTTAGCACCTTTGCTTAGCGCAATTTCCCTCTTTGCTCTATATTGTTGATTGGTGGACCATTTTGAAGCTTTATCAGAGCCAGAAATTATAAATGTACCATCTTCATTTTTTGGTTCCCCACCTTTTATTAAAACGAATTTTCCGGCAACATCGATATCTTTATAACTCGAGTAGTTCTCTGAATCAATTCCGTAACCGACATAAGCAATTTCCTGGGAGTTGACTTCACCATTTTCGCCATCAGTAACAGAAACATAATCTTCAATGGCTTTAAACTCTTTATCGCCTATTTTTAAGGTCATGTCGGGTGCGGCCTGTTTTTCGAGAGGTACTTTCTGAAAGTAATCACCTTCTGAGATGGGCGAAGGAATTCCTAGGGTTACATAGTGATTCTTTAAATATTCAACGGCTTTTTTCTGCCCTGGTTCACCGGTATCACGACCCTCAAAATCATCTGAAGCATAGGTATACAAGGCTTCCTTTAATTCATCTGATGTTATCGTATTAGCAAAAAAGGATACATCCTGTTTTGGTTTTACCTCAGGGGCTTTGGTTGTAGTTGCAGTTTTTGAGGTACCGCAGGCCATCAACAAAGCTGCCGCTCCTGTAGTTAAAAATAGTTTTCTCATTAGTTTACATTTTTTGGGAGTACGATATTACGAAAAAATAGAGTAATATGGGCTCGAGAGTCGTTCAGGGCTCATGTTTTTAACAACATTTTAAATCAATTCATATAATTCCTGCGTATAATCATATTGTAAATCTTCATGAAGTGTGGCAATAGTTTTTTTTATTAGTACTATTTGTCGATTGAAGATATTTAGCAGCATCCGATTCTTGTAGATGGAAGGATTCATTTCTTTTAAGACTTTGCAATAGTGCAATAAAAGCTCGACTTCCGTTTCCTTGTTCTTTGAATAGCGAATATATTTCTTTACCATGCGCAATATTTTGCGAACACTTTTTTTAATATAGTAATAACTACTCGTGTTGATGAGTTCAAACTGCTTGTTAATTTCTTCTTTTATACCTTCTATATAACGAGCCTCATTTTCAGCTTCAAAAAGTAAATAGGTCAGTAATTCTTTATTTTCTTTTTTAAATTTTGATAAATGCATGCACAGCTCCAATAATCCGTCTTTTGATTGATATTCTAATTCTGTTTTGAGTTCTTTTACGGTGGCTGTTTTCATAAAGTCAGAGCTGTTCTTTGAGCACTTTTATTTCGTCACGTAACTGAGCGGCGGCAATAAAATCTAAAGCTTTTGCGGCTTCTTCCATTAATTTTTGTCGATCTCGAATTCGTTTTTCAATTTCGGGCTTTGGCAAATACTCCAGATCCTGCTCTGCAACTTTTAAAGCTGCAGCGTCGTAATGGAATGAGGTGATATTATTTTTGGTCAGGCTTTCATCAATATTCTTTTTGATCTGCTTTGGTGTGAT
>JASJDL010000202.1 GCA_030065775.1 Flavobacteriaceae bacterium | reverse complement strand
AGTTCTCTATGGCCTGAATAATAAGTTTTACAGCTTCTACATAAAAATCCTGATTAATAGTTTCAAAGGTATCAGTGGGCTTATGGTAGTCTTCATGGTCTTCTACACCAAAATATATGAATGGTATACCGAGATTATGAAAAACTCTGTGATCTGATGAATTGGTCCAATCGTCCTCTTCTTCATTGAAATAGTCATCATGTCCATACGACAATGTGAGCGGCGATTCTATGGCGTCCAGCGGTGCTTTCAGCTGTGGATAATGGTGCAATCCTGCCGCATAAAGTTCAGAAGAGTCATTATGGGCAATCATATCCATATTTATATTGAGTTTAATATTTTTGACGGAATCAGGAAAATTATTCAACAGGTATTTGCCTCCGGGAGATCCAATTTCCTCGGCATCTAAAGCTGCAAAAAGTAAGGTGTGATTTGGTTGTTTATCTTTAAAATATGCTGCTATGGCCAAAAGAGCCACTGTGCCTGAAGCATTATCATCAGCCCCATTGTATATTTCACCATTTCTAACACCCAAATGATCGATATGCGCTGTAATTACGAAAATTTTATCTGTTTTACCGTTTATTTGCGCCAACACATTACCACCAAATATTATGGTGTCAGGAATCTTTGAAACATCCGTAAAGTCGCCTTTTAACGGATATTTTTTGAGTCGTCCTTCACCTCCGATGGTATCTGGGAATTGCTGAATATAACCCGTCGTAAATGCAGGTTTAATACCTAATTCTTTAAACTTTTTGACCATAAATTGTTGTGCTTTTCTGTTTCCTTCGGTTCCAAAATCTCTTCCTCCAAAGGCATCGCTGGAAATGGTCTTTAAATTACTGAGCAATTCCTCTCGATCAACTCGAATGTCTGCAGTTTGGGTTTGAGATTTACAGGATCCTATTGATACGGCAATAATCAAAAAACAAATAAGATATTTCATGTATAATTTTTTAGCGAAGCTAAAATAGGATTTCTATTTTATTCTTCCACATAAAAAAATCCCGCTCAAGGTAACGGGACTTTTCATGCTTTTAACTTTAGCGGATGACATACTCATTATTTATCCCCAGGCTAAAACCAAATCGTATTCCACTTTCACTACCCAATCTATGAATAGCTACTTTTCCAAGAGAGATTTTGCTAAATTCCCTATTGGTAATATTTTTTGAATTGCAAAATAAGCCACCTGTGAATTGCTGTTTGGTATTGTACTCACTTATGATGTCATTATTCTGATAAAAGTTAATAGACAAAATCTCATAAGCATTATTGTAAGCGCATACAATGCCTAACGCATCCCAGAACATATAGTTTTTACTCTTTTGTAATTCCCGGCTTGGTTTACCGAAAATTTCTATAAGTGTTTCGTAATTCGTTGGAAACTTTAATTTGCGTCCATTTATTAAAACCTCATCTGTATTACAATTTATAATAGTGTACTTCTTTTTCTTTGTAAAAAACTTAAACATACTTTTAATTATTTAAAGTAAATTTAGCTTTCATTTCTTAAGCCTTTCTGAAGTTAGCTCTCTAATATTTGCTCCATAAAAACAAAAAATCCCGCTCAAATGAGCGGGATTTCACTATATAATTGGCTTATTAGAGCCTTAATCTTCTTTCACTTCTTCGAAGTCTACATCTTGTACATCATCGCCTTCAGAAGTTGATCCTGCACCACTGGCATCGGCTTGACCGTTACCACCGGCAGCTTGTGCTTCTTGCTGTGCTTTGTACAATTCTTCTGAAGCTACCTTCCAGGCTTCATTGATTTTCTCCATTGCAGCATCGATTTGGCCTAAATCTTTCGATTCATGTGCTTTCTTCAATTCTTCTAAAGCAGCCTCGATCGGTGCTTTTTTATCATCAGATAATTTATCTCCAAATTCCTTTAATTGACTTTCAGTCTGGAAGATCATTGAATCAGCAGCATTGATTTTTTCTGCTGTTTCCTTCGCTTTTTTATCAGCTTCGGCATTTGCCTCCGCTTCAGCTTTCATCTTTTCGATTTCTTCATCTGTTAAACCAGAAGAGGCTTCGATTCGAATATTATGCTCTTTACCGGTACCTTTATCTTTTGCAGATACATTGATAATGCCATTCGCATCAATATCAAAGGTTACTTCAATTTGAGGTACACCTCTTGGAGCTGGTGGAATACCATCTAAATGGAAGCGTCCGATAGTCTTATTATCAACCGCCATGGCGCGCTCACCCTGTAGTACATGTATCTCTACCGATGGCTGGTTATCGGCAGCCGTTGAGAATACTTGTGATTTTTTCGTTGGGATTGTAGTATTTGCCTCGATCAATTTGGTAAATACATTACCCATTGTTTCGATACCTAATGACAGTGGTGTCACATCTAATAATAAAACGTCTTTTACATCACCGGTCAATACACCACCTTGAATCGCAGCGCCTACGGCTACTACCTCATCAGGATTCACACCCTTTGAAGGTTTTTTACCAAAGAACTTCTCAACTGCCTCTTGTACAGCAGGAATACGTGTAGAACCACCAACCAAGATAATTTCATCGATATCGCTAGTTGATAAATCCGCTGCCTTTAGAGCAGTTTTACATGGTTCAACCGTTCTTTTTACCAAATCATCAATCAATTGCTCAAATTTTGATCTGGAAAGCGTTCTTACCAGGTGCTTAGGGCCACTGGCCGTAGCAGTAATATATGGTAAATTGATTTCCGTTTGAGTGGTTGACGATAGTTCAATCTTTGCTTTTTCAGCGGCTTCCTTAAGGCGTTGCAATGCCATTGGGTCATCGCGTAAATCCATATTCTCATCTTTCTTGAACTCTTCAGCTAACCAGTTGATGATCTTTTCATCGACATCATCACCTCCTAAATGTGTATCTCCATCTGTTGATAAGACTTCAAATACACCATCACCCAATTCTAAGATTGACACGTCATGTGTTCCACCACCAAAATCAAAAACAACAATTTTTTGATCTTCATTCTTCTTATCTAATCCATAAGCTAAAGCTGCTGCTGTAGGCTCATTGATAATACGCTCTACTTTAAGTCCAGCGATTTCTCCGGCTTCTTTTGTTGCCTGGCGCTGTGCATCGTTAAAATATGCAGGAACCGTAATTACCGCCTGGCTTACGGAAGTACCTAAATAGTCTTCGGCAGTCTTTTTCATTTTCTGCAATACCATAGCAGATAATTCCTGAGGAGTGTACAAACGTCCATCGATATCAACTCTAGGAGTATTATTATCACCTTTAACTACTTTATAAGGTACTCTTTCTGCTTCTTTTTGTGATTCAGAGTATTTGTTGCCCATAAAGCGCTTGATAGAATATACTGTTTTGGTCGGGTTAGTTACAGCCTGACGCTTTGCAGGGTCACCCACCTTAATCTCACCTCCTTCTACGAAAGCAATTACAGAAGGTGTTGTTCTTTTTCCTTCGGCATTCGGGATGACAACTGGCTCGTTTCCTTCCATTACAGAAACACATGAGTTGGTTGTTCCTAAATCTATTCCTATAATCTTACTCATAATAGTATTTATTGTTTATTGTTTTTCAGTTTTTAATACAGCTTATGATAGTCAATGACTGTGCCAGTGCCCTATTTTAAGTACTTTGGCAGGAAAGTTTTTCAGAAAATGACAGAGTGGCAGAAAACCACATCGCTAAAATGAGTCAAAGCATTGTCATGCTGAACACGATTCAGCATCCATAAATAGTGCAATAGACGGCAAAATGGTGGGAAATAGCGTGTTGAAACTACCTTGTAAAAACCAATTCAGTATCAGTAGACATGTTTGCGTCAAACGCATAGCCTTCACGATCAAAACCTTTTAAGCCCTCTATGGTTTCAATGTCGTTATCTATGATATAGCGCGTCATATAACCACGGGCAAGTTTGGCGAAGGTCATAATAGTTTTGTATTGGCCATTTTTGAAATCTTTAAAAACACAGGTTATAACCGGCACTTTTAATAGTTTCGGTTTGATGGCCTTAAAATATTCTGCACTGGCTAAGTTTACAAAGACCTCATCATCTTCTAGCTCATCATTGAGGGCCTGCGTAATAGTGGTATCCCAGAATTCATATAGGTTGCCTTTTCGCCCCACCTTTAACCGCGTGCCCATTTCTAAACGATAAGGTTGCATTAAATCAAGTGGCTTTAATAAGCCGTATTGACCTGATAGTATGCGTAATTTATCTTGTAATTGATCTAGTTTTTCTTCTGGTAAGGTGTCAATATCCAATCCGCGATACACATCACCCTTGAACATATAAATTGCCTGTCGCGCATTATCTGGAGTAAATGGTAACCCCCAGTTTTGATTGCGTTCATAGTTCAATTGCCCTAAATTATCAGAAATGCTCATAAGTTTCGACAATTGCCTTGCACTTTTCTTCTTGAGTACATTCGACAATTTTTCAGATTGTTCTAAAAAAGCCGGCTCTGAATATTTACTGGTTGGTATTTGAGACTCACAATCAAGTGATTTTGCTGGAGAGATAACTATCTTCATCTTGAATATTGCTTCGTTGGTACATTTAATTATTCAATTGTAATTCTAATCACAAAAGAACATTACTTCTTATTCTTTAAGGCAAAACTGGTTTTGCTTCGTGCTATGTTGTAAAAATACAACTCAAAATAACAAACCTCAAACTTTTTAGCTTTTTAAAATTGATAGCATCATTATTAAAATTGATACTAAATTATTCTTTAAATTTGAAGTAACAACAAACAAAATGAAATCTACTATCAAAGTCGTTTTAATTTTCCTGTGTCTTTATACTGCACATGGTCAAAATAAGCATCCCAAAACTTTTGTCTACAGCGATGAGGGGCTTAATGACTATGTTGTCACTCGGATTGACTCTGTAAGTAAAGAACTGGCCTACCAAAAAACCTTAGAGTGGATTACCAAAAATTATACAAACCCAAATGTGGCCTTAATAAGCAAGGTTGAGAATGAGAAACTAAAGATCAAGGCAGTAGCACAAAAAATACTTGAAGTTCGAAATGTAAAATCGAACCTGAGCTACACCGTGGAAATAAGTTTTAAAGACAATCGCTATAAATTTGAAGTGCTTTCCCTAAAGTATAATAACAAGACTGATTATAAAAAAATAGCGAATTTCAAAAGTGATAAAGTGCTCGTCAAGGATTTCGGACA
>JASJDL010000201.1 GCA_030065775.1 Flavobacteriaceae bacterium | reverse complement strand
AATCTTCTTTCGAGTAAAGATCGGTAATCTGAGCACTTGAATTTTTTAGACCTAAGGTGCCAAAATCAATTTTGAGCTGATATGCTGGTTTTCTGGCTTCTGGAAAGTCGTTTACTTCTATGATGGTGCCCATGCGGATATCTACTTTTAAGAAGTCGTCAAAACTGATGGTATCTGCCATTTATTTCGTAAATTTATGCTATAAATCTACAAATAAAATTAGTATGGCACGCACTGCTTCTAACATGATTCCGTTAGGTACAACTGCTCCTGGTTTTACCTTGTATGATACCGTTTCAGGAGACGATCTTACGCTCTTTGAGCTACGTGGCGATGCCGCTACTGTTGTGTTATTCATTTGTAATCATTGTCCGTTTGTTGTGCATGTCAACGAAGAATTGGTGCGCGTAGCCAATGATTATAAAGATAAAAAGGTTGCTTTTGTGGCTATTTCGTCCAATGACATAAAAAATTATCCTGATGATGCTCCACATTTAATGCGAAAGCGCGCGAAAGAAATGAATTATAGCTTTCCTTATTTGTACGATGAATCGCAAGAAGTAGCCTTAGCGTATGATGCGGCCTGCACACCAGATATTTATGTATTTGATAAGAATCTCAAGCTCGCTTATCGCGGACAATTAGATGATTCGCGCCCAGGCAACGGTTTGCCGGTTACCGGGAAAGATTTGCGGCATGCCTTGGATTGCTTAGTAGAGGGAACCAAAAATACTGAGCCACAAAAACCAAGCATAGGGTGCAATATTAAGTGGAAATAGGTTGAAGGCTTGAAAAATTATCTCCAGCCTTTTCTTTTCATAAGATTTTCGATATGCGCATAATGGTGCCTGCTGTGCCAGGCATAAATACCGATGTTTTCTTTTAGAGAAACTTCTTTATTTGTTTCAGGATGAATGAAGCGCTTTTCGAGCTCTTCATTGGTTAAGCCTTTTAACAGATAAACTAATTTCGCATGTGTAGTTTTCAAGGCATTTAAAGAGAGTAGGATAGGGCCATCTTTTGTATCATGCAATTTTGCCCAGCGATCTTCAAAATATGCTTTAATTAGGGGTTCGTCTTCTGTGAGCGTCCATTTAAAGCGTGTATAACTATTGTGATGGCTATCTGCCAAGTGATGTATTACTTGACGTACAGTCCAACCTCCGGTGCGATAGGGTGTTTCCAGTTGCTCGGGAGTGATATTTTCAACTAATTCAGAAAGTCTTTGCGGAAATTCTTCTAAAATGGTGATCCATTCGTTGATAAGGCTTTCAGAAATGTTTTCAGGGATTTGAGCTTGCCCAATTGGATATTTGAGTTGTTCTAAGGTTGGTTGTTGTTGCATACTTTAATTTCGAATAATGCCTAGAGTAGCATTTTGGCTCGTGCGCAAGTTCCAGGCCTGGGCGGTAATCAATTTACCCTGGTCATCATAGACTAAAAAAGCTGCAGTGTTTGGACCGACGGCACCTTGATTCAGGGCACTGAAATCTATACGGTTATAACCTTTATCCATCTTGAGCTCTATAAAGGCCGAAATACCTACTAACGTTATATTAGGTTCCACTACTTTTTCATTGAGGTAAATTCGAACGCGATCTCCATCAACAAGACCATGATCCCTAAATTCTATTCGTACAAATTTGGTAGAACCCTCGAAAGTTCCAAGGCTGGTATGGCTTTCTACTTTCGTAACACTCATATCTTTACCATTAAAGTATCTTTTTACAAGTACATCATCGTGTACAGCATTACTCGCTAGTGACCTTAGATCTGATTTCGATTTTGACCGGCCTAAATTCAGGTAGTAATCAAATCCTTTTAAAGGAAGTTGTGCTTTTTGGTTTAACCGGAAAATGGGGTTAATTTCTATTTCTTTACCTAGTTGAATACCATCAGCACCTGTCCGGCCATCTAAGATTGATTTGAATTCGTTATTCTTTTTCTTTTTAATGGTATCATTTTGCGCATAGGTGTTAGGCAGCACGAAAAACAAAGCGAACACTAAAAGCAGGTATGTAATGTTACGATTCATAGGTACTTTTCTAACGAATTTTTATCAAAAATAATGCCTTTACAGTAATATATGTCTGAAAAAAAGTTAATTATTTACAAAAAAGCCTCAAGAAATTCTTGAGGCTTTAAGATTGTTATTTTACATTGACCAGTTCTACATCAAAAATTAAGGGTGCATTCGGTGGTATCACACCACCGGCTCCTCTCGATCCATAAGCCAGGTCTGATGGGATTACAAATCGAGCCTTATCACCAACTTTCAAGAGTTGTATGCCTTCATCCCATCCGGCAATTACTTGCCCGACACCTAAGGCAAAGTCAATAGGTTGTTTGCGTTTGTACGACGAATCGAATACACTTCCATCTAATAATTGCCCTTTATAATGTACAGAGACCATGGCACCTTTGGTTGCTTTTTGACCTTTTCCTTCTTGAATGATTTGGTAGCGCAAACCACTTTCGGTTTTCTGGAAACCTGCAGAGGCTTCATTTAAAGCATCTTCTTGAGCCTGTCTTTCGGCCATCTCGCGCGCTGCACGTGCACCTTCAAAAGTTCTGAAAGCTTCAATGGCATTGAATTTTTCTGCTGTTGTTCCTTTGCGAATAATCTCTAAAGAATTTAAGGTATCACCTTGTTGCACGGCATCAACAATTTCTTGCCCTTCTATGACGTGGCCAAATACGGTATGTTTATTGTCTAACCATGGGGTTTCTACATGTGTAATGAAGAACTGGCTTCCATTGGTTCCAGGGCCTGCATTGGCCATAGATAAAATTCCGGGCCTGTCATGCTTTAAGTCCGGATGAAATTCGTCGTCAAACTGGTATCCAGGATTTCCGGTTCCGGTTCCTTGTGGGCACCCACCTTGAATCATAAAGTCTGAGATGACGCGATGGAATTTTAGTCCATTATAGTAGGGGGTACCTTGTGGTTTGGCCGAATTTTCTAAGTGGCCTTCCGCTAAAGCGATAAAATTACCTACTGTACCCGGTGTTTTTTCAAATTCTAGATTAACTACTATTTCTCCTCGTGAAGTAGTGAACTTCGCATAGATTCCGTTTTCCATGTATCTTGTATAAATTAAGGCTGCAAAGATATGCTTTCCTTTTAAAAAAATATAAAAAAGGCCCTCATAATGAGAGCCCCTTTCACACAAAACGTAATTTGGTTAGAAATTACTGTTTTAAAATTTTAAATGTACCTTTCTTTTCACCTACGGCTACGTTTACGATGTAGGAACCTACAGGTAAATGCGACATTCGAATATTCGATTGTAGTGCGTTCGGCTGCGATTTATAGACCGTTTGCCCTAAGACATTATAAACTATCACATCGCTAATAACTTCTTTAGCATTCAATGTAAGATTATTTTCTATCACCGGGTTCGGGTAGTAGCTAAAACCATCAATTATTAAGTCATCAATACTTGCCGTAGCGGTATCAATCAATTTATAATCATCAATTCCGACACCTAATGTAATGTTGTTTGTAGGTGGGTTATGCTCGTCATCATAGATGAACTTAACTTTAAAATTGGCATTAATATGCGTCGTTACATCTATGACGCTGGTTGCATTGGTTCCACTGTTAGGGGCCGGCGCATCATTATCAACGGTCAATACAGTTTGCCAGGCGCTACCATCCCAAACTTCAACCAAAAAATCTCCATCTCCTACGAATGCCTGATGGTTGTATATTATTTCTATGGCAGCACTGGTAACATTTGCTGCAACCAAGTCTATCTCTGGTCCTTCCAATTCCAATCTATTGGCGATTCCTGTTCCACAGGCGTTATCGTCAAATATGACACCACCAGATGGAAAGGAAGATGGATTCGTAGTTCCTGAACCTACTAAGGGCCCGGTATAACCAAACTGCCAGTCGCAGCTACTTGTATTCGTCGATGACCATCCGGCCGGAATTGTAGTAGCATTAAAATTCTCTTCCTGAATTTGAGCTAAGGTCAAATTTATGGAGCATAGTAGTATCAATATGTAAGTAATTCTTTTCATTTTACATCTTTTTTAAAGGGTGGTTATTCTTCCAATTCTACTCGTTGCACATAGATTGCAGTATTGCCGGCGGCATCAGTGACTGTCCATTCTCTGATTACGAGAAGTCCTCTTCTTATCACACATTGTTCTAATGACGCCATCATTTCAATAAATTGATCACCTTCGTTTCCAACCTGCTGGCCATTCACAGTACCTTCATAAGCAATTTTGAAGCCCATACCATACTTACCGTAGGTATCTTTCGGCCCAATATCCATATAACTATCTTGACCATTATTCAACAAAGTTAAGTTAGAACCTTCATAATCTCCAAATCCTTCCAATGTATAAGGCTGACTGAAGTCTACGTTCGCATAGCTACGCTCTGACTGTTGAGAATCCCCTGGTGCAGGACCCCCTGCGTTTATCCAGGAAGTGAAGTCCACCAATTCTTCAAAAAAGATTTCAATAATCCATCCTGATGCCGGATCAGAGTTATTCACCACTCTACCATGGACCTTTGCAGTACCGTCTTCGAATCTTTGAAAATAACCATTTTCCCAATGATGATTTTTATCGAATGGAAAACTGTAGAATATAATATTCGTGTCTTCATTAAGTGGTCCAAAACCGGTCGTACACGATTCTTCCGCCATATATTGCTCGTATGCTATCGTAACAGCAGAGCAATCATCACTAAAAGTAACCTCTGGTAAGTCGTTGATATCGAAAGCAATAATATGGCTTATTAAATTGTCCGGCGTAGGTGGTTCTTCATCAAAATCAACACAGGTACAAACCACATTTGTTTTTACAGCACCGCCCATCACCCATGACTGTCCATTTACAGACTGTCCGTTCTTTTTATTTCTTGTATCAATGGTGATAGTTACCTCATCAACATCACCGGCGACATCCTCTAAATTCAGGTTAAATACTTTTATACAGCATTCCCCGGAAGGGAAATCGTTAATATTCTCAATCAATTCATCACTTTTACCATCAGCAGTCTCGGCAGTAATCTTAATATATCTACCATCAGGAGTTAACTCAGATACCGGTAATTCTATACTTACATTTCTAGGTGCTGTATCTGTGATGATAGGTATCGTAAGGGTTTCTTTGTTATTATAACCGCTTAATGCAGTAAATACACCTGAACTGGCAATGCCTGAATTCTTATTTCTAAAGACATAAGCC
>JASJDL010000200.1 GCA_030065775.1 Flavobacteriaceae bacterium | reverse complement strand
CAGATGGTGTAAGAATGTATGCCAATATTTTGTTGTTCCCTGATGGTAATTTTTATCTAGGTTGGCATTCCAATTCCGTAGAAATACTAACAAAGCGGAAATTTCTAAAAGCCAAGAAAAAATGGTTAGAAAGACATCATCAATATTCTAATGACCCTAGAGAATTGCCTTTCGTTCCAAGTGGGTTTCATCTTGGAAAACCCAATTAATACCATCTTAATCCGTTACTTTTTCAGCTCCTCAGGTATTTCGCAAACAGGTATTGGTACCATTTTATGCTTATTGGCAGCGTGACGCCAGGTATAGATTTCCATGACCTGTTTTTCCCTGGCCTCAAAGTCATCACTGGTTTTACCTAGATCAGCCTGAGCCATTGCCCATTCCAATTCATCATAAGAAGCTCCAATCTGATCTTCGTCAGTTCTTGAATCACCCCACAGGCCATCAGTAGGTGCTGCAGCAATGATCTCCTGGTTAATGCCTAAATAATGCGCCACCTCATAGACTTCAGATTTTAATAAGTCTGCAATTGGGCTCAGGTCCACACCCCCATCACCATATTTTGTAAAGAAACCTACCCCAAAATCTTCCACCTTATTTCCAGTACCCGCTACTAAATAACCATGCAAGGCGGCAAAATAATAGAGAGAAGTCATTCGTAACCTCGCTCGGGTATTCGCTAAAGCCATAAAACGCAATTCTTCGTCTTTAACCGTTGGAAAAGAAGTTACCAAACTATCGAAAACGGGGGTTAGGTTGACCTTGGTCATCATCACATTCGTATGTTTAGTTTGCAACCATTCAACATGATTTAAAGCCCTTGTAACTTGGTTTTTAGACTGATGTATGGGCATTTCTAAACATAAAACAGGCATTTCTGTCAAAGCACAAAGCGTAGAAGTCACGGCAGAATCAATACCACCCGAAACGCCCACGACAAATCCGTTTATCTTAGCGTTAGTGGCATATTCTTTTAACCAGTTTACAATATGTTTAGTAACTTTTTCAGTCTGCATTGCGAAACAATTTAGTAGTTTTGTCGATTGAAATTTATGAGTAGCGAAAATACTAAAAAATCCATTGAACGTGTATAGAATAGTACTCCTTTTTATTAGTGTTGTTTTAGTTGTAAGTTGTGTTAAAAAAGAGAAGGTCGTAGCTGATGTTTCGGCTATCGACGTAACTGTGGCGGTAAAACGCTTTGAGCAGGATTTTTATTCTGCAAAACCGTCTGAACTACCAGAGTTAAAAGAAAAACATCCTCATTTATTCCCACCGAGCGTACCTGATAGTATTTGGGTGTCTAAAATACAAGACCCAGATGAACAGGAATTATTCCGGGAAGTAAATACGCGATATGTAGACTTTCGTAAGCAATCACAACAATTATCTGATCTGTTCAAACATATCAAATATTACTATCCAACGTTTAAAGAACCCACGGTCTATACCGTGATGTCAAATATCGATTACCAGAACAGTGTAATCTATGCTGATAGCTTGTTGTTTATTTCTTTGGATGTTTTTTTAGGAAAGGATAAAAAAGTTTACCAGGATTTCCCTGATTATATCAAACAGAATTTTACCAAAGACCATCTGATCGGAGCCGTTGCCAAAAGGTTTGCGGAACGGGAAGTGCCAAGAACAAATGACAGAACATTCATTTCAAGAATGATTCAACGAGGAAAATTATACTACTTGTTAGACGCTTTCCTACCAAAAGTAAAAGATACCTATAAAATTGGCTATACTCAGGAGCAACTTGATTGGGCTGATTTTAACGATGTTGAAATGTGGAAATACTTTGTAGAGAAACAATTGCTGTTTAGCAATGACCAGGAGTTGAACAGGCGATTTTTAGACAATGCCCCATTTTCTAAGTTCTATGCAGCACAAGACAATGAAACCCCAGGAAGAATCGGTGAATGGTTTGGTTGGCAGATCGTCCGCTCCTATATGAAAAAAAATGATAGAACGCTGCAAGAAATGCTTCAAACGAAGAATGAAGAGCTATTCAGGCAGTCAAAATATAAACCCACAAAATAATGTCAGCACATACTTCAGAAATAAAATTCACCGTAGAATTAGACGAAAATAAAATACCAGATAAACTTTTTTGGGATGCTCAAGATGGCGGTATTTCGAATGAAGAAACAAAAGCTGTTTTAATCTCTGTTTGGGACGCCAAAAAGAAAGAGACCCTAAAAATGGATCTTTGGACCAAGGATATGCCTTTAGAGGAAATGAAGCATTTTTTCCATCAGACTTTATTATCAATGTCAGATACGTTTTATAGGGCGACAAATGACGAGAAAATGACAGCCACCATGCGCGATTTTTGTGACTATTTTGCCGAGAAGCTGGAATTGCTGAATAAATAAAATGTAAAATTGTCCTTTCAAACAAAGTTGGAAAATCCAGCTATCTCAATCATCGCTCTAGCTATCAGAACTCATGTCGAAAAAACATTAAGCTAATTCAGCATCATTGATATACTTGACAATTTGACTGTAATCCTCGGGCTTATTCACAAAGTCTAGTTCAGAGACATCAATAATTAAAGTATTTAGTTCGTGCCCCGTTTTTATAAAACCCGAATATCCTTGATGGATCTTTTCCAAATAATCTGCTTCTATATTCTGCTCATAATCTCGACCACGTTTTTTTATATTTTTCAATAGGCGTTCAGTATTTTGATAAAGATACACATATAAATCGGGTTTCGTGATCTCCTTATACATAATATCAAACATACGCCGGTACAAAACATACTCCTCTTTGGCCAAAGTGACTTGGGCAAAAATGAGCGATTTAAAAATATAATAGTCAGAAACAATAAAGTTCTTGAACAGGTCAAATTGTGCCAGATCATCTGAAAGTTGTGAATAACGGTCTGCCAAAAAACTCATTTCCAACGGAAACGCATACCGGTCATTATCGTCATAAAATTTAGGTAAAAACGGGTTGTCAGCAAATCGCTCCAGAACCAGTTTTGCATTAAAATCGTCACCAATCATATGCGCTAGGGTGGTCTTGCCGGCACCGATATTTCCTTCAATGGCAATATAATTGTATTTCTCAACCAAAGAAGTTGGACGTTCAAGTTTCAGATCGGTTTTGTCTATCTCAGAAGTATCTTTACATCCCTGTAAACAGATTAAAATGGTCTTTTTTTCGATAGGATGCTGCGCATTAGGTGCAATTTCGGCTAAAGGCACCAAGACAAACTTGCGTTCGAGCATCCGCGGATGCGGTACTTTCAAATTCTTATAAAAAATAATCTCATCTTCAAATAACAGTACATCAATATCAATAAGTCGCGCCTCGTAGCCTATTGATAGGTCTCGCTCCCTGCCTAAAGTCCTTTCAATATCCAATACATTTTCTAGTAATTTTTCAGGGTTTAAACTGGTTGAGACCTTCACACAGATATTTAAAAAATCATCACCTTTGAAACCCCATGAGGCCGTCTTATATACAGAAGAAATCGTTAACACATGTCCAACTTTTTGAGCAATAAGATCCACCGCTTTTTGGAGGTTTTCTAGGGTATTACCCTGATTGCTTCCTAATGATAGATATGTGATACGCTGTATTTTCATGAGAGGAGTACAAAGAAAACAAAACAAGAGATAAAAGTTTATATTTGCGAACTGAATTTATGAACATTTTAAGTAGTGTGCCTGTAACTTTTTTAGGGGTTTACAGACTTACATAAAAATGGAAATTTAAAAACAACAAAAAAACAACAAATGAAATTTTTAAGAGAATTACTGGCGGCTATCTTAGGGGTCTTTATTGCGCTGGGCATCATGTTCTTTGTATTTATGATTATCGGCTCGAGTATTAGCAGCTCAGATAAAATAGTGGTGAAAGAAAATTCGATATTGGAGTTGAATTTTGATGAACGCGTCAAAGATGATTATAGCGTTACCGACCCTTTCGCAGAATTATTTGGTGAATCTGATGCTGATGTATTGGAAATGCACGAAATTATCAATGCCATAGAAAATGCCAAAACAGACGATAAGATTAAAGGAATAAGTATTGATGCTAAGTGGGTGAATGCAGGGTTGGCACAGACGCAGGCCATTCGTGACAAGCTGTTGGATTTTAAAGAATCGGGTAAATTTGTGAACGCTTATGCGGATTTCTATACCCAGAAAGGTTACTACCTGGGTTCTGTAGCAGATTCTATGTATCTAAACCCAGTAGGGGGCATAGATTTTAAAGGATTGGCGAGTGAGATTTTATACTTTAAAGATTTTCAGGATAAATATGGCATTAAGATGGAAGTCATTCGCCATGGAAAATATAAGAGTGCCGTCGAACCGTTTTTGACCGACCAGATGAGCGATGCGAATCGTGAGCAGATCAGTTCATTTTTAAAATCTATTTGGAGTAAGATGACAGCTGATATCGCTACCAGTAGAAACAAATCTGAAGCCGAAATAAATGCTATTGCAGATGATCTGCTAGCAAGAAATCCAGAATTGGCCATAGAAAATAATATGATCGATGGGCAATTGTATAACGACGAATATAACAACAGATTGAAGTCGGCAATAGGTCTTGAAGCGGATGCAAAACTTAATACTATTTCGCTACAGGATTATGTGACGTCTGGTAAAGGACGTATCAGATCAACGGCTAAGGACAAAGTAGCAGTTATTTACGCGTTAGGCGAGATTATGTACGGTGAAGGTGATGAAACCTACATAGGGCAGAAGTCAATTATAAAGGCCTTAAAGAAAGTCAGAAAAGATAAAAACATCAAGGCGGTAGTGCTACGAGTGAATTCTCCTGGAGGTAGTGCCCTGGCTTCAGATCTAATATGGCGTGAGTTAGAATTGACAAAAGCTGAAAAACCATTAGTGGTTTCAATGGGAAATTTAGCCGCATCCGGAGGATATTACATTGCATGTAATGCAAACAAAATTTATGCAGAACCTTCCACAATTACAGGATCCATTGGTGTTTTTGGTATGATTCCCAATATCAAACAATTTGCAGACAATATCGGAATCAATGCCGAACAGGTAGGTACAAATAAACAATCTACGGGGTATAGTGTATTTGAACCTATGAGCGAAGCGTTTCATAAGGTGACCAAAGAGGGTGTTGAAGCTATTTATGAGACATTTGTAAACCGTGTAGCAGCCGGTAGAAACATGACTTTTGCACAGGTAGATAGTATAGCACAAGGTCGGGTATGGTCTGGTAAAGAAGCAGTTGCTAATGGATTGGTAGATGAATTA
>JASJDL010000199.1 GCA_030065775.1 Flavobacteriaceae bacterium | reverse complement strand
TAGAAAATGAAATTCTAAAGGACAGGTTCGACAATTTGCTACCACAATTAATGGATACGACCAACATTGATATGTGGATACTAATCTCTCGTGAATACAATGAAGACCCTGTTTTACGCACTATGCTGCCATCTACATGGCTCAATGCACGACGCCGTACAATTTTGGTTTTTTACCGAAACAAGCAAACCAATAGTTTAGAAAAGCTGGCCATCGCACGGTATGATGTTGGCGAAAACATAAAGTCTGCCTGGAAAAAAGAAGAACAACCCGATCAATGGAAAGCATTATTCAAGATTATTGAAGAGCGAAACCCAAAAAAGATAGGCCTGAACATGTCTCAATACTTTGGTATTGCTGATGGCCTGGTAAAAACGGATTATGATTGGTTTACTCAAGAATTACCCGTTAATTTTAAAGAGCGAATCGTTTCAGCTGAAAAATTAGCAATTGCCTGGATAGAGACCCGTACCCAAAAAGAAATGAAACTCTTTGAAGAATTAACCAGAATCACCCATGATATTATTGCTGAAGCATTCTCAAATAAAGTAATCGTACCCGGGAAAACCTCTACCGAAGATGTCGTATGGTTCTTGCGTCAAAAAGTAAATGATTTAGGGTTAAAAACATGGTTTCACCCAACAGTGGATATCCAACGAAACAAAGAGCAACTAGGTAGTCATATTACTTCATTTTCAAAACGGCCGAGTGAAAATATCATACAAAAAGGCGATCTATTGCATTGCGATTTTGGTATTACCTATCTGCGATTAAATACCGATTGTCAGCAGCACGCTTATGTCTTACAGGATAGCGAAACAGAAATACCATCCTACTTAAAAATGGCCTTTAAAAAAGGAAATCGATTACAAGATATTTTAACTGGTAATTTTATAGAGGGTAGAACAGGTAATGAGATTCTGTTAAAATCATTAAACGAGGCTAAAGCAGAAGGCCTACGCCCGGCCATCTATACACATCCTCTTGGTTTGTATGGCCATTCTTCAGGTGCAACCATCGGTATGTGGGATGCGCAACAAGGGGTTCCGGTTAACGGTGATCATCCATTACACAAAAACACCGCATATGCTATAGAGCTAAATGTAACGGTTCCTATACAAGAGTGGAATCGAGATATCCGGATCATGTTAGAAGAACCAGGGTTTTTTGGCGAGCATGGTTTTCGGTATATCAATACACGGCAAGAGGCAATTATCCCCATTAAAACCCCTTAAATGACTTTACAACTAACGATCATATTGATTTCTATTCTGCTTTCCGCTTTTTTTTCGGGTATGGAAATCGCTTTCGTTTCTGCCAATAAAATGCACATTGAAATTGAAAAGAAAACCAATAGTTTCTTAGCTAAGATTTTAACGAGGCTCACAAGAAATCCTTCAAAATTTATTACCACAATGCTTGTAGGCAATAATATTGCACTTGTGGTTTATGGATATTTTATGGGAGAGCTATTAACACCTTACGTGGCCCCTCACCTTCCAAATAGCTTTGTAATACTATTGACACAAACGACTATTTCAACACTGATTATCCTTGTAACAGCAGAGTTTATTCCCAAAGCTATTTATCAAGTCTATGCAAATGAAGCCATGAAATTATTTGCATTACCTGCTTATATTTTCTTTATCATATTTTACATTTTGTCTGAATTTATCATAGCAATTTCTGATTTCGTCTTACGCGTATTTTTTAATACCAAAAAAGATGAAACACAATCAGAGTTTAGCAAAGTAGAATTGGGTGACTATATCACTGAGCAATTAGAAACTTCAGATGATGAAAAAGTGGATTCGGAAATTCAGATTTTTCAAAATGCTCTAGATTTCCATAATGTAAAGGCACGTGAAGCGATGATTCCTCGAACTGAAATCATTGCTATCGATGTTCACGAATCAATTGCCAATCTGCAAAAATTATTCATTGAAACCGGGCTTTCCAAGATTATGGTTTATAAAGATTCCCTGGATGATATCATAGGATATGTACATGCGTTTGAACTCTTTAAAAAGCCAAAGAATATTCGATCGATGCTAGTGCCAATTGAAATTGTTCCGGAAACCATGATGATCAACGATATTATGAACGGATTGACCAAAAAACGGAAAAGTGTTGCCATAGTTTTGGATGAATATGGTGGGACATCTGGCTTAATCACCATAGAAGACATTGTAGAAGAATTATTCGGTGAGATTGTCGATGAGCACGATACCGTTGAATTACTTGAAAATAAAATCAATGACCGTGAGTTTGAACTTTCTGCACGTCTAGAAGTAGACTATATCAACGAAGAATATAATCTGGAACTTCCTGAAGATGATGCTTATGAAACCCTGGGAGGGCTCATTGTTCAACATACCGAAACCATACCAGAGCAAGATGAAATTGTTGAAATTGAGAACTATCAGTTCACAATAAAAGAAGTTTCATCATCAAAAATTGAAAATCTCTATCTAAAGGTTTTATTTAAAGAAGAATAAACCAGTTTTTATACTGACAATTTCATTTAATTTATCCTTTTTTTATTTCATGTTAAATTGTATTTTCGCACACTAATTTAAAAGAAAAGTAGCATGGCAATTTTAGGAAAGATTCGAGAGCGCTCAGTTTTTTTAATTATCATTATCGCTATGGCCTTGTTTGCCTTTGTATTAACAGGCCTTTTTGACGTGAATAGCCCACTGTTTAATAAGAACACAAATGTAATTGGTGAAATTAATGGCGAAACTATCTCTCGCGAAGAGTTTGCCCAATTGGTAGATCAGCAAAGAGCCCGTACTGGTAATAGGGCCTCACAGCTACAAAATGTAAAGACCGCATGGGATAATCTCGTGCGTGAAAAAGTATACAAAACACAACTGGAAAAGTCAGGTATTGTGGTGGGTGAAAAGGATGTCTGGGATGAAGTTTTAAAACAGCCTTTTATTCAAAATAGCCCTTTATTTAAAAATGAAATTGGCCTTTTTGATGAAGAAAAATTAAAAGAATATATCGCTACACTAAAAGACAATGCCGGTGAAGATGCACAAAGTGAAGCACAATGGCTAGGTTGGCTAGAATATGAAAGAAATATCAAAACGAACTTGGAGTTAAACACCTATTCTAATTTAATTAAAATTGGCCTTGGCGCTACTTTAAAAGATGGAGAGCGCGATTATCTTGATAAAAATACGAAATACGACCTTGAGTATGTTCATGTGCCTTTAACTTATATTGCTGATAGTTTAGTTACTGTTACAGATGACGAAATAAAGGACTATGTAAAAAATCATAGAGAAGAATTTGAATCAGAAGCTTCTAGAAATTTGAGCATTGTAAAGTTTGATTTGAAAGCAACGCCAGAAGATGAAGCTGCAATTGAAGCAGAATTAAAGAACTTGGTCAATGATCGTGATGAGTATAGCTCAGCAGCAAAAACCAATATAAAAGTCGTTGGACTCGTCAATACCGAAGATTACACCCAATTCTTTGCAGAAAATAGGTCTGATACGCCAATTGATAACGCTTTTTATACAAAATCCAGAATATTCCCTTCATTAAAGGATACCATTTTTTCCTTCAAGAAAGGAGAGGTCTATGGTCCATATAAAGACGGCGAATACTTTAAATTAACAAAGGTGGTTGATGTAAAGCAATTACCTGATTCCGTAAAATCAAGACATATTTTGATTCCTTTCCTGGGAGCAAGAAGTGCCGATGCCACAGTATCTCAAACTGAGGATGAAGCAAAGAAAACGGCTGACAGCCTTTTAACTGTATTAAAGAATGATACGTCTAAGTTTGCTGATTTTGCAAAGGAATTTTCGGTAGATAGAAGTAATAATGAAAAAGGTGGAGACTTAGGTTGGTATAACTACACCAGGATGGTTCCGGAATTCAGGGATTTTACCTTTGAAGGTTCAACCGGCGATCTAGGCGTCGTAAAAACAGTTTTTGGATTTCATATAATTGAAATTGAAGGGCAAAAAAATAAACAAGATGCTGTACAGTTAGCAACATTCTCTAGAAGAATTGAAGCTTCGGAAGCTACGGAAAATACAATTTTTGAAAGAGCCGAAACTTTTGCTTCAGACCTGAATAATGGTCAAGATATGGTAGAACTGGCCAAAGAGAAAAACTATACGGTACTACCCTTAAATTCATTAAAAGAATTAGATGAAAGGGTCTCAATATTAGGAAACCAAAGAGAAATTGTGAAATGGGCTTTTGAGCGCACGACTGAGGAAAACGAAATCAAGAGATTTGATATAGAAAATGGTTATGCTGTCGTAAAACTTGATAAAAAGAATAAGAAAGGTCTATCCATAGGAAATTCGAAAGCCAGAGTGCGTACTATTTTGATCAATGAGAAAAAAGTTCAGATGATCAAAGAAAAAATGGAAGGCGCAACACTAAAAGAAATTGCTGAAAAGTTTGCTAAGAATGTAAGTTCGAGTAGTGCTGTTTCTATTTCTAGCCCTGTGTTGCCTGGAGTGGGTCGGGTTCCTGAATTAATAAAAACATTGAGCTTGCTTGAAACTGATAAGGTGTATGATAAAATTGAAGCACAAAATGCTGTATTTGCTATTAAGTTGACTAAACGAGAGCTTCCTGCTCAAATCGATAATTTTCAGTCATTTGCAAATACCTTGTCAAGAACCTTACAAAATAAGGGAAATCAGGCCTATGAGGTGTTGAAAAAAACTGCAGAGATCGAAGATAACAGAGCTGTATTTTATTAGTAATTATTATATTTTTAATATAAAGTACACCATAATTTAAGTTTTTTTATATTTGCAGTGACAAACACAGAATTTGTAACCGATTTAAACAGAAATTATAAATTAAAATTATTTAAAATGAAACATTTGAAAAAAGTAATTTTCGTTTTTGCTCTTTTTGCTATGATTAGCGTAAATGCGCAAGACGAGAACAACCCTTGGTCACTTGACGTTGGTATCAATGCTGTTGATGCTTATCCTACCAATAACACTAGTTTTGGTACGGGCAAGTGGTTTGATGAATTTGTTAATGTAGATAATTTCAACATTCTTCCATCTATTTCACCTAAGTTCTCAATTCTATTTAGAGAAGCTGCGAAGCCAATAGAGAAGCCATCCCCTAAATACCTTCCAACACGAACTCTTGAAATAGATGGAAGAATGTTGAAATTATCTACATTAACAAATTCATCAAACCACTTGCCCGTACCAAAACTAGTGTTATTGGTAGGATAAGCATCAACAGCATTGATACCAACGTCAAG
>JASJDL010000198.1 GCA_030065775.1 Flavobacteriaceae bacterium | reverse complement strand
CCGAGAATGGTAGAGCGTAAGAAATTTGGTCAGAAGAAAGCACGTAAGAAATTCCAGTTCTCTAAGCGTTAATCTGTTTAAAACAATAAATATTATTAATCTGTTATCGTAAAAGTTTAGCATCCAAATACGAAAGACTCACAACGTGGCTACTTTCGTATTGCTAACAAACACGGAACGTAAACTAAATTTAAAGATGGCAACTATTGACATTAAAGAATTATTAGATGCAGGTGTACACTTCGGTCACCTGACAAGAAAATGGAACCCGAACATGGCTCCGTATATCTATACAGAGCGTAACGGCGTACATATTTTAGACTTGTACAAGACAGCCGCTAAAATGGAAGATGCTGCTAAGGCATTGCATAAAATAGCTGCAACCGGTCGAAAAATCTTATTTGTAGCTACTAAAAAACAGGCAAAAGACATTGTTGCTGACAAAGCGAAAAGTGTAAACATGCCTTATATTACTGAAAGATGGCCCGGTGGAATGTTAACCAATTTCGTGACAATTCGTAAAGCGGTTAAGAAAATGGGACAGATTGACAGAATGAAAGTAGATGGTTCGTTCAATGCACTTTCTAAAAGAGAAAAATTACAAATTGATCGTCAACGTGCAAAATTAGAGAAGAACTTGGGTTCTATTGCTGATATGACACGTTTACCTGGAGCTGTTTTTGTAGTAGATACCAAGCGTGAGCATATTGCAATTGCTGAAGCTCAAAAATTGAATATTCCAATTTTTGCGATGGTGGATACGAATTCTGACCCAAGACCTGTAGATTTTGCTATTCCAGCAAATGATGATGCATCAAAGTCTATCGATAAGATCTTATCGTTTGTAACGGATGCTATTGCTGAAGGTCTGGCGGAAAGAAAAGCTGATAAAGAAAAAGCAAAAGTAGAGGCTAAGGATACTGAAGAAGTAAGTAAAGAAGCTGTAGCTGATAATTAATAACTAAAAAAATACTTGAATGGAAATGGTTAAAATAACCGCTGCTGAAGTAAATAAATTAAGAAAAACGACCGGTGCCGGTATGATGGACTGTAAAAACGCATTGGTTGAAGCTGAAGGAGATTTCGATAAAGCAATTGAAATTTTACGTAAAAAAGGACAAAAAGTAGCTGCCAAAAGAGCTGATCGTGAGTCTAGTGAAGGTGCTGTTATTGCAAAAGTAAATGCCGATGCTACCAGTGGTGCAGTCATTTCATTAAACTGTGAAACTGATTTCGTCGCTAAAAATGATGGTTTTGTAAACTTGGCAAATGAATTAGCCGAATTGGCATTGAATGCCACTTCTAAAGAAGCATTTCTTGCTGCTGATTTTAACGGAATGACCGTAGCTGATAAATTAATTGAGCAAACCGGTGTGATTGGTGAGAAAATAGAAATTGGTGCCTTCGATAGAATCGAAGCTCCATTTGTTGGTTCTTATATTCATGCAGGAAATAAGATTGCTACTTTGGTAGGTCTTTCTGCTGCTGCTGAAGGTGCGGCTACTGTCGCAAAAGATGTGGCTATGCAGGCTGCTGCAATGGCGCCTATTGCCTTGAATGAAGAAGGTGTTGATCAGGAAACAATCGAGAAAGAGATTGAGATCGCTAAAGATCAACTTCGACAAGAAGGCAAGCCGGAAGCAATGCTCGACAATATCGCTAAAGGTAAATTGAAGCGTTTCTTTAAAGATAATACCTTGGTGAACCAGGCTTTTATTAAAGACAGCAAGCAAAGTGTTGCCCAATATGTCAAAACATTAGGTGATGTTGCTATTGTTGACTTTAAAAGAGTGGCTTTAGTATAAGATAGTCTCTCACATTCGTGAAAAGAATAAAACCCCGCCGATGAGCGGGGTTTTTTCGTTTTTACAGAATATTCTTTTTAGAAAAAATCAATTTGTATATTTGTCAAACTTTCAAAAAATGCACTACAAACGAGTTTTATTGAAATTAAGTGGTGAAGCCTTGATGGGTGAACGCCAATACGGTATTGACCCACAACGACTTGCCGAATATGCCGAAGAAATCAAAAGTGTCGTTGACAAAGGCGTAGAGGTCGCTATCGTTATTGGTGGCGGTAATATTTTTCGAGGGCTTGCTGGTGCCAGCCAAGGAATGGACCGCGTGCAAGGTGATCATATGGGCATGCTGGCAACAGTTATTAATGGATTAGCCCTTCAAAGTGCACTTGAAAATGCCGGGGTACAAACCCGCTTGCAATCAGCCATAAAGATCAATGAAGTAGCTGAACCGTTTATTCGAAGAAGAGCCATACGCCATCTAGAAAAAGGTCGGGTGGTTATTTTCGGTGGTGGTACTGGCAATCCGTATTTCACAACAGATTCTGCAGCAGTGCTAAGAGCCATAGAAGTCGGAGCAGATGTTATTCTTAAAGGCACTCGCGTTGATGGTATTTACACTGACGATCCCGAAAAGAACAGCGCTGCCACCAAGTTTGATGATATTTCATTTGAAGATGTCTTGAAAAAGGGGTTAAAAGTAATGGACACAACGGCCTTTACCCTTAGCCAGGAAAATGAGCTGCCAATAATCGTGTTTGACATGAATACCAGTGGTAATTTAATGAAGGTATTGTCTGGTGAAAACATAGGTACAAAAGTAAATTTATAGCAGATAATCATTACATTCGTACTACAAAAGCCCGGATTCGCAGTTAATTTATGGCTTGTTTTTTGATTAGCTAAGATCAGATTCCAAATTAGTAATTATGAACGAAGAGATTCAATTCATTTTAGACTCGGCAAAAGAACAAATGGACAATGCCGTCGACCATTTAAAAAAAGAATTTGTAGCCATCCGTGCCGGAAAGGCCTCTCCTGCCATGCTTAAAAGCGTGATGGTGGATTATTATGGTTCGCAAACCCCTTTAAATCAGGTTGCAAATGTCAATACGCCAGACGCACAGACGATTTCTGTACAGCCTTGGGAAAAGAGCTTATTACAAGAAATTGAACGCGCTATTATGATCGCTAATCTTGGTTTTAACCCCATGAACAATGGTGAAAGTGTCATTATCAATGTACCTCCATTAACTGAAGAACGACGTCGCGAACTGGCAAAACAGGCAAAAGCCGAAGCCGAGAGTGACAAGGTGAGTATTAGAAATGCACGAAAGGATGCCAATAATGATATAAAGAAGTTAGACATTTCTGAAGATATGAAGTCAAATGCAGAAACAGATGTGCAGGATCTGACCGACAAGTACATCAAGATAATTGATGACTTATTTGCCAAAAAAGAAACTGAAATAATGACTGTTTAATTCAGTTATGACTAATAAACTTTTGTTAAAAGCAGCCTTATGGGTTGCTTTTTCTGTTTATTTGCGGTTAATTCGGCAGGCTAATTTTATGAAAAAACTGACGTTCTTAATTCTACTTTTATTTCCGGCAATCGTAATTGCGCAAAGCTCCTTTTCAGGAATTGTAAAAGACGCTAAAACCAAACAACCCTTACCTTTTGCAACACTTCTAACTGATATTGGATTAGGTGAGATTACCGACGCTGATGGAAAATTTGTGATACAATCTGAAGAAACCATTGCCGAGATTACTATTTCCTATGTCGGATATGAGTCAAAAAGGATACAAATTAGTCCTGAAAATTCATATTATTCCATCCTATTACAGCCTACTACAGAACAGCTGAATGAAGTACTTGTGCTAGCGAAAGAAAACCCCGCCATACAAATTATTAAAAACGCCATTGCCAAAAAGGACAAAAATCACATACAGAAAGCACTAAAATCATTTCAATACAGGTCCTATAATAAATTTATTGTAAGTGCTAATCCAGATTCCATTAGCGGTAAGATCGACTCTGTATTTATTATCAAGAAAGGGAAAAAAACCTTTGACCGCATTGACTCCACAAATTATAATTTCAAAAGACGTATTGAAAAAAGCCACTTATACTTAACAGAGAAAATTTCAGAACATAAGTTTCAACGTGGTAAAAATAAAAAAGAAACCATCCTCGCTTCGCGTATGGCAGGGTTCCAAGAACCTGTCTACGAATTCCTGGCTTTAGATATTGAAAACTTCACTTTTTATGATGAAGTCTATACGCTTCTAGGGAATAAATACATTAATCCGTTAGCGCGAAATGCCTTAAAAAATTACAATTACAAATTATTAGATACGATTGTACATCAAAAAGATTCCACTTTTATGGTCTACTACAAACCTAAAAGAACAAGCGAAGCTGTTGGTCTGGAAGGTGTGCTCTATATAAATAGCCGAAACCACGCTTTAACAAAAGGCATTGCCCAATTGAAAGGTATTGTACATGTAAAAGCGGAACAACAATTTGAATATCTGTCTACATATAATATCTGGTTTCCAATGGAAACTCAAATCTCCATCCAAAAAGGTAACAATAAATCCCCGGTAAAACTCTTTGGCAGCATCACTTTCAATGCGGGTAAAGCAAATGACTCATTGATTCGCACTAATCAAAGGGATCCAAGTGATATCTCCTATTTGCTTTCAACAACCAGAAATTCTGACATTAAGATCAATCAGCCCGTAAAAGTGATCAATTCGGCAGCAAGTATTGAGGTAGATGAGCAGGTTTCGACAAGGAGCGATCAGTATTGGAATCAATACAGAACTGATTCCATCTCAAGACGTGGTCTGGAAACCTATCGCTATATTGATAGCCTTTCGCAGGAAGAAGGCGCTGAGCGAAAATTAAACATAGCACGTAAGATCCTAAAAGGATATTACCCTACCAGGTATTTTGATTTTGATCTCAGCCAGTTGATTAACTTCAATAATTATGAAGGGTTTCGTTTAGGATTTGGTGGTATTACCAATTCAAATTTTTCGAAATCTTTCCGCTTTGAAGGCTATGCAGCTTATGGGTTCAAAGACCGGGAAATAAAATATCGATTAGGTGCTGCGGCGCGTTTAAGCAAAATAAATAATACTTGGATTGGCGTAAGTTATACCGATGATCTGCGGGAAGCCGCGAAAATTGATTTCTTATTTGATGACACCTCCTTTTCGCTTATTAATCCACGTAACCTGAACATAAGTCAGTTTTATGGGTATAGAATCTACAGTGTGAATTTTGAGCACGATATTTTTCCGAATGTTGAATCGAAGGTCCAACTTCGCCACGGTAAGTTCAATACTAAATTTGATTACCTATTCTTAAACGGAGGAGAAATTTTTGATGATTACAATCTAACAACAGCCGCAGTAGCCATAAAATGGACACCATTCAGCAAATACATGAATTCCCCTGT
>JASJDL010000197.1 GCA_030065775.1 Flavobacteriaceae bacterium | reverse complement strand
TAAAGGAAGTATTTTCGGGTTGCTGGGCCCAAATGGAGCCGGTAAGACCACTCTAATACGTATTATCAATCAGATTACGATGCCTGACGAAGGGCAGATCGTTCTAGATGGAGAGCCTTTAAAGGCGAATCACATAAAAGACATAGGCTACTTACCAGAAGAGCGGGGACTCTACAAATCTATGAAGGTTGGTGAACAGGCGTTATATTTGGCGCAGCTAAAAGGGTTGAGCAAAGCCCAGGCTAGGGAACGTTTAAAGTATTGGTTCGATAAGTTCGAAATAGGAGATTGGTGGAATAAAAAAATTCAGGAACTCTCGAAAGGAATGGCACAGAAAATCCAATTTATCGTGACGGTTTTACACCAGCCAAAACTCTTGATCTTTGATGAACCTTTTTCAGGTTTTGACCCGATTAATGCCAATAGGATCAAAGATGAAATCCTGCAGTTGCGTGAAGAAGGTGCCACCGTTATATTTTCTACCCACCGTATGGAATCTGTTGAAGAATTGTGTGACCATATTGCATTAATCCATGAATCGAATAAAGTTTTAGATGGTAAGTTAATCGATATCAAACGTCAATACAGGTCAAATACATTTGAGGTTGGTCTAATTGCTGAAAATAAAGAAAGTGTGAACTCAAAATTGTCAGAAAAGTTTGAGTTGTCCGATGCAAATTTCAAAACCATTAATGACGAACTCAAGTTCAATATTAAGATTAATGGCAATGCAACAGCAAATGACCTTGCTTCTTATTTGACAGGCCTGGGCGAATTAACACATTTTGTTGAGGTCATTCCAACTGCGAACGATATTTTCATCCAAACCGTACAAAACAACTAAGCATGAACCATTTAGCATTAATCACAAAACGTGAATTTATCAATAAAGTAAAGAATAAGTCATTTATCATTATGACTTTTTTGAGTCCGATAATAATGGTGGCTTTAATTGCTTTAATATCCTATTTAACGCAATTAAACAATGACAGTGTTAAAACGATTTCAGTTTTAGATGAGAGCGGCTTATTCGCCAATGAATTCGAAAGTACGGGAAGCACGAAATATGACATTCTGATGAATCTCAATTTGGAGGATGCGAAGAAAGTTGTTCGTGAAGCTGAAAATTATGGCTTACTTTATATTCCAAAAGCAGATAGTGTTGATGAACTGTCAGACAAGATAAAATTCTTTTCAGAAGATTCCCCTTCTTTGATAGTTATGGATCGAATAGAAGACAAGATAGAAGAGAAGGCTCGTAACATTAAGTTAAAGGAATCGGGTTTTGATCCAGAGGTCATCGCGAAGTTGGATGTAAATATAAACCCCGGTTTAGAAACTTTTGAAGGACAAAAAACCTCTAAGCTAGGAAGTGGCCTGAAGCTTGCTTTTGGTGGTGCGGCCGGTTATCTGCTCTTCATGTTCATTATTATTTATGGTAATATGATCATGCGCAGTGTTATAGAAGAAAAGACCAGTAGAATTATAGAGGTAATTATATCTTCAGTAAAGCCGATTCAGTTATTGCTTGGTAAAATTTTTGGTACCTCCCTGGCAGGCATATCACAGTTCTTGGTTTGGGTGATAATAGGTGGCATCTTACTAACGGTAATGACTGCGGTATTCGGCATCGATGTGAGCGGAGCTCAAATGGCTGAGCAGCAGGAATTAATAAAAAATGTTGCTGAAAATTCTGAGTTTCAGAATCAAATGGCTGGTATTATAACGGAGATCACTAATTTACCTATTACGAACCTGGTATTTATGTTCATCTTCTTTTTTATTGGTGGTTATTTGTTATATAGCTCTCTATATGCAGCCATAGGAGCGGCAGTTGATAATGAGACAGATACGCAGCAATTTATGATGCCCATCATCATGCCATTAATGTTAGCTATTTACGTGGGCTTCTTTACTGTAATTGAAAATCCGCATGGCACGGTTTCACAGGTATTTTCTTATATCCCGTTAACATCACCTGTGGTGATGCTGATGCGCATACCTTTTGGCGTACCTATTTGGCAGCAAATGCTGTCATTAGTATTGCTTTTTGGTACTTTCTTTGTGATTGTGAAATTAGCTGCTAAAATTTATCGCGTGGGTATCTTGATGTATGGTAAAAAACCGACTTACAAAGAATTAGCAAAGTGGTTAAAATATTGATGTGTAAATTGCGTTATCATTTTAGCCCTTAACTACCGGTTTGATACGTAATTTTTTTGTAATATTTTTTGTACTTCTGAGTCTCATCTCTTTTTCACAAATAAAAGATATTGGAGGTGTTGATTATACTTCTATGATCAATGGAAGCAGTGATGCCGATTTCAGCAGATCGAGAGTTTGGATAGCAATTCCCCTTAAATTAAAGAAAGAAAATCACGTTATCGTGAGCGGTATTAGTTATGCCAATATTCATTTAGACTTCAATACCCTCTTTGATTTTGATGTTAGTCCGCTATCAACCATCCATTCACTCGAATATACATTAGGATATACTTTCTTATTAAAAAATAAAGATTGGCGTTTTACTGCGCAACTCTCACCAACACTATCTTCAAATTTAGAAAGTGGGGTCAAATTTGACGATCTGCTTTGGAGTGGCGGAATTCTATTTATTAAAACTAAAAATGAACCTAAGAAGAGCAGGTTAACCTTAGGATTGGTTTATAGTCAGCGGGCCGGGATACCGGCACCGATACCTTTTGCCACTTATTTCAAGCAAGTAAACAATAATTTTACGTATACCATTGGGGTGCCTATTAGCAAAATGAAGTACTATTTCAATAAAAGAACAAGCTTAGAAAGCTTTGTTACCTTTGATGGTTATTACGCAAATCTCAGCAACCCTATACAGGTAAACGACAAAACAGCGGAACATATTTCGATGTCTGCGATCATTACTGGCCTGGGCTTCGATAAATATTACGGAAAACGATTCAACGCATTTATCAAATTTGGGTATACATTGAATAATTCGCTGAAGTTAGTCGAAAATCGCAGAGATGACATTTATGATTTTGATATGGATAAAACCTTTACTTTTAGAGGTGGATTCAAATTTAATTTTTGATGGAACAGTTGCAGGACTTTTTGAATTATGACATTCCTTTTGGCGGAAAGGTACACATCACGGTGAAAGCGATTTTAGTGGTTATTCTGGCCCTGGTCGTCGCTTCTTTTTTACTGAATTTTGTAAGAAAACTGCTAACAAGAAAGCTGCCAAGAGAGGATGCTGCTAAGTTCGTATCTGTTTTTGGTTTTGCGAAATGGTTTATCTATGTAGTGATTTTGTTGATGACGTTTCACAATATGGGAATTAATGTCACAGCAATATTTGCCGCTTCGGCAGCGCTATTGGTCGGTGTTGGTTTGGCATTACAAACCTTATTTCAGGATATTATTTCGGGTATTTTTATTTTAATAGACCAATCAGTTCATGTGGGCGATATCATCGAAATTGATGGTAAAGTAGGACGTGTTGAAGATATTAAGCTACGAACCACAAGAGCAGTGACAATTGACAATAAAGTATTGGTGATTCCAAATCACCTCTATCTTACAAATACGCTCTACAATTGGACAGAAAATGGCACTGCGACCCGTGAAAGTGTTGAAGTAGGGGTGGCCTATGGCAGTGATACAGAATTAGTGAGAAAGCTCTTATTAGATATTGCAAGCAGTCATCCTAAAGTGTTAAAACACCCTGAACCTTTGGTCCTATTCACTGATTTTGCGGATAGTTCATTAAATTTTAAGCTAATCTTTACACTAAATGATAGTTTTCAGGGTGCCATTCCGAAAAGCGACATTCGATTTACAATAGATCAAAAATTTAAGGAACACAATATCTCGATTCCTTTTCCGCAAAGAGATGTTCATATTATCCAGGAAAAATAGTTTGGTATAAACATTGTACATTCGTTCAAAGTACCCATAAAAATAAATACATCAACAAACAGAAAATGAGTAAAATACTAATTATAGAAGACGAAGCCGCCATTCGAAGAGTGCTTAAAAAAATCATTACAGAGGAGAGTGATAAGTATCAAGTTGAGGAAGCGGAAGATGGCCTTTCAGGCATAGAAATGATCAAGAACAATGATTATGACCTCGTGCTTTGTGATATTAAAATGCCAAAGATGGATGGTGTGGAAGTGCTGGAGAAAACACAAAAGATAAAACCTGAAATCCCTATGCTGATGATATCTGGTCACGGAGACCTGGATACAGCAGTACAGACCATGCGCATGGGTGCTTTTGACTATATTTCTAAACCACCTGATTTAAATCGTTTACTCAATGCCGTTCGCAATGCTTTAGATAAAAAGAGCCTTGTCGTTGAAAATAAACAGCTCAAGAAAAAGGTCAGTAAAAGCTATGAGATGATCGGTGAGAGTAGTGCTATTTCCCACATAAAAGATATCATTGAGAAAGTAGCGGCTACTGATGCACGCGTATTGATTACCGGGCCTAACGGAACCGGTAAAGAACTGGTAGCCCATTGGTTACACGAAAAAAGTGAACGTGCTGCTGCACCGATGGTGGAAGTGAATTGTGCCGCGATACCTTCAGAGTTAATAGAAAGTGAATTGTTTGGTCATGTAAAGGGTTCATTTACAGGCGCTAATAAAGACCGTGCAGGTAAGTTTGAAGCAGCGAATGGAGGAACCATCTTTTTGGATGAAGTTGGAGATATGAGCCTTTCTGCTCAGGCTAAAGTACTACGTGCTTTACAAGAAAGTAAGGTGAGTAGGGTAGGAAGTGATAAGGACATTAAGGTAAACGTTCGTGTAGTTGCGGCAACAAATAAGGACCTTAAAAAAGAAATTGCTGAGGGTAAGTTTAGAGAAGATCTGTACCACCGATTGGCTGTTATACTTATTAAGGTGCCGGCTTTGAATGATAGAAGGGAAGATATTCCATTATTGGTAGAACATTTTGCCAGGCAGATAGCTGAAGAGCAAGGTACCGCAGTCAAAGCATTCTCTGATAAGGCGATAAAAAAACTACAAGAATATGACTGGACGGGTAACATTCGCGAACTTCGTAATGTAGTAGAGCGATTGATTATCCTTGGAGGGAGCGAAGTCTCAGAAGAAGATGTGAAGCTTTTTGCGAGCAAGTAAATTAGCCTTGGACAGAAACTTCTCTTATTTCAAAGAAAAATCATTGATGATTTCTTTGATACCTTCTCGATACGATGTTATTTGAAATTCGGGGAATCTACTTTTAAACTTAGACGAATCGAATATATTATCAATGGCATAACGCGGTAACAATTCTTGAGTTTCTTTAATATTTCTGTTAAATAAAGCACCTATTTTTAGTACAAAAGAGCTCAGAAGGTCGTAGTCGATTTCTCTTTC
>JASJDL010000196.1 GCA_030065775.1 Flavobacteriaceae bacterium | reverse complement strand
GGTAGGTTCAAAGCCATTTTACCAACGTTCATAGGATGAAATCCGTCGACATCTTTATCCGGATGTACAGCCATGGTAACCTTCAACTCATCAATATGTTTTGGCAATGGTAACTGAACGATAAAACCGTCAATGTCAGGGTCATTATTTAGTTTCTCGATCTCATAAAGTAGTTCTTCTTCTGAGATGGAATCCTCTAATTTTACCAGCGTCGATTTAAAACCAACACGTTCACATGACTTTACTTTACTATTTACATAAGTCATACTGGCACCGTCATTGCCCACCAATACGGCTGCCAGGTGAGGTGTTTTTTTACCTTCTGCTTTTCGCTTGGCGACGGCTTGGGTAATTTCGTCTTTGATAATGTTTGATGTTGATTTTCCGTCTAATAAGATCATGTAGTACGTTTTATAATTGAAAAAGGCTACCCGTAAGTAGCCTATGATTTTATCTTCCCATGCCTTTCATCATTTGCATCATGCGCTTGCCACCACCGCCTTGCATCATTTTCATCATTTTACTCATTTGTTCAAACTGCTTCATTAACTGGTTTACTTCCTGAACACTGGTGCCTGAGCCTTTGGCAATTCGCTTTTTTCTACTGGCATTTATAGTAGATGGCTTACTTCTTTCAGAAGGAGTCATCGAATGAATAATGGCTTCGATTCCTTTAAAAGCATCATCGTCGATATCAACATCTTTCATCGCTTTTCCAACGCCCGGGATCATACCAACCAAATCCTTCATATTTCCCATTTTCTTGATCTGCTGAATCTGCTTCAGGAAATCGTCAAATCCAAATTGATTTTTGGCAATTTTCTTTTGGAGTTTGCGAGCTTCTTGTTCATCGAACTGCTCCTGTGCCCGCTCAACTAAAGAAACCACATCGCCCATACCTAGGATACGATCTGCCATACGGTCAGGGTGAAAGACATCTATAGCTTCCATCTTTTCACCGGTACCAATAAATTTAATTGGTTTATTGACTACTGATTTGATCGATAGTGCTGCACCACCGCGTGTATCACCATCTAATTTGGTCAAAACAACACCTTCAAAATTTAGAATATCATTAAAGGCTTTAGCAGTGTTTACGGCATCCTGACCTGTCATTGAGTCTACTACAAATAAGGTCTCTTGCGGATGTACCGCTTTATGAATATTCGAAATCTCGGTCATCATCTCATCATCTACGGCCAAACGACCTGCGGTATCTATAATGACTACATTTTTTCCGGTGGCTTTTGCATGTTTAATGGCATTCTGGGAAATTTCAACGGGATTCTGATTGCCCTCTTCTGCGTAGACCTCAACGCCAATCTGTTCACCGACTACCTTTAACTGGTTGATCGCAGCCGGACGATAGACATCACATCCAACCAACAATACCTGTTTTGTTTTTTTCTTTTTTAAGTAATTCGCCAGTTTTCCTGAAAATGTGGTTTTACCAGAACCTTGCAATCCCGACATTAAGATCACCGTTGGAGATCCTCCAAGATTCATACCCACGGTTTCTCCGCCCATCAATTCGGTCAGCTCATCCTTTACGATCTTAACGAGTAATTGTCCCGGATTTAATGTAGTCAATACATTTTGTCCAAGCGCTTTTTCTTTTACGCGATTGGTAAACTCTTTTGCAATTTTATAGTTAACGTCAGCATCTAAAAGGGCTCTTCGCACCTCTTTGAGTGTTTCTGCAACATTTATTTCAGTAATTTTTCCATGTCCTTTTAAAACATGAAAGGCTTTATCTAGCTTATCACTTAAATTGGTAAACATATTCCTACGTCATTTTTTATAAGGTGCAAAGATAGGGATTTGTAGATAGAAAATTTAATTAGAAAAGAGTGTTTTCACAATAACCTCAGCCGCGACCTTACTTCCTTTTAATGAGGGGTGAAAACTATCTTCGCTGTAATAGGAAAAATCATTTGTTTCGTCAAAATAGTCTTTCCATACTTTACCAACGGGGCATAGAATTGCGTCATTTTTTTGAGCTGCATCTGTATAATTTTTAATAACGCCTTCGAAGGTGCGATCATACTGTCGAGAGGGCCAGACCATAAAGTAGACCAATTTGCTATCGTACTTATCACAGAGTTCTTTTAGTTTTTTTCCATATTCTAATAGACTACTTCTTCCATATGCTTGTGAGGAAGGGCCTTGCTGAATAATAACAAAATCGTACGTGTTGTTTTTGATCAGCTTTTGCACCTTACCATCATTCCAATGATCCTCTAATCCATAATTGGGATAGGCAATTAGTTTTGATTTGACTTTAATACCTTTCTTTTTGGCTTCTTGTCTTACGAGCTTTGGAAGGTCGTTCGTATAGGTAAGGCTGTTGCCAATGAATACGATATGCTGTGCATCTTTTGAATCTTGAGGATAACTAAATTCAGTTGATCCTATGAGGCATAAAAAGAAAAGAATCGTAAGCCTACCTGTTAAAGTCAATAGCTGCATTATTCCCTAATTTTATTCGTTCTTTTTCTTAAAAGGAAAGGGTTTAAAATAGGTTAAGGTCCTCCAAATCCACTCCAATGGTCCATAATGGAACTGTTGCAACCACCATTTACTTACGATCATTTGAAGTATAATGATAACAAGTCCGATCAAAAAAGTATAACTATTTCGTAATTCTCCAATGAGGCCCAAACCCCATCCATAGAGTATCGCGGTACCGATGATGGTCTGCACTATATAGTTTGTCAATGCCATTCTTCCATAAGGCGCAAATTTGACCAGAAAGCGCTCACCTTTCACCTTCATATAGACCAGGAGGAAACCAAAAACAAGCATAAACGTCATAAATATGTTGAAGAGATCGTAGGCCGTGAATGCAAACATCGTCAACCAACTGTCAAAATTCATTTGCGCCTGACCTTGATCGGTGGCCATGGTGAATAAGAAACCCATAAGCACGGCACTCACAAGAAACAACGCCAATGACCAGTAAAACGCCTTTAAAATTTGAGCTCTTCGCTCACGAAATTTTTTAAAAAATTCCAGTCTTCCGGCGAGTAAGCCGAGTAAGAAAAACGCAAAAGTCAAATAGCCTCGGCCAAACATGCCCAACTGAAAATCAAGCTTTGTTAAATGGCCCTCGAGCGTATTGCTTTTGAATACTTCCCAAATGGAACCTACCTTAAGAATCGTGAAGTATTGCAGCAAAGCCGGGTTTTCAGGATTCATATCAATATTCGAGAACAAGGAATCACTACCATATAATGCGAAAATTACATAGCGTCCCAGTCCGAGAAAAAGTAGGGCTATTATCCCAATGATGAGTTTTGTATTTAGTTTATAAAAAGGAATTAAAAGAATTCCTAAGGTGGCGTAAATTGTCAAAATATCACCTCGATAGAAAGCATGATGTACTGCACCAATAAGAAGCAATAATATCAGCCGCCAAAGAAACCTACCGGCAAAGGGTTGCCCTTTTTGTGCTGCACTGTCCATTTGAATAAAGAAGCTTAATCCGAACAAGAATGAGAATAAGGCGAAGAATTTTCCACGAATGAAGAGAAAAATAAAACCGTTTACGATACCATCTAAAATTCCCTGGTTAGTAGCGGCCATGGCATCGGCAGGTGGTGGACCTCCAAGAAAATTTTCAACCATGTGAACAATAACAATACCGGCTAAAGAAAATCCGCGCAAAGCATCCACGGATAACAATCTTTTTTTTGCTTTCATAAGGTGAGTTAGTCGAGTGTAGGTTTATAAAATTCTAATATAATGATAGTTAGCCAAAAATTCTTATCTGAACATAATTTTATATTTTCGTTAACATATTTTAACGCCATGTCACAACAAGAAGCTAATGCTTATATTTTAGGAACTGAAACTGCAGAATTACATCGTTTAGGATTACAGCATCAAGTATGGTCAAGCGAGGCCATTAAAGGCTGGGAGCTTGCCGGATTTACCGCCGGGCAAACGTTGTTGGACCTGGGTTGTGGTCCAGGGTTTTGCACAACAGAACTGGCTTATATCGCTGGAGAACAAGGTAAAGTTATCGGTATCGATAAATCTTCTCATTTCATAGACTTTTTAGACAATTGGGCACGGCAACTATCTCTAAATATAGAAACACAATGCTGTAATTTTGACGAAATGGTTCTCGAGGACAACAGTATCGATGGTATCTATGACCGTTGGGCACTGGCGTGGATTTCTAACCCTAAGGAAATCTTGTCAAAATTGCATAAAGCATTAAAAAAAGGTGGGGTCATCGTGACCCAAGAATATTTTGACTGGTCTACTTTACAGACTGAGCCACACATACCTGCTTTGGCAAAAGGAATTGCAGCTGCTTTACAAAGCTTACGAGATCAGAATGATATTGACGTTGGAAGGAAACTTCCGGTATATTTTGAAGAATGTGGTTACGAGGTAATCAGCAGTAGACCGCTTACCAAAATGGCAACCCCTGGTGAGTTTACCTGGCATTGGCCTAAAAGTTTCTTCGGCATCTATTTTCCTAAATTGGTTGGTTCAGGTTATCTAACTGAAGAAGAGGTGCGCGACGCGCTAGAAGCTTTTGAAGCGTTGGAAGCGCTACCCGGAGCCACTATTTTTACACCAGCTATGCGCGAAGTAATTGCTAGAAAAAATTAATAATCTTCTTTAAGGGTTTTTGTGTGATGCTCTGTATGGTGCGCCGTCCACATTAAAATCTCTCTGATTGCCATTTTACCCATTAACGGATGCGGAAGTACCAGCTCATCAAGGTCTTCATCTTTTATTCTTCTGGTTTTATATTGTAGTTTCTTATTTTCAGTTTTCAACCTATTTAAGATATAGTTTTTATCCTTTAATTTTGGCGGGCCTAGCTTCTCATTATAGGCCTTCGCCTTATCGAGGTTATCTGATAATTTTTGTTCATATTTCGTCGCAACGGTCTGATACGAACGAACTTCTCTATTATTTTTTCCGAACATAGTACGCATTAAGAGCCTGGGCATACTTAATGCATCATTTAAGGGTTTTATACTCTTTAATAAATGAAGGGTATGTTGACCGATTGTCCACCTTCCTTCAGGGCCTTGCATCCATTTGTCATCATCCTGACTTTCCAACCAGTCAAATAATTCCTGGTGTTTTTCTTCTAATAATTCAGCGATGGCTTGCTTTTCCATAATCGATATGATTTGAGTTTTAAAGATAGAAAAAACAAAAAAAATAAGGCAATTACTGAAGAGATCTTAGTATTTGCACAATTGAAGCAATATGATGATCGTCATGTTCTGCAGTAAAAAACGCCATATCAACAACGCGCATGGGCACCTTTAACCTGGGATGCATAGCCAAAAATTCTTGTGTTTCATCATCTAAGCTTTTTAATGAAGTAATGAATTGTGTCCTGTTGTGGTCAAATCTGTCTATCAATTGGTC
>JASJDL010000195.1 GCA_030065775.1 Flavobacteriaceae bacterium | reverse complement strand
ATTCTGAGGTGGCAATTAAATCATTCAAAGGTTCATTCACCTCATCTTCAACATCCTCCAGGGTATATTTTACTACTTTTTCTTCCTTTGCCTCTGCTTTCGGCGTAAAAGCTGGTTCAAATTTTGGCTCTTCCCCCAGATTATGAACAATTTTTTTCGACTCGGTGGCACTAATCTCCATTTGCTGCTCAATATTAAATCCAGTTGCAATTACAGTAACCGCAATCGCTTCACCAAGGGACTCCTCTTCACCAACACCCATAATAATATCTACATTGCTCTTCGCTTCGCTTTGAATATAGTCATTGATCTCACCGATTTCATCAATGGTAATCTCGGTAGTTCCTGAAACTATAAGTAACAATACATTCTTTGCCCCTGTAATTCTGTTATCATTCAGCAGTGGAGAATCTAAAGCTTTGGTAATCGCTTCCTGGGCACGATTACTTCCGGTAGCTGTCGCTGAGCCCATAATAGCTGTTCCGCTGTTAGCCAACACAGTTTTCGCATCCTTAAGGTCAATATTCTGTGTATAGTGATGCGTAATTACTTCGGCAATCCCTGAAGCCGCTGTAGATAAGACCTCATCGGCTTTGGAAAACCCGGCTTTAAAGCCCAGGTTACCATAAACCTCGCGGAGTTTATTATTATTAATGACGACAAGTGAATCTATATGCTCACGGATTTTCGCAATTCCTTTCTGTGCCTGTTCATTTCGCATTTTGCCTTCAAAAGAAAATGGTATTGTTACAATTCCAACAGTTAATAAATCCATTTCCTTGGCTACCTTAGCGATAATCGGTGCTGCTCCTGTTCCGGTACCGCCACCCATACCAACGGTGATAAAAACCATTTTAGTAGAAGTGCCGAACATCTTTTTAATATCATCTATGCTTTCTATTGCGGCTTGCTCGCCCACTTCTGGATTGGCACCTGCTCCAAGTCCCTCAGTCAAAGAGACCCCTAGCTGAATCTTTGAGGGTACCGGACTATTTTTTAAAGCCTGCGCATCAGTATTGCAGACAACAAAATCTACGCCTTTAATTCCTTTCTGGCACATGTGGTTCACGGCATTGCTGCCGCCGCCACCAACGCCGATCACTTTGATGACATTAGATTGATTTTTTGGTAAGTCGAACGAAAGATTTTCTAGTTCTTTGCCCATATCTTTTATATTTGGAATTGCTGTTTTTTGATTTAATTATAACTACTCTGCATTATCTAAAAATTCCCGAAATTTATCAGCCCACTTTTCAAAAATTGATTTCTTATCTCCTATGTCCTTTGAGCTTGTTTGAAATTCTTTAGTTGCTTTCTCCGTTTCTGATGCCGTTTGTTTTTGAGTGTCCTTAGACTTTTGATTTAAACCTTTCATTAATAAACCTACAGCGGTTGCAAATGAAGGGCTTGACATATCAATATCTGAACTGCCTGATATGTGTTCGTTAGGATAACCAATTCGGGTATCCATACCCGTAATATATTCTACCAATTGTTTGATATGCTTTAACTCTGCACCCCCTCCGGTGAGTACAATACCGGCAATTAATTTCTTTTTGGTTTCCTCGTGACCATAATTTTTAATCTCCAAATAGGCCTGCTCTACAATTTCCACTACGCGCGCATGAATGATCTTTGACAAGTTTTTAAGTGTGATTTCTTTGGGCTCTCTTCCACGAAGTCCTGGAATTGACACTATTTCATTTTCTTTATTCTCGCCTGGCCATGCAGAACCGAACTTGGTTTTTAATAATTCGGCTTGTTTCTCAATTATTGAGCAGCCCTCCTTAATATCTTCGGTAATGACATTACCTCCAAATGGAATTACCGCTGTATGGCGTATGATACCGTCTTTAAAGATGGCCAAGTCTGTCGTACCGCCACCTATATCAATCAGCGCTACACCGGCTTCCTTTTCTTCCTGGCTTAAAACGGCATCAGCAGAAGCTAAAGGTTCAAGGGTTATATTGGCCAATTCCAATCCTGCACTTTTAATGCACCGCCCGATATTACGTATTGAGGATACCTGACCGACGACCACATGAAAGTTCGCTTCCAATCGCCCGCCATACATACCAATGGGTTCTTTGATCTCTCCTTGTCCGTCAACTTTATAATCCTGTGGCAACACATGTATAATCTCTTCGCCCGGCAGCATCACGAGTTTATGAACCTGATTGATCAATTTTTCAATATCAGATTCATCGATTACTTTTTCAGAATTGGGCCTCGTTATATAATCGCTATGGTGCAGACTGCGAATATGTTGTCCGGCAATACCTACCACTACATCTTTGATCTTCTGTCCAGAAACACTTTCGGCCTCTTCTACAGCCTGTTGAATCGATTGAATAGTCTGGGTAATATTATTCACCACACCTCTGTGAACACCTAAACTTTTAGCTTTGCCCATCCCCAACATCTCTATTTTGCCGTATTCGTTGGTTTTTCCGATCATGGCCACAATCTTCGTAGTACCAATATCTAAACCAACAGCTATGTTTTCGTGTTCCATAAATTACTTTTTTGTGCACACTACCTGATGGTCATACATCAGGTTGATTGTTTGGTAATTATCTAATGTATTATCTTTTAGTTTTTTCTGGTAAAAGGCTTTTAGCTTTTTAATCTTACTTTCTAAATTATTCAGGTTGCCCAATTCAATTTTCTGTCCCCCTACGCGTGTCTTTAAAACAAATTCTTCATTCGTAATTTGATCAATACCAATGATTTGCTGATGTAAAAACTCATCGTTGTAAATGCGTTTAGCAAGCATATAAACCTTTGAATGATCCTTACCCTTTACACCGCTTATTATGGGTACCCTTGCCGAGTAGTTCGAGGATAGTGGCATTTTAGCGCCCTTACTGTCAATATAATAGGCTATGCCCTCATCATTTACCCTTGCAATTGGTGTCTTTTGTTTTAATAAAGCACAAAGCTTACCATCAACTGTCAAGAAAACATCAGCATCATCAATCATTTCATTTGATTGCAGAACTGACTCCAAACTTCTCAAAATTATAGTTTCTTTCGACTGACTTTTCAGCGCTCCATAATTTTGTATTAACAATTTATTAACCATTTCATAAGTTATGAAAAGGTTGTCTCCATTGACAAATTTCACTTCAATCGTAGTGATCTTTTTATGATTGTTTCGTACAGATGTAAATCCAAAAACCAAGGCTAAAAGACCAATAAACACAAGTGTTTTGATATATTTTATATAATTTTTCATTCGAATTCTTCAAGTAATTTTTCTGTAACAGGATTGACCATTTCGCCAATATCACCGGCGCCAATCATGACGATTATTTTTGCTCCTGAATTCAGAATTTCATTAAATAGATCCTTCTTTTGAACCACTTTTTTTTCTATGAGCCCAACCTTCTCCAAAAGCCATTCTGACGTGACGCCCTCAATCGGCAATTCCCTCGCGGGGTAGATATCCAATAAGAGTAACGAATCAAATCTCGAAAGGCTGTCGGCGAAGTCATCTGCAAAATCCTGGGTTCTGCTGAACAGGTGTGGTTGGAATACAGCCACTACTTTTTTATTAGGGTATAATTCGCGTACCGCTTCGGCGACGGCGTTAATCTCCGTGGGATGATGCGCATAATCATCGATCAATACCAAATCATCGGTTTTGATTTTGTACGTAAACCTGCGTTGCACACCTTTAAATGTTTTTAAAGCTTTGGCAATGGCCAGTAACGGTACCCCGTAGCTATGCGCCATTGCCAAAGCAACCACAGTATTTAGCACATTGTGTTTTCCTGAAAGGTTCAGTTGTATGTTTTCTATAATTTCTGAAGGTGTTTTTACATCAAAGACATAAGTTCCATTTACTATTTCCACGTCTTGTGCATCGTAGTCGGCACCTTCGTCAATTCCATAAGTAACTCCATCAATAGGCAACCCTTTTTTAATAAAGAGCTTGTCGGACACTTTTGCGGCAAAATCTTTAAATGATTGTTGTAGTTCATCAGCCTGCCCATAAATATCGAGGTGATCGGCATCCATAGAGGTAATACAAGCAATATTGGGTGAAAGTTGTAAAAAGGAACGGTCAAATTCATCAGCTTCTACTACGCTGATTGCGTCGCCACCAAGGATTAAATTAGAGTTGTAATTTTCTGAAATTCCACCTAAAAATGAGGTTGCATTAATTCCACATTCCGTTAAAATATGTCCTAAAATCGCAGATGTAGTTGTTTTGCCATGGGTGCCTGCCACAGCAAAACAAAAGGTATTCTTCGTAATCTGACCCAGGATTTCTGCACGCTTGTAAATTTTGAATCCGTTATCCTTAAAGTAGTTGAACTGTTTATGATCTTTGGGAATTGCCGGTGTATATACTACCACTACTTTCTCAACATCGAGAAACGCTGTATCGATTAAAGAAACATCGTCTTGATAATTGATCTGAACACCTAAGTTCTCTAATGCATCTGTGGTTATCGAATGTACTCTGTCATATCCAGAAACTTTCTTACCATGGGTATGAAAGTATCGCGCCAACGCACTCATACCGATGCCGCCGATTCCTATAAAATAGACGCTATGTACACTGTTAAAATTCAACGAATCAATTTTTCAATTTCATTTACTATATCTCTTGTGGCATTGGGTAAGGCCAATTTCTTTATATTTTCACTGAGTATGTCTCGTTGCTCCGGGCAATGCAGCAATTGTTCAAGTGTTTTTTCGAAGAGGCCCAACTCTGACTCTTTTAGTAACATGGCCGCACCTTTATCCACTACCGCCATAGCGTTTTTAGTTTGATGATCTTCAGCTACGTTGGGCGATGGAATAAAAAGTACCGGTTTTCCAACGATGCATAATTCAGAAATAGAACCGGCTCCTGCACGACTAATAATCACATCAGCCGCAGCATATGCCAAATCCATTCGGTTTAAAAAAGCATGCGTTTGAACGCCATTTTGATCACCGTATTTTTTATACGCTTCGATGTACAACTTTCCTGTTTGCCAGATCAATTGCACATTATTTTCTTTACACCAATTCAGTTCTTTTTCAATCAGTTTATTGATTGCTCTTGCCCCCAAACTGCCGCCAAGAACCAAAACCGTTTTCTTTGAAACATCTAAACCGAAAAATTCCTGTGCTTCTTTTTGTTTGCTTGAAATATTGAGTAAATCCTGTCTCACGGGATTACCTGTTTTTACGATCTTTTCTTTTGGAAAGAATCGTTCAAGACCATCATATGCAACGCAAATGATGTTTGCTTTCTTCGCGAGGATCTTATTGGTAATACCGGGATAGGAATTTTGTTCCTGAACAAGGGTTGGAATTCCTTTTCTATTCGCCATTTGTAATGTTGGCCCTGAAGCAAAACCACCCGTACCGATGACAATATCTGGCTTGAACACTTTAATGATTCCTCGGGCTTTCAAAAGACTGCTGATCAACTTAAATGGAAATAATAAGTTCTTTAAGGTCAATTTTCT
>JASJDL010000025.1 GCA_030065775.1 Flavobacteriaceae bacterium | reverse complement strand
CTCCTTCGCTAAAATGTACACCGTACATTTTCTTTACGCTCGGTCCTCTTCGCACGCACAGATAAATAGAAGTCCTGAAAGAGGGTTTGAGTAGACTTCATTTTCAAAATGAGATATAAGCGACACGAGGTATTTCGGGTTGGCAGCCTTAGCTATTAATTTGATAAATCCTACTTTTATAAAGTTTCCGGTGCCAGGAGCAATTAGAAAATCGGTATAAAAATTGAAGGTTCTACCTTAAATATTTATTATACATTACAAGATAGAATTAGCTTGATGCATTGACACACCATATGCTTCTCAGGCTTCAAAACGGACGGATTAACTTAATCAAAACAGTTATGATGAAATATTTGTTCATAGCATTCTCAATTTTAGGATATGGCCAACAATACGAATTTGTCGAAAATCTAAATGGCTATATCAATATTCAAAGAGGTTTTAAACATGAGACCAATATCAGTATTAATAAAGGTGATGTAATCACATTTAAGGTAAAAGTAAATGATGTTCAAGGAAATGGTGCTTATTTGATCGGCGTCCCCTCTTACAAAAATTCTTTTGGTTTCTACAAATCAAGTAATAAAGTAAGGCTTATATCCTACTACAAAACATTCGATCTAAGAGCCGAAAGTTTAGATGGGACAGTTCTGAATAAAAACGATTTGCCTAAAGGTAAGTGGTTGACAGTAAAAGCGAAAGCCAAGATAGATGGCCCTAGCTTAATTTTAGGTATGCACTTATATAAAGGAGACAATTACGATGTTCGAGAACTATCAGTAAATGGCATTGATCTGCTTCCTAAAAAACGTAAAGAATTGCGGTTAAGCGAAGGACTATTTACCACTAAAGGGAACCAATTGTTTCTTCTTAAAGTTAAGGGTATGGCAACTCCTGAACAATTTGACTGGGAACCTATACATACTAATGACCAATCTCAATGGAAAGATGCCTCAATAGCGTTAGAAAAATGTTTTAATAGTTCTCATGGCTGTGATGTCAAAGGTGGTATTTACCCAATAAAAAATCCTATTAGAATTACAAAACCAACAACTATCGATCTTTCGGGAAGGGGCGTTGTAAGCAACTATTTAGATAATCATTCATTGGCGAAAATAATACCATTGGGAAACTTTGATGTCATTACGATTGCTTCTAAAGATGTTTATATAAATGGTGGTAACATTTATACCGGATTGGTAAAAGGAGGGCATGATAAAGCGGCAATAAAATATGATAGTGATGGCCAGATATGGGGAGGAGAATTAAATAGATTAACTATTCAAGGCGAAAAAGGACATTTATATAAAACTGGGGGTGGCACTAGAGGAATTGACTTTGAGACACAGACCTTGACGGCTTATGATCCGCATTCAAGTTACTTAGACTTTACGAACATACGTTTCGAATACTTATACTCGGGTATAAGTAAAAAATCAATGAGCAATCAAGTAAGGTCATTAAAAAAGGGAAACGGTGTAGATGGATTGTGGATTAATTCACTGACTATTCTAAATCCGAAATTTCGCGGTGTCAAAAGAGCCCTTGACTTAGAGTGGGGAAGTAATATTTACATGATCAATGCCAATATTCAAGATGACAATGTGCTTTCTGAAGAAGAAAAAGACTTTGCCATAATCAAAGCTAAAGTTGGCCATTCAGTTATTGAATATCAGCCCTATGATATGAAATATGGTTTAATAAAATATGTGGATGGGAAACCGATTTACAGGCATAGATACTATACCGAAGGTGGTAATGAGACTACTAAGTTTATAAACAGATTTTTAAAAAGATGAAGCAATGTTTAAGTATCATATTGTTCATTGTGCTTTTTTGGTTTCACTACGCCAGAAAGCAAAACTTAAAAAGTGAACCAATTTCAAGAATGCTTAAACTTTTTTGTTAACTACATTGAGAAATTTTTATGAACCTGTTTTAAAAAAGCTTAAATTTGACCTTTCTATGGACTGTTAACTCAGTTGGTTCAGAGTGCTACCTTGACAGGGTAGAAGTCACTGGTTCGAATCCAGTACAGTCCACATCAAGCAGAAAAATCCGCTCATTTTGAGCGGATTTTTATTTCCGAGAAATTTAAAAACTCGTTTTTAAGATTTTGAGGGAATAAAAATTCATGTGCTAGCAGGAGATTTTTCTATTTGCAGTCGCGGACTCCTTCTGGATCAACGGAGTTCATCCGTATATAACTACTTACCTATTGATTTTAGCTCAACTTTCAATTCCTGAAATAAGTTGACGATGTTGCTAAACTTTAATTCATCCTTATCGTACTCTTGTGTGTTAATACAGCATTTAAATTCCCAGATTTCCAGAACATCATCCATTTTGACTTCATAAGGGGCATATTTTTTATTGTCTGAATAAAGTAAAAGGCTTTTTCTATCTTTAATTCTATTATAAATACGCTTGTACACCAACCCATCTTCTTTAGTGAGTACTACATAGGTTCTTCCATCTTTTATATCGTGAATGTCTTGTACAAATTTTCCGATAATAAAAGATCCGTCTTTAACAGGAAGCATAGAATCACCTTTTATAGGAAAAGCCCGATGCGTACCGGTAGGTAAAAATGGTAAATTAAACTTTTGTAAATCTTCAATATACTCGGGGTCGGCATAGCCTTTCAGGTAGCCGGCAGATGCCTCTATGGGTATTATTTCAATAAGCTCTTCATTGTATTCATTGACACTTATCGGAAACAAAACTCTTTTATTTCCTATATCTATAAATGATAAGTCTTTAGATTTTCTCAGGTCAACTTTAATCAATGTGTCAATAGGGATATTAAAATAATTCGATAGATCAATCAATTTTTCAATAGAAGGCTCTGAGCGGCCCTCTTCATAAGACCCTACCATTGACCGCGTCCAATTTACTTCTTCAGCAAAATGCTCTTGTGAAAGCTTTTTTAAGCTTCTCAGATGCTTAATATTTCCTTGAATATAATTCATTGCTACAAAATTAAGCAATCTTTACTACAAAAAAAAGCTAAATTTGAATAAAATTTCAATCTAAGATTGTATATCAATTGTCATACATATTACAGTCTTCGGTATGGTACTATCAAACCTGAAGAATTATTAATGCTGGCGAAAGAAAATGGCATTAAGAACTTAGCATTGACCGATATTAATAATACCTCAGCTTGTTTAGATTTTGTGCGAATGTCTTCAAAATATGGTATCAAACCTGTGTTGGGTGTCGACTTTAGAAATGGAGCAGATCAACAATTTATCCTATTGGCAAAGAATAACAATGGCTTTCAGCAAATCAATACTTACCTCTCCATTTTTCTACATGATGATTCCTTAAAAATTCCTGAGCGCCCTATTGAAATAGCTGATAGCTATGTGATTTATCCTTTTGAGAAAGGCAAAGATTATCAATTAAAAGAGAATGAATATTTAGGGATACGACCAAAAGACATCAATAAACTAAAGTTTTCGAAGTGGAACAAACAGCTTGACAAGCTAATTATTTTAAGAACAGTGTCGTTTCAGAATAAAAAAGGCTTTAATACGCACCGCTTACTACGAGCTATTGACAATAATATGTTGTTAAGTAAATTACCTGAAGCACAACAAGGCTGTGAAACTGATCAATTGCTATCCATTGAAAAATTAAAGATCATTTATGCCGATTATATTGAGCTTATTGAAAACACACAGCGAATTTTAGATGATTGTCATGTTGAATTCGATTTTTCTCAAAAGATTCCTAATAATCAGCGGTCTTATACGGGGAATGAACATTTAGATTATCGCCTGCTCGAAAAACTTACCTATCAAGGGCTGGCATATCGCTATGAAAATCCCGATAAGACCATTTTTAACCGCATCGATAAAGAACTCAAAATTATTAAAGAAAAAGGCTTTATTTCCTACTTCTTAATTAACTGGAAGATTTTAAAATATGCCAGGAGCAAGGGTTATTTTTATGTAGGACGTGGTAGCGGTGCGAACAGTATCATAGCCTATTTATTACGAATTACAGATGTTGATCCGGTAGAGCTCGATCTATACTTTGAGCGATTTATAAATCTTTATCGTAAAAACCCACCAGATTTTGATATTGATTTTTCCTGGGCTGATCGTGATGACATCACTGAATTCATGTTTAAAAGATTTAAAAATACAGCACTTATCACCGTTTATAATACCTTCAAATTCAGGGCTTCTGTTCGTGAATTAGGGAAGGTCTTCGGATTGCCTAAATCTGAGATCGACATATTGACCAGAGGAAAATACAATCCTAATCAACTCGATAAACTTTCTCAATTAGTCATTAAATACAGTAAATACATTCAAGGGTTTCCTAATTACTTAGGAATTCATGCCGGAGGGATTTTAATCTCAGAAAAGCCAATTCATTATTACTGCGCTACATTTTTACCTCCTAAGGGATTTGCCACCACGCAGATAGATATGGTTGTAGCTGAAGATATTGGCTTGTATAAATTCGATATTTTGAGTCAGCGGGGGCTGGGAAAAATCAAGGATGCTGTTGAGATCATAAAATACAATCACCCTGAAAAAGAAGCCATAGATATTCATGACATTAAGCGATTCAAGGAGGATGAAAAGATTAAATATTTGCTTAAGAATGCGAAGGCTATTGGGTGTTTTTATGTGGAGTCTCCTGCCATGCGCATGCTGCTTAAAAAACTTCAGGTTGATAATTATTTAGGATTGGTAGCTGCAAGCTCAGTGATTCGCCCCGGAGTTGCTAAAAGCGGAATGATGCGTGAATATATTTTAAGGTATAGAAATCCCGAACGGCGTAATGATGCCCACCCGGTATTACTAGATATCATGCCGGAAACCTATGGTGTTATGGTATATCAGGAAGATGTGATCAAGGTAGCGCATTATTTTGGAGGCTTAGATTTGGGTGAGGCAGATATGTTACGCCGAGGTATGTCAGGTAAATTTCGTTCACGAGACGAGTTTTTGAAGGTAAAACAGCAATTCTTTGACAATTGTAAGGCCGACGGAAAGCCTGAAACAGTAACAGCTGACATATGGCGTCAAATCGAAAGCTTTGCCGGATATGCATTTGCCAAAGGCCACTCAGCATCCTATGCAGTAGAAAGTTATCAAAGCTTGTTTTTAAAAGCATATTACCCATTAGAGTATATAGTGGCGACACTTAATAATGGCGGAGGTTTTTACAGTAGAGAATTGTACATACATGAAGCCAGAATGCACGGGGCAATAGTAAAGTCACCCTGTATCAATAGAAGTCATCATTTAGTAATTATTAATCATAAGACGATTTATTTAGGCTTTGGTTTTTTAAGTTCCTTAGAATCAAATACAATACAAAGAATTTTGAGAGCAAGACAGCAAGGCGGTATATTTAAAGACCTTAACGATTTTATTGATCGTGTGCCTATTTCTATAGAGCAAATCTCCATCCTTATTAAAATCAATGCATTTCGCTTTACAGGAATTAACAAACGAGAATTGTTATGGGATGCCCATCTGAAGATCAGTAAAATTCCCGTACAGGAACAGGTAATCACCTTGTTTAAATCTGAACGAATTTCTTATGAAACACCTGAGCTGAAGAGTACTGCTTTAGAAAATGCCTTTGATGAATATGAGTTATTAGGATTTCCGCTATGTAATCCATTTGAACTACTCGAGAAGCCTCAGCAGAGCTTTTTAAAAGCCAGGCAATTATCTCATTATAAAAATAAGGTAGTTACTATTGAAGGCTACTTGGTAACTACTAAAAATACAACTACTTCAACAGGAAAGACCATGCATTTTGGCACCTTTTTAGACCGAGATGGTGATTTTATTGATACAGTACATTTTCCCCCCGTTGCTGCTAAATATCCGTTTCGAGGCAAAGGAATTTATACCATTACAGGAAAGGTGATGGAAGAGTTTGAATGCATTAATATAGAAATTATCTCGATGTACAGAAAGGCGATTATAGAAGACCCCAGGTATGCCGAGAGCACACAAAAAATAACGGCTTGATGCTCGATAACAGGGCTATTGTACATATGGATTTAGACACTTTTTTTGTGTCTTGTGAGCGCCTACTTGATAGCCGGTTGATAGGTAAACCGATATTAATTGGAGGTACTTCTGATAGGGGGGTGGTAGCGTCTTGTAGCTATGAGGCTCGTAAGTTTGGTATTCACTCGGCAATGCCTATGCGTATGGCTAAGCAATTATGTCCCGAAGCAATTATATTACGAGGCAATTCAGGAGTCTATACGAAGTTTTCTAATGATGTAACCGAGATTATCAAAGAGGCTGTGCCGCTGTATGAAAAAACGTCGGTTGATGAATTTTATATAGACCTCACGGGGATGGATAAATTTTTTGGTTGTCATAAGTTAGCTACCGAATTACGGCAACGCATTATTAAACAAACCGGCTTGCCTATTTCTTTTGGTTTGTCGATTAATAAAACGGTGTCAAAGGTAGCCACCGGAGAAGCTAAACCCAATAACCAGATTCGTATTTTAAAAGGAACTGAACGATTTTTTTTGGCCCCGCTTTCTGTACGCAAAATACCTATGGTGGGCGAAGTAACTTATAAATCATTATGTGATTTAGGAATTAAGAGAATCCAAACCGTGCAACAGATGCCCATGCAATTAATGCACCGTGTACTGGGCAAAAACGGTTTGAGTATTTGGAAAAAGGCAAATGGAATTGATAATAGCCCGGTGGTACAATACCATGAGCGTAAGTCCATTTCTACTGAACGTACTTTTGATAGAGATACGACTGATGCAGAGAAGCTCAAAAGTATCATTATAGCGATGACCGAAAATTTGGCGTATCAATTACGGCGTGGTAATAAATTAACAGCTTGCGTTACGTTCAAAATTCGTTATTCAGATTTTCAGACGTATACAATGCAACGACGAATAGCCTATAGCTCTTTAGATAGCTCTATTATACCTGTGGTCTTAGATTTGTTTAAAAAGCAATACAATCGGCGCTTACTGGTACGGCTGGTCGGTGTGAGATTTAGCCATTTGGTAGAAGGGGGGCATCAGATCAATTTATTTGAAGATGATGAAAAATTAATAGGCCTTAGCCAGGCCATTGATAGAATGCGTGAACGCTATGGCGATCGTGTGGTTATTTCTGCAGCAGGAATGGAAGCAAAAAGTATTAGCAGGTGGAACCCATTTACCGGAGAGCCTCCTCCTTTATTAGCGAATAGAAGAAGATAATGGTTCTTTTTGATCAGGAATTTTATCTTTGCTCTTTATGCGTAGCATTCCAAAAAAAATAGAACAGAAGCTCACAGAACGAAAAGCTGATAATGCCTTACGAAAGTTAGGAGAGAATTCAAGTCTCATTGATTTTTCTTCAAATGACTATCTGGGATTCTCCAGATCTGAAGAAGTATTTGATCAAGCCCATCACTTGTTAGCGGAAAATGAAATTAAAAGAAATGGAGCAACGGGGTCACGCCTGCTTTCTGGAAATCATCCATTATATGAGGAGGTTGAAAAGCTGCTTTGTAGTTTCCACGAAAGTGAAGCAGCATTGATCTTTAATTCCGGTTACGATGCCAATATCGGCTTTTTCTCATCAGTACCACAACGGGGTGATGTCATTCTGTACGATGAATTCGTCCATGCTTCTATAAGAGATGGTATTCAAATGAGCAATGCCAGATCCTATAAGTTCAGGCATAATGATATAAAGGATCTGGAGCACAAAAGTCAGTCTGAATTTAGTCGGAACCTTGATAATTCTGAAATTTATATTGTGACGGAGTCTGTCTTTTCTATGGATGGCGATTCACCGGATATAAAGCGGATATCTCAACTTTGCAAAGACGTCGGTGCTTATCTAATTGTTGATGAAGCACATGCGCTTGGTGTTTTTGGAGAAAACGGGCAAGGACTGGTTCAATCATTGGGCTTCGAGAAAGCAATCTTTGCACGCATTGTAACGTTTGGTAAAGCGCTCGGATGTCATGGAGCAGCGATCCTGGGAAGCAACATTTTGAAACAATACCTGATTAATTTTTGTCGAAGTTTTATTTACACTACAGCACTACCACCACATTCGCTGGCAACCATTGATACCGCTTACCAACATCTCGTAGGTTCAAATGGGGCCAAAAACTTAAAAAAGCTTCAAGAAAACATCCATTACTTTAAATCTGAAGTAACGAGGTTGGACCTAAATTTTATAGAAAGCAGTTCGGCGATTCACTGTTGTGTTATTCCGGGGAATAAAAATGTGAAATCAGTTGCTGAAAAGTTACAGCAAAACGGATATGATGTTAAACCCATTCTGTCACCTACCGTTCCTACAGGAAAAGAACGTCTGCGCTTTTGTCTGCACGCGTATAATTCTCAGGAAGAAATCACAAAAGTTTTAGGTTTACTAAAAGAGTATATTCATTAGTTTTGTCATTCCGCACGCGATGCGGAATCCAAGAATAAATTAAGACGCATCCTGAATCAGTCTCAGGGTTAAAAATTATATGTTGAAGAAGTATTTTATAACCGGAATCGGAACTGATGTCGGTAAAACTGTTGCCGCGGCAATTATAACCGAAGCCCTTCAAGCAGATTACTGGAAACCAATCCAGGCAGGCAATTTAGGCAACTGCGATACTAAAAAGGTAGCTCGACTGGTTTCCAACAACAAATCAAAATTTCATCCCAATAGTTATGCGCTGAGAACACCAATGAGCCCGCATGCCGCCGCCGAAATAGATGGTGTTAAGATAGACCTCAAAAAAATAAAAGCACCCGCTACAAAAAATCATTTGGTGATCGAAGGAGCAGGAGGTTTATTGGTTCCGTTAAATGATAAACATACGGTTTTAGATATTATACAACCCGATTGTCATGTGATCGTTGTTTCCAGGCATTATTTAGGAAGTATTAACCATTCTTTATTAACCTTAAAGCTTTTAAAGGAAAAGGGTTTCAACGTATCGATTCTGTTTTCAGGAAATGAGCATACCACCACGGAGTCAATCATAAAAAAAATGACACAGCTGCCCGTTATTGGCAGGATCAATGAAGAACCATATTTCGATCAGAATGTAGTAAAAGAATATGCTGAAAAATTTAAAGAAAGACTATAAATGACCCTTCAGGAACGAGATAAAAAGTACATATGGCATCCCTTAAAGCAACATCAGACACATCCGGAAAGTCTGGGTATAGTAAAGGCAAAAGGGTGCATCCTTACTGATGAAAATGGTAACGAGTATATCGACGCTATTGCCTCATGGTATACCTGTATGTTTGGCCACTGTAATGATCATATTATTGAAAAAGTTTATCAACAAATGCAGCAGTTGGACCAAATTATGTTCAGTGATTTCACACATGAACCTGCTGTAAAACTCTCGGAGGAACTAATAAAAATCCTTCCTAAGGGTCAGGCAAAGGTTTTTTTCAATGATAATGGTTCAACCAGCACCGAAGTGGGCATTAAAATGGCCTTGCAATATCACTTTAATAGGGATGAAAAACGTACTACTTTGATCGCTTTTGAAAACGGATTTCATGGTGATACTTTTGGCGCGATGTCAGTCTCAGGACTATCTGTTTACAATGGCCCTTTTGAGGATTTGCTGATCGATGTGAAGCGTATTCCTGTTCCTGACGGAGATAATAATACGCAAGTTTTACAACAGCTGGATGCTATTATCTCCAATCATAATGTCGCTGGCTTAATCTATGAACCCTTAGTGCAAGGTGCTGCAGGTATGAAAATATATGACGCCGTGGGTTTAGATGCTATTCTAAACTATTGTAAAGCGAATGCCGTAATAACTATAGCCGATGAGGTCATGACAGGTTTTGGCAAGACAGGTACCTATTTCGCATCAGATCATATTGCTACAAAACCGGATATTATTTGCTTGAGCAAGGCATTAACCGCCGGATTGCTCCCTATGGCCATCACGAGCTGCACTCAGGATATTTACGATGCTTTTCTAAGTAATGATATTAGTAAAGGTCTGTTTCATTGCCATACCTATTCGGCGAATCCTTTAGCATGTACTGCTGCGATTGCCAGTATTGAATTATTGCAAGCCGAGAATATTCAAGAACGTATAGAGGATATCAGTAGTGCACATAAAGCCTTCTCAGAACGAATAAAAAATCACCCTAAAGTCAAATCCACCCGACACATTGGTGTAATTTTCGCACTGGATTTGAATACTAAGATGGAACGTTATGGCGAGTTGCGAGATACACTATTAAGGTTTTTTATGGAGCAAGGCGTTTTTCTTAGACCATTGGGGAACACTATCTATCTGCAAGTACCTTACATTATTACCAAAAAAGAGCTAGAGAAAGTTTATAACACTGTTGAGCTGGTATTAAATACGCTCTAATAATGTCGTCACCCTGAACTCGTTTCAGGGTCGCATAATCAAAAATGAAAAAGAGTTTTGTTTACATATTAACTAATAAATACAGAACGACTTTTTACATTGGAGTGACTTCAAATTTATCAAAGCGTTTAATGGAACATTATGAAGGTACGGCTTCAAAATTCACAAAGAAATACAACGTAATTGACCTAATATATTTTGAAGAATTCTCAGATATTGATCAAGCAATAGCACGAGAAAAACAGCTAAAGAATTGGCATAAGGAATGGAAGATCAATCTTATAAAAATGTTGAACCCTAAGTTAGAAACCTTAGATTATTAGTGAGATGTGATGCTGAAACAAGTTCAGCATGACTTTTAGATACCCTCTAATGATTTGCTCAAAAGATTGATTTGTTCACCGGTTTCTTTGATCTCGATATAGAGTTCATCGTAATCCCATTCATCATCATATTTTTCGGCTTTTACAATGATCCATGCATTTCCTCTTGGCCCTTTAACAGGAATTCTAATATCAGCTTCCCCACGGTTGTTTTTGAATGAAATAGTTCCCTGCATAATACCATTGGGTTCTATAGGCTCACCTAAAATTTCAACGACTCTTGGATGTTCCTGAGCTTGTGCAAGAGCATATTCATAGGGTTCAGAGCCCTTAATAAATTTGGTGACTCCGAATACAGCCGCGCCAATACCAAAGACAACTAATAAAATGATCATGAAGCATCCACTTACGGGCACAACCCATATCCAATTTCTCGAAAACCAGCTTTTTTGTTGTACGTAGTCACTCATGGCATCTCTTTTTATAAATATATGTGTTCGAGCATGCGTTTTTGTTACATAGAAACTTATTTTTGCCAAAGTTTATGAAGAAACCTATTGCGATAACAGCGTTGGCATCTATTTCTCCGTTAGGGATGTCTTTACAGGAAAGTTGGAAGGCTTATCAGGGTACTGAAAGTTTTATAACAATGCGGAAAATATCTGATGAAATTGTCTTTGTTGCTTCCTTATCTGCTTCCGCGAAAGCGAAAATTCTGGAGCTAAGGAAGTCTAATACCAAATACGAGAATCTGGACGATACTGTACTCTATGCGCTATTCGCTTCGAGAGAAGCGGTAAAATCTGCCGGTTGGCACTCAAAAGACAATTTTGGTATTAATATAGGCTCATCACGCGGGGCCACCACTTTATTCGAAAAGTATCATGCTGAATTTTTAAAGGAAAAGCATTCGTCAACTTTGAGCTCACCTACAACAACTTTAGGAAATATATCTTCTTGGGTCGCGCATGACCTGCAAACAAAAGGGCCCGAGATTTCACATTCAATCACCTGTTCCACGGCTTTACATGCATTATTGAATGGAATTGCCTGGTTGAACGCAGGTATGGCTGATAAATTTCTCGTAGGTGGTAGTGAAGCGCCGCTAACACCTTTTACCATTGCACAAATGAAAGCCTTAAAGATCTATGCTCAACCACCGGCCAACCCAGATACAGCCGAAAGGTCTTATTACCCTTGTCGTTCATTAGATTTAGAAAAAACAAGTAATTCGATGGTGCTTGGAGAAGGTGCAGCCGCAGCTTGTTTGGAGTTAGGTGAAAGAGAAAATGCGCTCGCTTATATTAGGGGCGTAGGTTATGCAACTGAAATCTTAGAACATAATGCTTCGCTATCCACGGAAGCCAAATGTTTTCAGAATTCCATGAAAATGGCATTAGGAAACCTAAGTCCTGACGAAATAGATGTAATCGTTACTCATACCCCGGGAACTGTGAAAGGTGATTTAGCCGAATTTAGGGCTATAGAAAAGGTGTTTGATAACAAGATTCCGTTTTTATCAACCAATAAATGGAAACTGGGTCATACCTTCGGTGCTTCAGGCTTATTGAGTTTAGAGCTGGCTATCTTAATGTTACAGCATCAACAGGTCGTGGAAGTACCCTATGCTAAGAAAGCAAATCAACCGAAAGCCATTAGAACAATACTGGTCAATGCGGTCGGTTTCGGTGGAAACGCTGTAAGTGTTTTGATTTCTAAATACTAAGATTTACCTTTAGAGAAATTTACTTTCATGCGACTCTTCCTCTTATTCTTTAGCTTCCTGTTGTTCGCTTGTGCCAAGGAATCATCAGAAAATCCTTTGGAGAAAGCTTTGTCCTCAGAACACCTTAAGATCAAAAGGGTGATGGATAATTTAGAAAAACATGAAGTTCAGATTTTATTTACTGAAGTAGATCGCGATTCTTCAGGAAGCCCATACTTTACAGACTATGAATTTCAGGTGGATGATAGTGTTTATTTCTATCCGGCAAGTACAGTGAAATTTCCCATCGCTGTTCTGGCACTCGAAAAAATTGGTAAAGAGGTGCGATTCAATAAAGATTCTAAATTTTATGTTGAAGGAGATAGTATTGAAACTACTTTTTCCAAGGAAGTGATGAAGATTTTTGCAGTTAGTGATAATGAAGCCAATAACAGATTATTTGAATATTTAGGGAAGGATGCGATCAATTCAAAACTTGCTTCTAAAGGTATTCCGGCACGAATTTCACATCGCTTGTCTACCCCCAATTCTGGTGAACTCACTACGAAACCTTTGATCTTTTATTTGAATGACACTGCCCTGGCTACCACGGAGGAGCTAATTAATTCTCCAATTAAACCGTTACGCTTGGAGAAAATTAACAAAGGAGTTGGGCATATAAAAGAGGACAGCCTGATCAATGAATCTATGGATTTTTCCTTAAAAAATTACATATCCATTTATTCTTTGCATGAGATGATGAAACGGATTATTTTCCCGGATAAATATACTGCCGGTGAACGATTTGATCTCACTGCTGCCGACCGGGAATTCTTGTTGAAGGCCATGAAAATCCTTCCCAAAGAGGCTGGTTATGATCCTAATGAATATTATGACGGCTACGTCAAGTTTTTACTATATGGTGATACAAAAGATACGATACCCGAACACATAGAAATTTATAATAAAGTTGGTTATGCTTATGGCTATTTGACCGATTGCGCGTATATTAAAAATACTAAAACGACTAAAGAATATATTATTTCGGCCACCGTCCATGTAAATGAAAATCAGATTTTTAATGACGGAGTTTACGAATACGATGAAATAGGCCTTCCCTTTCTTGCAGAATTGGGTCGGCAATTGGTGTTAAAAGAAAAGGATAAGTAATATGTTGCTGGCACCTGCTTTTTAGTATTTTTGGACTTTCAACCTAAAAAGTTTATGAGTAGTACAAGACATAACTGGACCAAAGAAGAAATTCTCGATATCTATAATAAACCTTTGATGGAGCTGCTGTATGAAGCCGCTACTACGCATCGAAGACATCATGACCCAAATACTGTACAAGTGTCAACACTATTGTCGATTAAGACAGGCGGTTGCCCAGAAGATTGTGGTTATTGCCCGCAGGCGGCACGTTATCATACAGATATTGAAGGTAATGATTTAATGTCTGTTTCACAGGTCAAGGCGCAGGCATTACGTGCAAAGGCTTCGGGAAGTTCTAGAGTGTGTATGGGAGCAGCCTGGCGAAATGTCAAAGATGGACCTGAATTCGATCAGGTGCTGGAAATGGTACGTACAATCAATAAGCTCGATATGGAAGTATGCTGCACGCTGGGGATGGTCACCGAAAATCAAGCCAAACGCCTCGCTGAAGCGGGATTATATGCCTACAATCATAATTTAGATTCTTCGGAAGAATATTACAAAGAGGTCATTTCCACACGTGGCTATCAGGATAGATTGGAAACCATAGACAATGTTCGTAAAACCAATGTGACAGTTTGTTCAGGAGGAATCATCGGTATGGGCGAGAAAGTGGCAGACAGAGCCGGAATGTTAGTGGCGTTATCTACTTTAAACCCGCAACCAGAATCCGTTCCAATTAATGCCTTAGTGGCTGTAGAAGGAACACCATTGGAAGATCAGAAACCGGTCTCTATTTGGGAAATGATTCGAATGGTGGCGACAACACGTATTGTGATGCCGGAAACACAAGTGCGCTTAAGTGCCGGTAGAACTGAAATGAGTAGGGAAGGGCAGGCGATGTGTTTCTTCGCAGGAGCCAATTCTATTTTTGCAGGTGATAAATTATTAACGACACCAAATCCAGATGTAAGTGAGGATATGGAACTATTCAAACTTCTGGGATTAAACCCTCAAAAACCTTTTATTAAGAAAATGCAACCGCAAACTGTGGAGGCTGAAGATTCTCAATATCAGGACTTAGGTGAAAAACCAAAATGGACACGTCCGGAGCATAAAATCGAACGTAATGAAGAGGCAAAGTTGAAGGCGAAAGAATTGACAAAATAAATAGGTCGGGTTTGTTCCTTTGAGGAGGGTTAAATAGAGTTTATGGAAATTTTTAATTTGAGAAATGTCAATGGGAGAAACAAAAGGCGCAAGCAATCAAAAGATGGTAGGTTTATCAAAGATCATTTAAGTGCCGCAAATAAACCAACCGAATATAACGTTCCTGAAGTTTCGTCTCAAAAACTGGAAAGGATCAAACAAGATATTAGAACTAAAACGAAAAATCAAAATAGAAAAGAGATTATCTTAACTATTCTGATTTCATCAGTGATACTTTATTTGCTTTACTATTTATTCAAAAACTAGTTGAATAACTATACCTTTTTCCTAGCTAGTTTTTCATAATTTTATTCACAAACCCTAAGGCAGCACTGCCGTACCAAGCTTCTCGTCACCCTGAACTTGTTTCAGGGTCGCCCACTAAGAAATGAAAAAAAGTTATGTTTACATAGTAGCCAATAAGTATAGAACTACGTTGTACATAGGAGTTACGACAAACTTATCGAAAAGATTAATAGAACACTCTGGGGGAACAGCTTCCAAGTTTACAAAAAAATATAATGTAATTGACTTAGTTTATTTTGAAGAGTTTTCTGATATTAATCAAGCTATTGAACGCGAAAAACAACTAAAAAACTGGCATAAGCAATGGAAAATCAACCTTATAAAGATAAAAAATCCAAAGTTAGAAACTTTGGATTACTAATTGTGATGCGATGCTGAAACAAGTCCAGCATGACGGAATTGTTAAATTTTCTTCTTGGAGAGCTTATCATGGTATTTATTGACAAAGCCTAGTGCTGCTGAACCATACCAGGGGTGTAGCTCCATCACTAAACTACCAGCTTTGATTGCGGGATCAGTTTCAGTTAAAGCTTTGGCTTCTTCGACAGATTCAACATTAAAAATATAAATACCCCGTAATTCGCCGTCACCAAAAAATGGTCCGGCTAGCGCCAATTTTCCTTCTTTAGCCAAACGGCCAATATTTTCCATATGGGCAGCTTGTAATTTAGCAGCTTTTTCTTTATCGGTGGGCCTATTGGGTCCTTTCTTTAGAAAGGCCATCACATATTTACGCATACCGTAATCATCGGCACCCATTTCTTTAGCAAGTTGTTCATTAAATGATTCAGAAGAGGTTGCCGAATTGTCTTGATCCTGAGCATAAAGGACAAGAGTTGAAGCTAAGGCAAAGACGAGTAGTATATTTTTCATGGTTTCACTGTTTTAAACAAATATATTCTTTTTAATAGAGTTAAAATGTTAAGTAAATTAGAAATGTCAGTAAGGTTTCGAATTACCTTCGTCTATTTCCTTGCATAAAAATAAACAGATGAAGAAATTAATACCAGCACTACTATTTTTAAGTGCTTTCGCAGGATTTTCACAAATAAATAATGACCATTTAAAGGTAGGTGAAATCGCCCCTGAAATTAAAGGTACCGACCAGTTTGGAAAGAATATCGACTCAGAAAATATCTTAAAAGAACAGAAGATTTTGTTGCTTTTTTATAGAGGTAATTGGTGCCCATATTGTAAGAAACACCTCAAGAAGCTTAGTGAAAATCTGGAAACATTGACTAAAAAAGGGTATTATGTGGTAGTAGTCACTCCTGAAAAAACAGAAAAGACAAAAGAGACTTCCGATAAGGTAAAAGCCAAGTATTCCATTATTCATGATAAAGAAAACAAAATTATGGATGCCTATAAAGTGACATTTGAAGTCACTGATAAAAATGTGACCAGCTATTATGGATTTACAAAAAATAAAGTTGCCAGCTATAATGAAACCAATAACAATGTGCTACCAGTACCGGCGACCTATATTATCAGCAAAGATGGTAAAATATCCTTTGTACATTATGATCCAGATTACAGCAAAAGAGCCAGCATTGATGAGCTCATTAATATGTAATCGATTTGTGTTTTAGATGGAAAACGCTCTGCCCAGACTTAGACTTGAGATACTGTTTTTGGTCATCTTTTAGTTAATTATACGTACCTATTATTAAACCGATACCTTCTTTTGAGTAGTAGCTTGATTATACTTTAAGGAAGCCTCCACAAAAGCCACAAACAAGGGATGCGGATTCAGCACCGTACTTTTATATTCAGGATGGTATTGCACCCCGACAAACCACGGATGATCAGGTATTTCAATGATTTCTACCAAACCCGTTTCCGGATTTTTACCGGTAGCGATCATGCCGGCTGCTTCAAACTGATCTAAATAGTCATTATTAAATTCATAGCGATGACGATGGCGTTCGTTAATTAAATCTTTTTGATAGACTGATTTAGCAATGGAACCGTCTTTTAATTCGCAATCCCATGCACCCAAACGCATGGTACCGCCCATGTTGGTGATGGTTTTTTGTTCTTCCATTAAATTGATGACCGGATGGGGTGTATCTTCTACCATTTCCGTAGAATTGGCATGTTCAAGCCCCAATACAGTACGCGCAAATTCTATAACCGCCATTTGCATACCTAAACAAACTCCTAAGAACGGAATATTATGCTCTCGAATGTATTTAATGGCCTGAATCTTACCTTCGATACCACGATTGCCGAATCCGGGAGCTACCAGTACGCCGTCGAGATCTTTAAGCTGATCAATAACTAGAGTTTCGGAGTGTATCCAATGTAAATTGACCTGTACCTCATTAGCGGCTCCTGCATGAATAAAAGATTCAGAAATAGATTTATAAGAGTCATGTAGTTCAACATATTTACCGACCAATCCTATTTCAACAGTATGTTTCGGATTCTTATGGCGTCTTAAAAAGTCATTCCACTTATTTAAAACCGGTTTATCTTCGGCAGAGAGGTCTAACTTTTCCAGTACAACTCTGTCTAAACCTTCTTCATACATCAGGTTAGGAACGTTATAAATCGTATCTGTATCAAGTGACTGGATGACATCTTCCTTTTTTACGTTGCAGAATAATGCCAATTTGCGCTTAATATCGTCCGAAATTTCATGCTCAGTTCTGCATACTAAAATATTAGGACTCACACCACTTTGCATTAACATCTTTACTGAGTGCTGTGTAGGTTTGGTCTTTAATTCTCCGGCGGCGGCGAGATAAGGTATCAACGTAAGGTGAACCACAATCGAATTTTCTTCACCCAATTCCCATAGTAATTGCCGTACCGATTCCACATAGGGCAATGATTCTATATCACCCACTGTACCACCGATTTCAGTAATAACAATATCGTATTCACCCGTATTTCCAATAATTTGAATACGGCGTTTAATTTCATCGGTTATATGTGGAATCACTTGTACTGTTTTACCTAAATAATCACCTTTACGCTCTTTGTCTATAACCGTTTGATAGATTCTTCCGGTGGTCACATTATTGGCCTGAGAAGTAGGAATATTTAAAAACCGCTCATAGTGCCCAAGGTCAAGGTCGGTTTCGGCACCGTCATTGGTTACAAAACACTCTCCATGCTCGTAAGGATTCAAAGTTCCCGGATCAATATTAATGTACGGATCCAATTTTTGAATGGTGACAGAGTAGCCTCTTTCTTGAAGTAATTTAGCTAAAGATGCCGCAATTATCCCCTTACCGAGTGATGAAGTTACGCCTCCGGTAACGAAAACGTATTTGGTGTTTTTCATTGCTATTAGGTTTTGCCAAAAGTACGAACTCTAGAATTTCTGACAAATAAAAAAAAGAGGAAAAAATTCCTCTTCTTTATATATGTGATCTTTAGATGATGCTTATTTCATTAAAGTCATATCTATGGTGGAGTCACTCACTACGCTAAGTCCGTCGTAGTCAATAGGAATTTCGACATCAAATTGCAATTTGATAGTAGTTCCATCAAATTCTATGATATCAATGGCCTGATCAACACTTCCTTGAGATACTGTAATGATGCCATTTTCAACGGTCCAGGATCCTCTCGCGAATAATTCATTAAGATTAATTCTTTCTTCATTTATAACATCATCGCCGAGCGGATTAGTAATGACAGTAGTATTTGTAAATGAACCTTTTGCTGAAAAATCATTAGGACTTTCGGCTATTTCAAGTACTGAGTCAAAATTGCTGCCTTCAGAACTAAAGGGTATCGGAATACCCGAGACACTTACGGTACCTTTTTGAGATAATTCTGTTAAATTCCAAGCGCCAACTAGCTCATTTTGGTCAACATTTACCAGTTCATTTTCACTTTCCTCACAAGAAATAAGAACAATTGCAAGGCAAACGGTAGCTAAAATTTTAAATGCTTTCATTTTGATTGATTTTTCATCAAAACGAAAAAAAAATCAATTTATTTAATCTTTTACAGGAATATTTTTCAGAATTTCGAGTACAAAACGCCAATATTTTTGTGTGGAACTTATGCTGGCCCGCTCGTCAGGAGAATGTGCTCCTTTAATTGTTGGTCCGAAAGAGATCATATCTAGTTCTGGATAATTTTGTCCTAGAATTCCACATTCTAAGCCCGCATGGCAGGCAAGTACGTTGGGTTGCTCTTCAAAAAGATCTACGTACACATTCTTCAAAACTTTTAAAATAGGTGAATTTGGATTTGGTTTCCATCCCGGGTACTCGCCGGAAAGCTCAACATGAAAACCACCTAATTCAAATCCTGATGTAATCGTGTTGACTAAATCTTGTTTACCCGAAGCCACAGAGCTTCGTGTTAAGCAAAGTATTTTTATTGTGCCGTCTTTTACTACTACTCGTGCCACATTGTTAGAAGTTTCGACCAAATCTGCAATATCAGGGCTCATTCTAAAAACACCATTATGAATGGTATAAATGACATTTAAAAGAATGTTTTGATCTGTTTGCGGCGCACAGGTTTGAGGTACCGGGCATTCTTCTAATTCGATTTCCAAACCGGTTTCTATGGGTTGGTATTCGTCAAGAATTTCCTTGGCGATACCATAGAACTTCTCCTCAACCACTTCAGCTTGCGTAGTGACGATAAGGGCATTACTCTCGCGCGGAATAGCATTTCGCAAACCACCGCCATCGATTTCTGATATAGCTATCCATTGATTTAATGCAAATAAAATTCGGTTCATAAGTTTGTTCGCATTGCCGAAGCCTTTATGGATATCCATTCCCGAGTGACCGCCCTGTAAACCTTTCACCGAAATTTTATAAGCAGATGCACTTTTTTCCGCCTGTTGAGGTGTATAGGATTTTGTAGCAGTAATATCGATACCACCGGCACATCCTACTCCAATTTCATCGTCATCTTCAGTGTCTAAGTTTAATAGAATTTCACCTTTTAGTAATCCGCCTTCTAAACCCATGGCTCCGGTCATTCCGGTTTCCTCATCAATGGTAAACAACGCTTCTATTGCAGGATGTTCTATATCTTTTGACGCCAGAATTGCCATGATTGTAGCAACACCCAATCCATTATCTGCACCTAAAGTAGTGCCATTTGCTTTTACCCAGTCACCGTCAATAAACATATCGATTCCCTGCATCTCAAAATCAAAAACGGTATCGTTATTTTTTTGATGTACCATATCCAAATGTGATTGCATGACAATGGTTTTTCGATGTTCCATTCCCGGAGTGGCCGGTTTTTTAATTAGAACGTTTCCAACTTTATCGACGAATGTTTCCAATTGCAAACTTTGACCGAAATCAACCATAAATTGAATGACTCGTTCTTCTTTTTTTGAAGCACGCGGTACTGCATTTAAGTCTGCGAAATTTTTCCAGACTTCTTTTGGCTCTAAGTTTTTTATCTCAGCATTCATTGCTTTTATGAAATTTTTATCACGGTTTCATCCATAGGTTTTCTAACCTTTTTTAAGGTACTCATGAAATCATCATGGGCGCGATAGCCGACAGGTAGCAATAAAACCGATTTTAGGTTTTGCTCCCTTAAATTTAGGATTTCATCATATTTCTGGGCAATGAAACCTTCCATAGGACAGGCATCTATTTCTTCTAAAGCACACACAGTCATTAGATTACCTAAAGCTATATAGGCTTGGTTAATCGCCGACTTTTGCTTTTCAATTGTAGATTTATTGGCAAAGATACCTTTAAGTTGTTTGCGGTAAGGCTGTAAAATTTCCTCGGAAGTACCACGCACTTCTTTTTCAAGATCGAAATATGCGTCTATATCATCTAAGGTGAAATAGTCTTGAATACAAATCACCAGTAAATGAGAGGCATTATGAACCTGTTGCTGATCAAAAGAAAAAGGGACTAGTTTTTTTTGGAGCTGCTTATCTTTAATAATCAGCATCTTGATAGGTTGAAGGCCAAATGATGTTGCGGTTAAATTAAAAGCCTCACTTAGGGTTTCTATTTTCGCATCTGATAAGAACTTGGTTTTATCAAATTTTTTGCATGCATATCGCCATTCAAGGCTTTCAATAATATTCATTTTTGTCTTTTTTATGCGAGTGATTGCATCTCAACCAATTTGTTATAGATGCCCTCATTTTCTAGTAGTTCTTTATGTTTTCCTTGCTCTACGATCTGTCCTTTTTGCATAACAACAATGGTATCTGCTTTTTGAATGGTAGATAGTCTGTGCGCAATGACGATAGAGGTTCTATTTTGCATCATTTTTTCGAGCGCATCCTGTACCAGGCGTTCTGATTCTGTATCTAAAGCCGAAGTGGCTTCATCTAAGATCATGATGGGTGGATTTTTCAACACGGCGCGAGCAATACTCAGTCGCTGTTTCTGCCCGCCAGACAATTTATTTCCGCTATCACCAATATTAGTATCGATACCACTAGGAAGGTCTTTTACAAATTCCCAGGCGTTGGCGATTTTTAGGGCACCGATGATTTCGTCATCGGTAGCACTTTCCACACCCAGTAATAGATTGTTTTTGATGGTGTCATTGAACAGAATAGCATCCTGGGTAACAATGCCTAATTGGCTGCGTAATGAATGTATCTTCAGATCGCGAATGTCGATACCGTCGATGGTGATCTTTCCCTGATTCACATCGTAAAAGCGAGTAATAAGATTTGCTATGGTAGATTTTCCGCTGCCTGACTGTCCTACAAGCGCGACTGTCTTTCCTTTTGGGATCGTTAAGGAAAAACTTTCCAAAACATTTTCGTCTTCATATTTAAAGGTAATGGCTTCGAACCTGATCTCTTTGTCGAAACTATCCTTTACAACCGCATCGGGTTTATCTTTTAATGGGTTGTCGGTTTCAATAATCTCTAAAACCCGCTCAGCGGCGGCATTACCCCGTTTGACGCCATAGGAGGCCTTGGAAATCGCTTTTGCAGGGGTTAATATATTATAGGCCAGCCCCATATACGCAATGAAGGAGCTGCCATCTAAAGTGCCTTCAACCAATACCATACGTCCACCATACCATAGTAAAATAGCGATAACGGTTATTCCTAAAAATTCACTTGTAGGTGAGGCAAGATTCTGGCGATTTAATAGTTTGTTGGAAAACCGGTAGAATCGTCCTGTAGATTCTTGAAATTTTTCATTAAACTTATTTTCGGCATTAAATCCTTTAATGATACGCAAACCGCTCAATGTTTCTTCTAAAGTTGACAGAAATGTACCTTGCTCTTTTTGAACTCGGTCCGATTTCCGCTTTAAGCTTTTACCAATGGCCGAGATAATAAACCCGGAGACGGGAATAAAAATAAAGACAAAAACAGTGAGCTTCACACTTATTAAAAGCATCATAATAATGGTAAAAATGATGGTCAATGGCTCTCTCACAATTAATTCTAAGATCGATAAAAATGAATGCTGTATTTCCAATACATCAGTGCCTATTCTTGCCATGACATCTCCTTTTCGTTTTTCGGAAAAATATGAGAGCGGTAATGCCACAGTTTTGTTATATAACACATTTCTAAGGTCTTTCAATACCCCATTCCGTAAAAAGGTAATGAAGTACATAGCCAGATAGTTGAAAACATTTTTTAAAAGAAACAAGACAATCACCAGGCTAATCACCAATAATAAGGCTTTAGACGCATCGTTCTGAGCATATTCATTTACATGAAAAGCAAGGTATTCCTTGAAGTAATCTTTAAGGTTAGAAATACCCGTATATACAGGTTCAACCGTAGGTTTTACCTTGTCTTTTTCAAATAATATATCAAGCATGGGTATCAGTGCAATAAAAGAAAGCGCACTAAAAAGTGCATAGAAAATATTACAGATGACATTTAAAATCCCATACGTTTTATAAGGTAAGGCAAAACGAAAGATCTTTTTGAAATAATTCATTTATGCTAACTTCATTTCTTTGATAATGCGTTCGATCTTTTGCTCTAACAGGCGTTCGGTAGGCATTAAATCTTCAATGGCATCTAATTGCAGGTTGACACTAAAATAGAATTTAATTTTTGGTTCTGTTCCACTGGGCCTAGCGGCAACTCTTGTGCCATCTTGCGTATGGTAGATCAAAACATTCGATTTCGGCAGGTCAATGTCAGTTTTTTCGCCGGTAGTCAAATTTTGGCAGACAGATGTTTGGTAATCGTATAGCCAGGTAACTTTAGAACCATCAATTTCTGAAATAGGCTGATTTCGCATATCAGCCATCATCTGTTGAATTTCTTGAGCCCCATTGGCTCCTTTTTTGACAAATGATACGAGGTGTTCTTTGTAAAACCCGTGTTTAAGGTATAAGTTAACAAGTTCTTTATAAAACGTCGAATTATTATTTTTGGCATTCGCGGCAATTTCACAAGCCAAAACGGTTGCGGTTACCGCATCTTTGTCGCGTATAAAATCACCGACCATATAACCAAAACTTTCTTCCCCGCCACCGATAAATTCCATCTGGTCAAAATCACGGATCATTTTTGCAATCCATTTAAAGCCTGTGAGTCCAACTTTGGTTTCTACGTTGTAACTCTTCGCAATTTGGGTAACAAGGTCTGTAGAAACGATGGTGGAGCCGATAAATTGATTTCCGTTTAATTTACCGCTTTCATACCATTGCTTTAACAAAAAATCTGTCATGACACTCATAGTTTGATTTCCATTGAGGAGAACCAGTCTATGCTCTAAATCACGAACAGCTACCCCTAACCTGTCAGAATCCGGGTCGGTGCCAATGACGATATCCGCATCGATTTTTTCGGCGAGGTCTATGGCCATTTTCAGTGCTTCGGGTTCTTCAGGATTTGGTGAAGTGACCGTTGGAAAATTACCATCGGGTTTTTTCTGTTCTTTTACAATGTTGACATCTGAAAATCCGGCTTTCTTTAATGCCTGTGGTATACCCATTACCGAAGTGCCATGCAATGGGGTAAAGACAATTTTAAGATTTCCCCTGTTGGATACCGTAAAGGTGCCATTTTCAACGGAGGCTTTTATGAATTCATTATCTACTTTCTTACCGATTTTTTCAATTAAAGATTCGTTTTCGGTAAAGTTGATCTGGGAAAAATCCACTTTGCTTACTTCTTCTATGATCTCACTATCCTCTGGAGGTACTATTTGACCCCCATCATTCCAGTAAACCTTATATCCGTTATACTCGGGTGGATTGTGTGAAGCAGTTAAAACGATACCTACATCACATCCTAAATGGCGAACAGCAAAAGATAATTCAGGTGTGGGCCGTAAATCATCAAAAAGAAATACTTTAATGGAGTTGGCCGAGAATATGTTGGCAACGATCTGTGCAAATTCTTTGCTGTTATGGCGGCAATCATAGGCGATAACTGCCTTTAATTCTTTACCGGGAAATGACTTTTGTAAATAATTCGATAAACCTTGGGTAGCTTTGCCAAGCGTGTATTTATTTATCCTATTGGTGCCGGCGCCCATTATACCCCGTATACCACCGGTACCAAATTCTAAATCTTTATAAAAGCGGTCAGTAAGTTCTTCAGATTGCTGATCAACAAGCGCTTGGATTTCTTTTTGGGTAGTTGAATCGAAAGGTGTCGTGAGCCATTTCTGGGCCTTTTCTAAGATTGAATTCTTTTCCATTAATTTAATGCTAGAGTACTGTACAAAGATATTAATTTTAACAGACGTTTTAGCCTATAAATTGACTGTAGTACTGACCTTGTAACGTGCTGTGTCGCGTTTGCTTCTTAAGATCAGTTCACCTAAAAACCCTGCTAAAAATAGTTGTGTGCCTAAGATCATTGCAACCAGTGCAATATAAAATTGTGGCCTTTGGGTAATCAATCTTCCTGCTGGGTTTAGAAATAATTTATCTACGCCCAGGTACACTGCAAAACAAAAACCGATAAAAAACATAAAACTACCTAATAAGCCGAAGAGGTGCATAGGTCGCTTGCCGAATCGTGATAAGAACCAAATAGAGATAAGATCCAGGAACCCATGTATAAAGCGGTCCATCCCAAATTTGGTAACACCATATTTGCGCGCCTGATGTTGTACTACCTTCTCATCAATTTTATGAAATCCTTCATTTTTTGCCAAAACAGGAATATAGCGGTGCATTTCTCCATATACATCTACATTCTTTACCACTTCCTTTTTGTAGGCCTTTAATCCGCAATTAAAATCGTGTAACTTTAATCCAGAGGTCCTGCGCGCGGCGGCATTAAAAAGTTTTGAAGGCAAGTTCTTTCGTAATTTAGAGTCAAAACGTTTCTTCTTCCAGCCTGAGATAAGATCGTAGCCATCTTTAGCAATGAGCTCATATAATTCGGGGATCTCATCAGGGCTATCCTGGAGGTCAGCATCCATAGTGATTACAACAGTGCCCCGGGCTTCTTTGAACCCAGCATTCAAGGCTTGTGATTTCCCATAATTCTTTTGGAACTTAATGCCTTTTACACTTTTATTTTTCTCAGACAATTGCTGAATAATATTCCAGGAAGCATCGGTACTACCGTCATCAATAAAAATAAGTTCGTATAAAAACTGATTGGATTGCATTACTCTTGCAATCCAATCATGTAATTCTTGTAAAGATTCTTCTTCGTTAAGTAGTGGGATTACTACTGATATATCCATAAAAAACTAACCGGTTTAGTACTCTTCTTTTTTCTGCATCACCAATCCAGCGATCAAAGATACTACAAAACCAATAAAAAGATTCACTATCAGAATAAAACCAAATGAGAATGCGAAGAAGTATTTTTTAGTTGCATTCTCTTGAGCATCTAAAGCCTCCTGGGAAATACTTGGATTTCTCTCCAGAGCTTTCTCAAGATTAAGTTCAGTGGTTCTGGCTATAAATTCTGGTTCAATAAATTTTGCAAAGACATAAAAATAAACCATAAAAATTATAGCCCCTAATATGGTAATACCAATACCTGTTTTTAGTGCTTGACCTATCGATAATAGGCCTCCATTGGCTTCTTTGAATTTTTTAATACCCAATACGGCGAAAACAATTAGTAAAACAATTCCTAATACATTCAATGACCAGTGCGGTTCATACGTGTTTCCAAAAGAATAATTTAAAACGCTGAGAAGTATTGAAGCTATACCCAGGTAGAGGCCATAGTTGAGCATGATACTTTTTCTGGAGGGGTTTTGTTGATTTTCCATTAGTTTGAATTTTTGAGTTAAACAAATATAATTAATTAAGTCTTAGTTACTTAGTTTCAGTACATTATTTACAATTTAAAAAAGTGTAAAAACCATTGAAAAATTAGAAATTGGTTGTAACTTTGCAGCGGCAAGTCCCACACAACCAGCTCCCTTTGAATCCTCCAGGGC
>JASJDL010000024.1 GCA_030065775.1 Flavobacteriaceae bacterium | reverse complement strand
CGAATGCTCTTCCCATAAAGGGTTTCCTTCTTTAGGATACATGGAAACGGCCATAACCGTTTTACCATTGATATCTACTGCCATGGCGTCCCAGATATATTTACGAGATGAAGCAAATGCATAATCACGCACATTATTTGCCTTGAAATGCCATGTTTTTGTCTTGTTAGAACGTCCTTTCTCGGCTACTTCGGCTTCTTCTTGGGTCACAATAAATACGGGGTCTTTAAATGACTTTCTGGCCTGTTCCCATCGTTTACGTTGCTCTCTGGTCAATACTTCTTTTTCATTCTGAAGTTCACCGGTTGCATCGACAATATGGTCTGCTGGTACTGTTAATTTTACATCATAATTACCAAATTCTAAGGCCCATTCGCTACGCCCCCAGAACTGCATGTTTTGCCATCCTTCAACGTTATCATAGACCGCAAGACGCGGGAAAAATTGAGCAATGGTGTAATTGTTATTCCCGTCAGGGAATGCCTCATAACCTGAACGACCTCCGATTTCAACGTAATGTGGAATGTTATACCACCATTTTATTTTAAACACAAACTGCGCACCTGAAGCTAATGGCGTAGGTAAGTTAATGCGCATCATGGTTCTGTTTATAGTATGAGAAAGTGGGGAGCCATCGGCATTTTGTACGTAGTCAATTTTAAATCCACCCTCGAAAGGTTTCTTTAAATATGTTCCTGTAAAGGTCTTCGGACCATTAAATGAACTGTTAAAACTACTGGGTCTGGCATCAGGCGTTTTAGAATCTGGCGCACGCATATTTTGGTCTAACTGCACCCATAGATATTCTAAGGCGTCCTTAGAGTTATTATGATAGGTAATTACTTCATCTCCGTAAAGGCGATTTGTATCTTCATCAATTCTTAGGTTCATAACATAATCAACCTGCTGCTGCGTATATTGGTGTCCTGGTGCTCCAGAAGCGGTGCGCTGATCATTTGGTGTTGGTAACTCTTCTTTGAGCTGTCTGAATTTATTAATGTTGTAATGCCCTGGTTTTCTTTCCTTTTTTTCTTCTTGTTCCTGGGCAAAAGAAACCGAAGTTATCAGAAGAAAAGACAGTAGTAAATAACCTAATTTTCTCATTCGTGTGTATAGTTTAATTTAATTGGTGAAATTACTTATTTGAAGTGATTTGATAAAAAACTGTTAAAACTTTAACATATCTTTATCATCCTTTGAGGTAAGTATAAAAGATTTCCTTTTGTTGTTGATCTTGAGTTTGATAATATTTTGTTGATCTTCAAAGAGCTCCATTAGAACTTTGTTTTGCACCTCAATTGATTGTATTTCGGCAACATTTTCAATCTCGATATAAATTTTTGTTTCATCGGCATCGTATTTTTTACCAATGTATGTTTGTTGTGCTTTTTTACCATTGACAATTACCGAAAATTTATCTGCAACATATTTTGAGATGTACTCATCGGCAGTTTCAAGTTCTTTGTCGGTATCGAGAGCCGTGTTGATAGTGAATTGCTTCTCAAGGCCATTCTGCAGATCATCTGTAAAAACTCGCATGATGATCTGCAATGCTTCAGATTTCTCAGCGTATGTTATTTTGGTAAAACTAATGTAGTATTTATGAACAGAAAATGCCAGCAGGGGAATGGCGATAAAAAAAAGTACATATTTTCTTAGAGCTATCATTTAATTCATTTGTCGGTAAACATAGACTTTTTCTACAAAAAATAGTCCAAAAATTTTACTCTTTATTTTGTTCCAGATATGGAACGCGTTCCTGAAAAAAGATTTCAATAAGTTCTAAATATCTTTTTTCATTGTAAAGTGCTACAATGTTGTTTTTGAGGCAATAGTCAATAAAATTATCTATGTCTTTGGCAGCAATTCCTATCGTATAAATAAAGAAATCATCTTTAAAGTATAGTCGTATATTTCTAGTGGTTTTTGAATTGAGGTCTGCGATTTTGTCTTCTGCGATTAGTTTTTTTAGCTTTCGGTCTTTCTTTCGTTCTCCAGACAAGACATAGTATAAATTATCAATTCCACCGGCTCCTCCGAGTAATGCAGTCAGAAGAACAATCGGGACACTGGCTTTTGAATGTCCGTCTAATCGCGAATCCAGTTTTTCTTTGGGTTCTTTATCAGCATTGGGTAGGTTTAATCTTTGAGCAACGCTTATTGGTTTTATAAGGATTTCATCAAGCTGATTGATCCTGGGATTTAGGTTAATGAGCACTTGTAATTTTTGAAGATCGATTTCAGAAACAATGCGGCTATAATTTTCAAATTGAACGGCAGAGAAAACGAGCGTGTCATTTACTTTTACAGGGATAGCAAAATCGCCATATTGATTCGATAAAGTCCCTTTTTGGGTCGTTTTATTGATAACATGTATTCGATTGACCGATAAAGAATCATTCATAATTTTTCCATGCATGATTCTTCGCTTGTTTTGAGAAATCGCCACAAATGATACAAAGAGAAAAAAAATAAACAGGTTGTTCTTCATTTCTGATTAGGTTTAAGTACGCTTCACGCTATTGCACTAGTAGTTCTATGTCCACATCTTTCTTGCCAGAATTATAGATTTCAAAGTTATTTTTAATTTTTAATGAGTTTCAGGTATAAATTATTTTCCTCTAGAAAAACCTCGATAAGCTCTAAGATCCTGTTTTCATTGTAAAGTGCTACAATATTATCTTTTAGGCAGAAATCTAAAAAATCATTTATTCGTTCAACTGGAATGCCAACCGTATTGACAAAAAAATCGTCTTCAAAATGTAACCGGATCTGTTGTAAGGCCTTAGTGTCTCGAGCAGAAATTTTATCTTCTAACATTAGTTTATTAAGTTTTCGGTCTCTTTTGCGTTTGCCTGATAAGATATAGTAAATATTATCTATTCCACCCCGTTGGTTTAATAAAGTAGCTAATGTGAGTATTGGTGCACTCGATTTATTATGGGCGTTTAGACGGTTTTCTGTCCTGTTCAGAGGTTTTTTATCGGCATTTGGAAGGCCGAGTCCTTGAGCAACACTTATTGATTTGACAATGACTTCTTCGAGTTGGTTATTTTTGGCCTTCAATCTAATAATAAGCTGGAGCTGCATCATATCTATTTCTGAGACAATACGCTTATAAAGTTCGAACTGTACTGCCGTAAATACTAGTGTATCGTCGACCTTGACGGGAATGGCGAAATCACCAGATACATTGGTATAGGTTCCTGTTTTGGTATTCTTATTAATGATGTGTATTTTCTCAACTGATAGGGAATCGCTTACTATTTTTCCATTTATAACCCTTCTGTCGTTTTGTGCAGCGATTTTCGAACCAAAAATAAAGTAACTCAAAAGTAAGAGCAGATGTATATTTTCGGCCATGGATCGATTAGTTTTCACAAATTAAGTCGCAGAAGTCATAAATAATTATTAAAATAAGTGTAAACTTTTGTTAAAGGTATAACTTTGAATTTCCATTAAGAGATGAAAAATTTACTACTTGCCAGTACGTCGACAATTTACGGGAGTGGATATCTTGAATATTTGCTACCAGAACTAAAACGATTATTTAGTGACGCGAAAGAGGTTGTATTTATTCCTTATGCCCGTCCTAGTGGAATTTCCTGTAATGAGTATACTGCAATAACTTCAAAAGCTTTTTCTGTTATAGATATTTCGGTAAAAGGGATTCACGAATTCACCGACGAACAATTGGCACTTAAAAATGCTCAAGGAATTTTTGTTGGAGGTGGAAATACCTTTGTTTTGGTAAAGGAATTGTATGATAGAAATTTAATGGACGTTCTAAAAGACAGCATCGAAAGAGGAGTTCCGTATTTGGGAACCAGTGCAGGAAGCAATATATGTGGCGTATCGATGCAGACTACTAATGATATGCCTATAGTGAAGCCTCCTAATTATACAACGTTAGAGGTGATTCCCTTGAATATAAATGCGCATTATTTAGACCCTGATCCAAGTTCGAAGCATAAGGGAGAGACACGTGAAATTAGAATAAAGGAGTTTCATGTTTATAATGATACACCAGTGTTAGGTTTACGCGAAGGAAGTTGGTTGGAAGCTGTGAAAAAAGCGATCGTTTTGAAAGGAAATCTTACTGCCCGATTTTTCGAAAAAGATCAAACTCCAGTCGAAATACCACCTGGAACCAACTTATGGAAATTTTTGTAATTTATCTTTTCGAAGCGTATCGATTTCCAACTCTAAAGCCACACTTTTTGAGAATTCACTTTTTTTGACCTGGTTAGAGAGCAGTGCATATAATTTTTCTATTGTGTCTCTTGAAATGTCTTTATTTATTGACATCGAATGGAGCACCATTGATGCGACAAAGGAGTTGGAGTTGTTTTTTATAAATTTTTTACTAAAATCATTTCTTTGTTTATCAATAACTCTCATTTGTTCGTTAATTTCAATGAGTTTTTGACTATTGTTTTCGGCTCTGGCTCTTTGAAACTCGTGAAACAAATCATTCATTTTAGAGCTGATTTCTCTTGAATTCTCTTTGTATTGGGCCAATTGCTCATTGAGCTTTGTCCCGGCAATTTCTGAGTTCGCCAAATCGTTTATCTTGACTTTAACGTTTATGGTACCTTTTTCAATTATTGGGAAAATCCCTTCTTTATAACCTTCAATAAACACGCCATAAACTTCGGGTAAATTAATAGTACCTTCAAAAATGGCCTTTTGGTTTTTTATGAGAGTCGAATCTATGGCCATGCTTAAGTAGCCCTCTTGTTTTTTAAGAAGTATTTTGGTATTATTCTCGATATTCGGCACGCTTATATAAAGTGTGTAGTTATTTTTTACGCTAATATTTTCCTCTCTTTTACAGGATAAACATATAATTACAATAACTACGATACTTCTCAACATAATTTTCTGGGGGTACTAAGTTAATAATTTGCTGTTTAAAGCATGAAATAGGGCCATCTTATTAACAAAAAAAACCGTTTGTTAACAAATCCTCGCTATTTTGTTGAAAACTAGGTCTTCTTCAGATTTCCTTCAGATTTCCAAAATACATTCGCACTGTTTTTCAGAAACAATTAGGTTGTTGTAAGAGCTCGTACAATTTTTTGCAACTTTGATCGTTTAAGAGAAACGTCGCTAAGAAAAGAAAATCCGTTCATTTATCAATTATATCTCCCTTAATGCCTTTAAAACCGTTAGGTTTTATTGATATGAGGTGAGGATACGTATTGCTAAATGATAAACTATTAATAACCAATTTATTAATTATTTATCACAGGGTTTTAGTATGGTTAAAAAATTATTCTCAGTTTTTTTCATCCTCTTTATATATAGCGTTGTCAACGCACAATCTGTACCGGTTTTATCGAATTTCAGAGTAGAAAATGCTCAAAAGGATCGGGTATATTTCGATACAAGTGTGCCCTTGTCTGCAACATCTGCTACCACAAATGGTTTCATTATAAGTGGTAAATCAGTTAGTAGTATTACCCTTAATTCTGGAGCTACTACTGGTCATTACTTTAGAGTTTCAACTCCATTTACTTTTTGGGATAATAATACGATTCGATATGAAGGAGGGAGCAATATGGGTATTTATAAGTTTGACTTACAATATATTCAGAATGAAATTCAAGAACCCGTGTCAACTGATTTTAGATATGTAAGTACTTCAGGTAGTAATTCCAATGATGGTAGAAGCGAAAGCTCTGCATGGCGTACTATATCTCATGCTGCTGCAAACTCGGCGCCCGGTCAAACTATTTATGTAAAGGCCGGTAATTACGGGAATGAAAATGTTGTACTGAATAATGATGGCACTTCTACAAAACCGATAAAGCTTGTAGGGTATCAAAGTACCCCTGGAGATAATCCGAATCTTAATTGGTCGCATCCCACAAATACAAGTACGAATAGTTCTGTTATGCCACTCTTGAGAGGAGCAGGGATTACGAATAGTCGCGGAATTCAGGTAAGCGCTGATAATATAATCATAAGAAACCTACAATTAGATAATTATGCGAGGTTAATTAACGGTGGTGGCGTCGAAAATGTTATAATGGATAACATATTGGCAAAAGGAGCTGTCTCAGGAGGTTATAATTATTATTTTCCTTCAGATACGAATGATAGAATTCGATTAATTAATTCTGTTGCTTACAATTCTGATGGAACGGCACTGATTAGAATATATGGGAGGCATAACCTAATTGATAATTGTAAAGCCATACAAGATGTTGGTGGTGTTGACTATTACATGTCTTCAAGGGGGTTTAATAGTATTTTTAGAAACCTGTATATGGAGCATTATGTGGATTCCGGCCATACGGGTCATGGAATGACATTAAAATCTGATGACGTATCAAGAAATGCACATGCCGAATACAATCTGTGTGAGAAGATTACTATTAAAGGTATTGCATTGGCTATTGAGGCTCGGAAGTGGGAGGTGAAGTACAATGTTTTTAGAGACATTTTTGTCACTAGAAATGCGAATGTACCTTCATCGGGTATCAACGCTATTACAATACAAGGGGGGGCTAGTGAAAATATCTTTGATAATATTCAGGCGGAAGATATAGGCTCTGCAATTAGAATTGTCAGTATTACTTCTTCAAACCCGGAAAGCTCACATTTAAATGTCATTAAGAACTGTACGTTTAAAAATTCTAACAGGGGGGTTTATTACAGCCCTTATGTCGCAGGACAATCGGCACATGATGATCTAATTATCAATAACACCTTTTATAATATAAATACGCTATTTAGTGTCGGAGGAGCCTCTGTAAGTAATAATAAATTTATCAATAATATTGTTCACACTTCTAATAAATTAGGATCCACAACTAGTTATTCTTTTACCTCCAATAACTTTTACAATTGTAATTACAGTACACCTTCCGGGCAAGACAATACTGTTAGTGACCCCCAATTAGTAAATCCCGGTGCAGGTGATTTTCACCTCATGCCAGGTTCACCTGCAATTGATAAAGGTGTGGATAATACCAATGTACAGCACGATGCTGATGGGCAGCCAAGAGACCCGGGAAGCAATTCGATAGGTGCATTTGAAGATGTCAAAGAGTCATTTGGAAGTGTAAGTCCGGATGTCACAATCTGTATTGGTGAAAATACTACTTTGGTGGCCTCGGGAGGAGATTCTTATCTTTGGGATAATGGCTCAACCGATTCAAGCATTACGGTAGATCCAAGTGAAACAACTACCTATAATGTTGTGATTACACAAGGGCAAGAAACCGAGAGTTACAATATTCTTGTGACGGTAAACAACATTCCGAGTGTTGTAGCTAGTGATGACGTCACAATCTGTTCTGGAAATATAGTTACCTTAACGGCTACCGGTGAAGGAGATTTTACCTGGAGTAATGGCGCCACAGGGGCAAGTATTGATGTAAGTCCTACGAGTACAACGACCTATACCGTAGCTGCTACGAATTCGTGCTCTGCAGAAGCGACCGATGAAGTTATCGTTACAGTCAATCCACCCATTGGCCTGACGGTCACTGATGATGTATCAATTTGTACCGGGGAAAGTGTAACCTTAACGGCGACCAGCAGCGAAGCGGTACTGTGGAGTACAGGGGAGACAACATTAAGCATCACTGTGAGCCCAGCAAGTACGACTACCTACACTGTGTCATCAAGTAATTCAAGCTGTTCTGAAGAAGAATCAGTAGAGGTAACAGTAAATAATCAGCCGAGTGTTCAAGCTAGTGAAGATCAAGCAATATGTTCTGGAGATTCGGTCACTTTAACGGCGACAGGTGAGGGAAATTTTACATGGAGTAATGGTGATACGGGACCAAGCATTGAAGTAAGCCCAACCAGTACAACTACTTATACAGTGACAGCCAGTAACTCCTGTTCTTCGGATGCTTCTGACACGGTAACAGTAACCGTAAGTCCGGCAATTGATTTGACAGTTAGTGACGATGTATCAATATGTATGGGTGAGAGCGTTACCCTTACGGCTACCAGTAACGAAGATCTTGTTTGGAGTACGGGTGAAACCACATCCAGTATTACTGTAAGCCCATCAAATACAACAATTTATACAGTCGCATCAAGTAATGCAAATTGTTCTGAAGAAAAGTCTATTGAAGTTACTGTGAATAATACTCCGAGCGTCACGGCTAGTGAAGACGTTACAATATGTGCTGGTGAGTTAATTACATTGACGGCAACAGGCGAGGGAAATTTTACATGGAGTAATGGTGCTACAGGACCAAATATTCAAGTAAGTCCAAATAGTACAACCGTATACACGGTTACGGCGAGCAATTCTTGTTCGACTGATGCAACAGATACAGTTACCGTTACAGTTAACCCTGCGGTTGAGCTGACCGTCAGCGGTGATACGTCAATATGCGCAGGTGAGAGTGTGACTTTAACGGCTACGAGTAGCCATGCCGTTGTATGGAGTACTGGAGAAACCACGTCCAGCATAACGGTAAGTCCGTCGAGCACATCAGTTTATACTGTGACTTCAGATAATGGTAATTGCTCAGCATCGGAAGACATGACCGTAACTGTTAATACTTCGCCAACAGTTAGTGCGAGCTCAGATCAGACAATTTGTGAGGGTGAAAGTGTTACATTAACGGCAACTGGGGTAGGTGATTTTTTGTGGAGTACAGGTGAGACCTCGGCGAGTATTACAGTAAGTCCTGAAACTACAACAACCTATTCAGTAACAGCATCTTCTCAGGGCTGTCAAAGTACTGCTGTAGATTATGTAGAGGTTGTTGTAAGTGAAAGTCCGAATTTATCTACCACCAATGATGTAACAATAGAAAAAGGAGAAAGCGTAACGCTGAATGCGACGGGTAATGGTAGCTTTGAATGGAGCACAGGAGAAACTACCTCCAGTATTACTGTTAGTCCATTAGTAACAACGAGTTATACAGTTACCTTGACTTCAGGAAGTTGTTCAGAAAAAAATACTATTGTTGTAACGGTGACGGAAGCATCTGGTGGCGGTACGGTTGTTGCTCATGCCGGAGAGGATGCGACCATTTGTAAAGGAGACGAAATAGTTTTGACAGCTTCTGGAGGAGATACTTATCTATGGAGTACAGGAGAAACAGAAAGAAGTATTACTGTGGATCCTGAAAAATCAACAGTTTTTTCGGTTAGGGTTACAAAAGGCGATAATTCTGATGTGGCTTATGTAAAGGTATCAATAGATGATGCTTGTTCTTTGGAGGCGACTACAGAAATGATTGTATATCCAAATCCTGCTAGAGATATGGTTAATGTTGATCTCATAGGTTATAAAAATAACATTAACATCCAATTATATCATCTTAACGGCTCACTGGTGTATTCAGAAGATTTAGACAATAAAGAATCTGTAAACCGTATTAACCACCAGATTGAACTTTCTAGGTTTAACAAAGGTGTCTATTTCATAAGGTTATCGAATGAAGGAAAGGTTGACACAAAGAAAATAATAGTGCTATAATTTAGAAAGAATAGGGCTTTAATTTAGCCGTATTAACATATCCTATTAAAGCTCTGGCAAGTATATTCGTAGGGTCAATTAGTGGAATGTTCTCAAATTGCCGTTCTTTGATCACTAGTGGTATTTCTGTACAGCCAAGTATGATCAATTCAGCGCCTTGATTTTTAAGATAATTTAAACCTTGCTCTAGATTGCTCCTTGATTTCGCATGTTGAGGGTTTGACTTTATTCCATATTCGAGATCATATATTGCAGGATGTATTATTTTTTCCTGCATGTCAAAGGGTGGTCGATGGACCTTATATCCAGAATTAACAAGATGCTTCGCGTATATTTTGGTTTTATATGTTCCAGTAGTCGATAAAATGCCTACTTCTTTGATTTCAGGAAAGTGAGTTTTTATGAAAATTAGGGTCTGTTCAACCATATTTAATACTTCAACTTTACATTTTTGGGCGGCCAAATTCGATTCGATATCACTGAATATTACTTCAGCATGAGCAGTATTACAGGGTAGCCCTACTACTTTGGCTCCAAAACTTTCTAACTTAGCTACTACAGTAGCGATTGATTTACCTGGATTTTCAAGAGATGTATCATTAATATATTCGGTTCGATCTATGATTGAAGAGGGTAATGATAACATGATCAAATCCAGATGATCTTGGTCACAATTGGCGATAGTATTATCGAAAATTTTTTGGCTTAGATCTAAACCCGCATATGGTCCAACACCACCAACAATTCCTATCATGGTAAATATATTTGAAGTAATTTTAGTGAAATTAAAAAAAAATATTACTTTTGGGTCGTTATTGAAAAAGAAAAATATGTTATCCCCCTTATGCAAAAATTGGCTTTCCAATTTTAGATGCAATAATATTAGTTATATTGCATTGCCATCTTTTAAGTATGTTGTTCGCGATTAAATTGTCGCATTTAAAACTGATAAAATCCTTAAATATATTTATGTTTATGTGGATTTTAAGCAGCTGTTATTCAAGTATTTAAAATATCATAGAATTAAGGTTAGGTATAGGATGTTTTTAGGATTATAATTCTTATACAATAGGAATAATAAGAGCGTTATAATTGATATCAGTTCTTTATTAATTCGTTGAACAGAAAGATAGAAACAAATGAAAAATTTTGCATTAATTGGAGTTGGAGGCTATATTGCTGTTAGACACCTAAGGGCTATAAAAGATACCGAAAATAATCTCTTGGTAGCTCTTGATAATTTTGATAGTGTTGGTATTATGGATAGTTACTTTCCTGATGCCGCTTTTTTTGTTGAATTTGAGCGATTTGATCGACATATCGAAAAATTAAGGCGTAGAGGTACCAATCTTGATTATATAAGCATCTGTACTCCCAATTATTTACATGATTCACATATAAGGATGGCTTTGAGAAGTGGCGCAGACGCCATATGTGAGAAGCCTCTCGTCTTAAATCCATGGAATATTGATGCCTTAGTGGATATTGAAAAACAATACAATAAAAAGGTCAATACTATATTACAGCTCAGATTACATCAAAGTATAATTGATCTTAAAAAGAAGGTGGAAACAGGACCAAAAGACAAAGTATATGACGTTGATTTGACGTATCTAACCTCAAGAGGTAATTGGTATTATACTTCATGGAAAGGCGACATTACTAAATCCGGAGGTATCGCGACAAATATTGGCATTCATTTTTATGATATGCTTACCTACATATTTGGTGACGTGAAAGACAATATCGTACATTTACATGAGCACGATAGAGCCGCAGGTTTTCTGCAATTAGAAAAAGCCAGAGTACGATGGTTTTTGTCTATAAATTATGACGTCCTTCCTGAAAATATTAAAGAAAAAGGTCAAAGAACATATCGCTCTATCACTGTTGATGGTAATGAAATAGAATTTAGTGATGGCTTTTTTGATTTGCATACTAAAAGTTATCAAGATATAATAAAAGGTGAAGGCTTCGGATTGGAAGACGCTAGGCAATCAATAAATATTGTACATGAGATTCGTAATAAAGAAGTAAGTCCATTGCAAGGGGATTATCACCCTCTAGCGAAGTTGCCATTTGCAAATCACCCTTTTAAGAACGGGAAAAGAAATAAGTAGATACTAATTTATAAAGTTATATATGAAAGCACTTTTTTTAGCTGGAGGATTTGGAACTCGTCTTTCTGAAGAAACAGGTATCAAACCAAAGCCAATGGTTGAAATTGGCGGGAAACCCATCCTTTGGCATATTTTGAAAATCTATTCGCATTATGGATTTAATGATTTCGTAATTCTCTTAGGCTATAAAGGTTATATGATCAAAGAGTATTTTGCTAATTATTTTTTACATAATTCAAGTGTGACAATTGATTTAAAGAACAATGAAGTCAGTGTGTTAAATAACAAGTCCGAAAATTGGAAGGTAACATTATTAGATACTGGTTTAAATACGATGACAGGAGGAAGAATTAAACAAGCAAAGGAACTGGTTGGTAATGAAAAATTTTTATTGACCTATGGAGATGGAGTTTCTGATGTTAATTTGAAGGATTTAGTTCGTTTTCATGATTCACATAAAGGTATAATAACCATGACCACAGTGCAACCCCAAAGTAGGTATGGAACCATAGCCTATGGTGACGATGATAAGCTCGTAAAGTCTTTTGAAGAAAAACCGAAAGGTGAAAGGGGATGGATCAATGGAGGCTTTTTTGTCTGTGATCCTGAAGTATTTGATTACATAGGGAATGATTCGAATAGTGTCTTTGAAAGAGACCCGCTAGAGAATATGTCAAAAGATGAAAAACTATATGCCTATAAGCATTCTGGCTTCTGGAGAGCAATGGATTCTTTAAAAGATAAGAATGATCTCGAAGATTTGTGGGCGACCAATAAAGCCGACTGGAAACTTTGGTGACGAACCACTGAACTAGTTAAGCAGAAAATAAAATTATAAGCATGCAGAACAAAATATTGTTAGAAGATCTCGACTATATTTTTAACAAATTATCTGATAAGGAAAAAGATAAATTCAGAGATTCAACCATACTTTTTACAGGTTGTGGAGGATTTCTAGGGTACTATTTTATGCATTTTTTTGCACATTATTCAGACCAATTACAAATCAAGAAAATTATAGGACTTGATAATTTTTTAACCGGAACAAGGGATTGGCTGGAAACTTTAAATACTAACAATGAAAAGATTGAATTAAAGGACTTCAATGTTATTACAGATGATATTGATAATGTAACGGGTGCTCAAGAAGCCAATTTGATCATTCATGGGGCTTCCATTGCTTCGCCTACTTTTTATAGAATTTACCCTGAGGAAACAATTGATGCCAATATTACCGGGTTGCGTAGAATGCTGGATTACTATAAAACAAAATCCATCAAGGGTTTCTTATTCTTTTCAAGCAGTGAGATCTATGGAGATCCTTTTCCTGAATTTATTCCAACAAAAGAAGATTACCGGGGTAATGTAGCTACCATGGGCCCTAGAGCTTGTTATGATGAGGCTAAAAGATTTGGAGAAACAATGTGCTATATATTTCATCAGAAATATAATATGCCGATCTCAATTGCAAGACCTTTTAATAATTATGGGCCAGGAATGAATATTAATGATAAAAGATTACCAGCGGATTTTGCAAAAGCCGTTCATGAGGGAAGAGACCTCGTAATGTATTCAGATGGTAAGCCAACAAGGACATTCTGCTATATATCGGATGCCATTACCGGATATTTAAAAGTATTGCTACATGGCGAATTAGATGTATTTAATATTGGAATAGACAAACCAGAAGTGTCGGTGGCAGAATTTGCCGAGTTATTCGCGAAGAATGCAAAGAATGTATATGATTATCAAGGTAGTGTGGTGTTCGATGTTTCGGATGATGCCGAGTATATGACTGACAACCCCAATAGGAGATGCCCTAATATTGATAAGGCAAGGAACATCCTAAATTACAATCCGACGATTCATGTCGATGAGGGCATCGGGAGATATTTAACTTTTCTTAAAATTAATAACGGACAATTATTATGATTACAATTCTTGGATTAGGATTTGTAGGCTTGACCACTGGTTTAGGGTTCAGTAAAAAAGGATTTAAAACCTTCGGTATAGACATTAATGAGGAACGATTAAATAAGCTTAGAAATTATGAAATACCGTTTCATGAACCGCATCTGAAAGAGGTTTTGACTGAAACCTTAGGTACCACTTTTTTTCTAGATGTTCCTTTTGATGAGGCCATTAAGAATAGCGAAGCCGTTTTTATCTGTGTTGGAACACCCTCTGCACCAGATGGCAGCGCAGACCTGAAGTATATTCTGGCCGCGATAGATCAAATAGTCGACGTAGCAGATAGAAAGTTCAAAGTGATTGTGACAAAGTCTACCGTCCCACCGTCAACTGTTTCTAAGAGAGTAAAACCTTATATAGATGAAAAACTCAAGCAGTTAGATCGATCCATTGGTCTAGCATCGAATCCAGAATTCTTAAGAGAAGGTTACTGTTGGGAAGATTTTATTGAACCCGATCGAATAGTTCTTGGAGTCGAGGATGAGAAGTCAAAAGATATTTTAAATACCATCTACAAACCCTTTAACGCGCCTATTCATTACGTGTCATATAATTCGGCAGAATATATCAAATATTTATCGAATACGCTGCTATCTACCTTAATAAGCTATTCTAATGAAATGTCTATGGTGGCAGATGCTATTGGAGATATAGATGTACCCACGGCCTTTAGGATATTGCATGAAGATAAAAGATGGTTTGGTAAACCGGCATCAATGGCCAAATATGTCTATCCCGGTTGCGGCTATGGCGGATATTGCTTGCCTAAGGATACATCAGCATTAGATAGTATAGCCAAAGAACATGGTGTTACTCCTCATATTTTGACAGGTAACTTGAAAATAAATAATGAAGTCAAAGAATTTGTTTCAAACAAAATTACTTCAAAAGTAAAAAAAGATGAACCTATTGGGATTCTTGGATTATCATTTAAGCCAGAGTCAGATGACGTGCGTTTGACACCGAGTAAGGATATTATTGAGAAGCTGCTTGCTCAAGGATATACGAATTTATTTGCTTACGATCCCTTAGCAAACAACGAGTTCGAAGCAGCATATCCAGAATTAAAGATTCAATATGAAAAGTCCTTACCCGATATTCTCTCTAAAACAGATCATGTTGTCATTCTAACGGGATGGAAGGAGTTTAAGGAGAATGAGAATAGTATCACGCAAAAGAATGTATTTGATTATAGATATATGTTCTGATGAAAAAGATAGATACAACCATAAAAGGATGCTATGAACTACAACCCAGAATTTTCAAAGATGATAGGGGATGTTTAGTCAAAACATATCATGAAGATACGTTTAGGGAGTTAGACTTAGAGACTGATTTCACCGAAGAATATTATTCTGTTTCAAAAAAAAATGTGCTGCGCGGATTACATTTCCAAACACCACCTCATGATCATGTTAAATGTGTAACATGCATTTCCGGTAAGATATTCGACGTGGTTGTTGATTTAAGAAAGTCATCACCAACTTTTAAAAATACTTTTACCATTGAATTGGACGCTGAAATAGGAAACATGCTCTACGTTCCAAAAGGATTGGCCCATGGATTTTTGGTTTTGAGCGATCAGGCAGTTTTTTTAAATAGAACCTCAGTGGTTTACAAACCTGAAAGTGATAAAGGTATTCACTGGAACTCATGTGATGTAGATTGGCCGGTAAAGACTCCGATTGTTTCAGAAAAAGATGAAATCTGTATAAGTATGGATACTTTCTTAAAAGAGAATCCCACCATTTGGTGACAGAACAAAATAAAATCAAAATTCAAAAGATACTATACCATGAATATAAGATTGTTTAAACCCTCAGTAGGCAAAGAAGAACTTGAGAATATTGCTGCGGCATTTGATCGCTCATGGATTGGGCTGGGTCCCAATGTCAATGAATTTGAAAAGTAATGGGCTGAATATGTGGGAGTCAAACATGCTATTGGATTAAATTCAGCAACCGCAGCACTTCATATAGCATTAACCGCGCTTAATCTGCCAAAAGGGAAAAAGGTTTTAGTACCCTCGCTAACTTTTGCCTCAACAGCATGTGCTGTGTTATACAATGGGTTAGTACCTGTTTTTGTTGACTCAGACCCAATTACATTAGGGATGGATCTAGCTGATATGAAAAGAAAGTATGATAAAGATTGTGTGGCGGTAATGCCTGTTCATTTTACTGGACACCCAGTGCCTATGGATGAATTAATGCCTTGGGCGAGAGGGAAAAACTTAAAAGTTATCGAGGATTGCGCCCATACAACCGGAATGGTTAAAAGAGGTACGCCAACATACAAAGGAAAGGCATTAGGCACCTGGGGAGATTTTGGGTGTTATTCGTTTGAAGAGAAAAAATTGATGACTACGGGTGATGGAGGAATGATTGTATCTAATAATGATGAACTAGTTCAGAATATTAAAGCATATAGATGGGTAGGAATTGACAAGGATAACTGGAAGACGGCTCAATCTTATGTAAACGCGAATAAAGATGCCATGCATTGGTTTTATGAAATTAATGTACTTGGTTACAAATACAATATGAATGATTTGTCAGCCTCTATTGGTCTGGCGCAACTCAAGAAACTAGATAAAATGAATGCCAGGCGTTCACAAATTATTGAAAGATATATGCGGGGTATAGAAGGTATAAATGGTGTTATACCAATTGTGCCTTTCGATGTTGATAAATATGTATACCAAATGTTTGGTATAAGGGCTGAAAAAAGAGATGAGCTTATGATTTTTCTAAAATCCAAGGGTATCGCTACGGGTTGCCATTATACACCCTTAACGAGACAACCATTGTTTAAACCTTATGCTAAAGATTGCTCATACATAGAACAAGAGGCCGATAAATTTATCACGCTACCCTTACATTATGAGTTAACCGATGAAGAAGTAGATTATATTATCAAATATATAAAAGAGTTTTATGCTTAAGTACAAAGATTTTTCTTTGATAAAACCTAATCCCTCACAAGAGCAAAAAATTTCTGAAGTTATTGATCAATATTACGGCTCAATTTTTCATGAAGTTGAACTTAATAGAATTGCTTCAAAACAGTTTAATACAGAGCTATACTATTTGGTCGATGACCCCGAAACTATAAATTCTCTTACACCAATTCATATTTCCAGAGATGGTAGGTTGGGCATGAAACGATACAACTTTATGCCACTTGGTGATATACCTTATGCCGGTTTTGTAGGTAAAGAAAATTATGATCCTGCTCAACTGAAAGCCAGTTTTTTTGAGTCTTTGAAATATATGGGGTTTCCATCGCCGAATAATGCTAACGCTAGTGGTTCTTCACCAACGGAAATAGGAGAGACAGCAATGGTCGACTTGTCAATGACTGAAGATGAAATTTTTATGCAATCTATTCATTCAAAAAGAAGGAATATGATTCGAAAAGCAGTAAAATCTGGTATTGAGGTGAGAAAGTGCAGTGATCCTGAAGGCTTAAGTGAATTTTGGACAATTTTAAAAGGCTTACATGAAAGATTGGGGTATAAAAATCTGAACTACGAATATTATGAATCTATCTGTGAAACATATTTCAGCACAGGAAAAGCGCAAATTTGGATAGCATATAAAGAAGGAAAGGCTATTTCTGGAATCCTGGTCTTGGGTAATTCAAATTACCTTCATTACTATAAAGGAGCTTCTCTTAAAGGCATTAAAAACGAAGGCCATGGAGAACTCCTACAATGGGAGGCGATGAAATGGGCAAAGGAACAGGGAACAAAATTCTACGATTTGTGCAATTTAGATCAAGAAAAACTACCGGCTATTTATCGTTTTAAAACAGGTATTTCAAACAATATTATCAGATATAACAAGTTGACTAAGAATAATTTGGGATATCGAATTATGAAACGAATTTAATCAATGGGCAGTTTAAAGCAAAAATCGATAAATGGAGTAATCTGGACGCTGATTGAGAAATTTGGTATTCAATTTATCAAATTGATCCTTGGGGTGATTCTTGCCAGATTATTGACACCTTCTGATTATGGTTTGATCGGCATGATAACCGTTTTTTTTGCTATTGCTCGAATATTTATTGATAGTGGTTTTGGAATGGCATATATCCAAAAAAAAGATGCTAACGATGAAGATGCAAGCACGATTTTCTACTTCAATTTAGCGGTTAGTACATTTTTTTATGGAGTCATGTGGTTTTCGGCTCCTTGGATTTCAGATTTTTATGAACAAGATCAGCTGGTAAGTTTAATTAGAACAATGAGTATCGTATTAATTTTCAACTCATTTGGACTAATACAACTCACGAAGCTAAAAAAAGACGTAAACTTTAAAAAAAGAACCTTGCTGATTTTGATAAGTGCCATCTTAGCTACTTCTTCGGGTATTGCTGCAGCATTATTAGATTATGGCGTTTGGAGTTTGGTAATTCAAGAAATAGTAAGAGCGGTGGTTAAAAACGTAGGACTATGGATTTTTTATAAATGGCGGCCCCTTATGCACTTTAATATTAATTCACTTAAGTCATTATTTTCTTTTAGTGTTTGGGCATTACTAAGTAGTATTTTAACTGCTGTATTCAATAATATTTATCTTGTTGTAATTGGTAAATTCTTTTCTGCAGCTCAGCTAGGATTTTATACTAAAGCCAATCAATTCCAAAAGATGATTTCACATACACCATCAAACGCAATTGGTTCGGTGGCATTTCCTGTTTTTTCAAAATTACAAGATAACAACAATAGTCTGAAGGAATCAGCTAGGAAGTTCAATACCCATTCTATTTTTTTCATTGCGCCGATCGCAGCGATCTTTTTTATCATAGCAAAACCTTTTTTTCTGGTACTCCTAACAGAGAAATGGCTGCCAATGGTCCCATACTTCCAACTATTACTGTTAGCGGGAGTCTTTTATCCTGTTCATATGATTAATGTTCAATTACTGATTGCGATAGGCAAAATCAAGCTTAATTTTAATTTGTCCATTGTTAAAAACATTCTAAGAATAGTCAACATTGTATTCATGTACAGATATGGTGTGATATTTATAATTTATGGGGAAGTGGTATTATCTGTTATTTCATTGCTAATTAATACGTATTATACCAAACGCCTTGTTAGTTATGGATTGACGGATCAGATAAAAGACATTTTCGCCCCACTTTTTACTTCTTCTGTTTTAGTGATTATCGGATTTGAATTGACTGACTTGTTCTCTAATTCCTATTTTAAAATAGTATCAGGCATAATTTTCATAATATGTTTTTATAATTTGATCATGTATTTTTTGAACAAACAGCTTTTACTCGAAACAAAAAATATTATTGTGAAAAAACTCTCAATAAACAAAAAAGCTATTTAAATGTTGACAAGAAAAGAGATAAAAAAAATAGTAAGGAATAGTAAAGACTTCATACTTGGAGATATCTTTAAAATCAATACATATCCTACTTTCATTATTGCCGGGGCTCAGAAATCAGGAACTACTTCTCTGGCTTATTATTTATCTCAACATCCAGAAATTCAGCAGGCATATGAAAAAGAAGTTGGTTATTTCAACTCAAAAAGATATTATAAAGGAGATAATTGGTATAGAAAACAGTTTCCGCCCAGGTTTAAAAAAGTAAAATATTTTGAAGCCACGCCAGATTACATGTACATAAAATCGTTTCCTGAAAGGGTGTACAAACATAACAAAGACATCAAAATAATTTTAATTTTGAGAAACCCCATAGATAGGGCATACTCTGCTTGGAATATGTTTAAAGGGATTCATGCTGCGTCTGAATATAGGAAAAACAGGATAATCAATAGATTTATTATACATGGAGATGACGAAATAGCGGTAGAAAATTTTATCAAATTTTTGAATGCCGATGAATATCCAGACTTTAGTTCTTATATTCAGATGGAGCTAAACATGATAAAGGAAAGGTCTCCTGTAAGTTTACCGGGTTTTATTAGATATGGCTTATATTATGAGCAGATAGAACCATTATTCAGGTATTTGGATAAGAAAAATATTTTAATTCTGGAAAATCGTGAATTGAAATTAAACAAAGAGTTAACTTTAGAAGCAATACTAGAGTTTTTGGAGATAGCACCCTCCGTAAATGGTAAGTTTAACTTGGAAGAGGTCGGTACAAGAAGTTACTCAGAACCGATGAGCATTGAAGACCGAAAATTGTTAGCCGACTTTTATCATATTCCTAACAAAAAACTATTTGATTTAATAGGCAAAGAATATGCCTGGAAATAAATAATTATGGGCAATAAACCAATTTTAGTCTCAAGACCTAGTTTACCTAATTTAGACGAATTCGTCGAGAGCCTTAAGACCATATGGGATAGCAGATGGATAACCAATAATGGTGATTTCCATCAAAGATTTGAAAAAGAATTGGCAGCACACTTAGGTGTTAATTATGTTTCCTTATTTTCAAACGGAACACTTGCACTTATTTCGGCCTTACAAACTTTGAGAATAACAGGTGAAGTTATTACGACACCATATTCTTTTGTTGCAACGACTCATGCTCTTCATTGGAATGGCATAAAACCTGTCTTTGTTGATATAGAATCAAAATTTGGAAATATCGATAGTTCCAAAATTGAGGCAGCAATTACACCAAAGACCACCGCAATATTACCTGTTCATGTATACGGCAATCCCGCAGATGTTGAGAAGATAGATGAAATTGCTGATATCTATGGCTTAAAAGTAATTTATGATGCGGCACATGCTTTTGGTGTCAAAAAAGATGGTCAGTCGATTCTGAATTTCGGTGATTTATCGGTACTAAGCTTTCATGCCACAAAAACCTTCAATACTATAGAAGGAGGAGCTATTGTTTGCCAGAATAAAAAAATGAAAAAACGCATTGACTATTTAAAGAATTTTGGTTTTGCCAATGAGACTACAGTGGTTGCTCCTGGAATTAATGCTAAAATGAATGAATTACAGGCCGCGTATGGTTTATTACAACTAAAATCAATTGATGAACATACTGAACGCAGGAAGCAGGTAGCCGACCAGTATCGTAAAGAATTGCAAGGAACAGCTGGAATCGGTTTTTTGAATGATATAGAAACCATTGAGCATAATTACTCCTATTTTCCAATATTTGTCGATGATGCTCTATATTCAATGACAAGAGATGAACTTTATTTCAAGTTAAAGGATAACAATATCTTTGGAAGGCGTTACTTCTACCCATTGATAAGTGAATTTCCTTCTTATCGAGGTTTGGAATCGGCTAATCCAAATCATCTCAAGAACGCAACCCGAACAGCCAATCAGGTTATTTGTTTACCAATCTATCCTGATTTGACAAGCACTGAAGTCTCAAGAATTACTGATATTATTAAGTGTTAACTGAATATTCATTTGACAGATGATTGAACGTTTTCAAAATCAAAAAAATATCTAATAAGTTAAAACCTATATATTATGGCGAAAGTAATAATTTTTGGTATTGTAGAAACAGCAGAACTGGCCTATTATTATTTAAAAAATGATTCTGAACATGAGGTAGTTGCGTTTTGTGTAAACCATAAGTATTTGCCTGAAGAAAAATATTTTAAATCATTACCCATAGTAGATTTTGATAACGTTGAAGAACTTTATCCTGTAAAAGAATACAAGTTTTTCGCTCCAATGTCACCTTTAAAAATGAATACCTTAAGAGAAAAAATATACAACAGTATAAAGAAAAAAGGGTATGACTGTATTAGCTATGTAAGTAGTAAAGCTATCGTTTTTAATACTGAAATTGGAGAAAATTGTTTTGTTCAAGAAGGAAACACACTACAACCCTTTACAAAACTCGGTAATAATGTGATGATATGGAGCGACAATACAGTTGCACATCACACCGTTGTTAAAGATCATGTAACAATTGCGTCACATGTTATGGTAGGAGGTCATAGCATCATTGGAGAGAATTCTTTACTTGCTTTAAATTCTAGCATACCATATGGTACAAATGTCGCCAAAGGAACCCATGTCAGAATGGGTTCAGTACTTTATGAAGATACCGAAGAAATGGGCGAATACCTGGGCAATCCAGCTCAGAAAATAGATCAATCCATATAATAAGTGAGCGAGATTCTCTATTAAATTGGAAAAGCTAATTTGTTTAAAAAATGCTAGTAAAAGAAAGATTTTTAAAAAAGTATCAGAAAGAACCAGTTGAAGAGGTTGAAAATACCGTTAGTAAAACTCCAATGGTATCTGTTTTAGTACAAACCTATAATCAAGAAAAGTTTATTGCCAATTGCCTTGATGGCATCTTAATGCAAAAGACAAACTTTGACATAGAGATTATGGTTGGTGAAGACGGCTCCTCTGATAATACCCGTGAAATCTGCCTAAAATATGCCAAACAGTATCCCGATAAAGTAAGGTTATTTTTGCACAGCAGGGCAAATAATATTAGGGTCTATGGAAAACCCACGTCTCAATTTAATTTCAAGTACAACACGTTCAATTCTAGGGGTAAATATGTTGCGATATGTGAGGGAGATGATTATTGGACCGACGACATGAAGCTTCAAAAACAGGTTGATTTTCTTGAGTCGAATCCTGATTATGGTCTTATATATTCTAATGTGAACCTGGTCGATGAGTTTGGTAAATTTGGTGATAGTAGGTTAATGCAAGGATATAAGACCCGATACAATAGAATAAAACATTTGTACAAAAGCGGTGATATTTTCTGGACGCTTTTGGAAAAGAATTTGGTAAATACATTGACCACATGCTTTCATCGTTATTTATTGATCGATTATTTTGAAAATTTCTTGGATGAAGATTTCGTCTATGACCTTCGACTATGGTTGCATATGTCAACCTTTAAAAAAGTACACTTTGAGAATGAAACCTGGGGGCATTACAGGGTTTTGGGCCAGGGAATTAGTAACTCGAATGGTTTTTTTGATAAAAGAAAACCATTAGTGAAGCAATCTGCATTACTGTTTTACCTCAAAGCTCTGAAGCACAATAGTGGAGTAATAAATGATGAAATTCTTGTAAAAACCGTTTATTTTATTTTGAAGGCAAAAGCCCTAAGTTTAAACGAAAAGATACCAACAATTGGGCTTCTCTTAAGAAAACCACAGTATCTGTTTAAGCTGATAAACTATAAAATGAAAAAGAAGTTGCTAAATTAAAAATATAAATGCAGCGTATAAAAGAGAAGTCATATCAGGCAGTTGATTATTTGTTCTGGATTTTTTTGATCCTCTTCACCAATCCTGGAGGTATATTTCAGGCATTAGGTGAAGATACAAGTAGGTCTGGTACTATAGATTCTTTTGACTTTTTATTTCTCCTAATGTTTTTATGTTTTGTTTTTATTTTCAAAAAAGCTAAGATTTATAGTACAACCTATAATAGTATTTTAAAGATCATCATAATTTTTGGCCTTTATTATTTGATCGTTTATGGCTTTCTTATTCCAACTTTAAAAGAGAATCCTGGTTATACGCCATTGGGGTTCTATAAGAAAAGTAGAAAGACGGTCTACAGTCTTGCACTTTTTTTGATGGTTTACAAGTTTTATGTAAGAAGTCATAAGATCTTTTTTAAGGTGCTGGTCAGTTCGTCTGTCATGGTACTCACCCTTTTCTTTATAACTTTTCTAACGGGTATTGACATATTACCAATTAGAACGCATTCCAGGGGTTTTATCGATGTAGACAGGGTTTTTATTGCGAGCGAAGGTATTATGCAATTATTAATACCTATAGGTGTTGTGATTATTACATTTAAGAGCAGGGTTAGCTGGAAATTTTGGAGTTTGCTGGCTTTTTTCATGATGTTTATCAATTACGTTCTATCTATTACCAGAAGAGATATTATTGGTACATTCATATATTTTTTGATAGCAATAGTGCTACATAACTATTTTTTGAATAAACCTTTACTCCCTGTTAAGAAGATTTTGACCACTGCAATATACCTTTTGATTTTTGGGTTTTTTATTTCACTCGCTTTCCCAAAGTATTACGAGGCGGGTAAGAAAGGTATGGAGGAAGCCGTTCATATTGTGCAGTACGGAGAAACGACTTCAGGTAAAAAAGACGTTCGAATGGGTCTGGGAAAGGGTTTTATGCAAAACCTAATTGTAAGCAATATCTGGTTCGGGACAGGTTTCGATAACCGATGGAGAGGCTCAGGTGACAAAGAAGGATATGAAACTTCAGATTACCCTTTTCTCTCGGCACTAGCCATGATGGGGGTATTTGGGGTGCTCGTATTTCTTCCGGTTTATGTTTTGGTGATTAGAACATTGATTATCGATATCAGATTTCTAAAAAATAATGCGGTAGACACCTCATCTTATCAATTCAAAATTCTCATGGTTTTTATTGTGTACATGACTTATGATATGTTACAATATATGAATTGGTTTTTACCGGTGTCGCTCTCAAGGAGCATAAAATGGTATGTTATGACCTCTATGTATTTGGCTTCAAGAGAAGTATTTTATAATTATTTTAGGCAAAATCATCAATTGAAAATAGAAAATAATAATAATGGTAGCAATTATTACACTGAATTACAACCAGAATGAGTACACCCTCAAGTGTATCGAGTCTGTATTGTCCTCTGAAGATGTGACATTCAAAATCTTTCTTGTAGACAATGGCTCAAGTGAAGAAAATTTTCGAGCATTAAAAGAGGTATTACCTAAAAATGACAAACTGCACTTAGAGCGCCTGGAAAAAAATAGAGGCTATGTAGGGGGTGTGAATTATGGATTTGAAAAAGCAAACGTGCATAATCCAGATTATTTTCTTGTCATGAATAATGATACGATTCTAGCTAAAGAAGCAGTTTCTGAACTCATGAAGGAATGTTCCAGATGGGATGATAAGGCAATAGTTTCGGGAAAAGTTTACCACTATGATGAACCAAACAAGTTCCAGGACATTGGTTATACTTATTCAAATAAAAAAGCACTCGAGTTTAAGAGATTGGGTTTGAATGAAGAAGATAATGGACAATACGATCGAGTAGCACAAAGAGATATGCTCGATGATGTATTTTGGTTATTTCCTAAGAGTTTATATCACAAGATCGGAGGATACTCTACTTTTTTTTGGTTTAGTGCAGAGCAGGCCGATTTTGCGCTTAGAGCTAAAAAGCATGAATATCACTTAATCTATACACCAGAAGCCAAAATCTGGCATAAGGGTAGTGTATCACTCGGTGGAAGAGATAGAAACCCCAGATTGGCGTATTGGCATACTCAAAGTACCCTGATATTTAGATACAGGCATCTGTCTAAGATTCAATTTTTAAAACAATATGCTAAAGTTTTATATAGTGTGATAGCCTCTTACATAAAAACTATCATTAGTAAAATAAAGGGTAATAAAGAAAGCTTTCTGTACTCAAAAGCAAAATTAAGCGGCTTCCTATATTTTAATAAATGGCTGGTAAAACGAAACGATAACTTAGGATTCAACCCGTTTAGTTGACCCTAAAACGCTATGAAAAAAATAATTTTTGACATATATCACTACTTCAAAAACAGGAGGAAATTGAGTTCTGACCCTGAGAAACTATTCAATGAATTGAATAAAAGTCAATATTGGTCGAGGGAGGAGATGGAAAAACACCAGCTTGATAAGCTAAATCAACTTCTTTCATTTTCAAAAAAGAACTCAGAGTTCTATTCAAATCATTACAAAACGTTGAGCCTACCTTTCACAAGTTTAGAAGACTTTGTCAGAAAAACGGATTGTGTTACTAAAGAAATGATTGTTAACCGCAGTGATGAGTTTAAAACACCTACTTTTTCCAATAATTTCAAGCATACAACAAGTGGAAGTTCAGGCGATCCACTGAGTGTAAATATAGCATCGAATGCAGAGGCCTATAGAAAAGCCGGAAGAAGGAGGCTTAACAGCTGGTGGGGTGTAAATCAATATGATAAAAGTGTACTTATTTGGCGCTTCGATAACTATCAAGGCAATAACCCGTTACAAAAATTTAAGGACTATTTTAAGCAGAGATATTGTGTAAATGTTTTTTCGTTAAATGATAGAACTATTTTTGAACATTACCGAAAAATTGAAAAAATTAGACCCGTATATATTCGGGGATATTCATCTGGAGTTATAGAATTTGCCAAGCTTTTGAAAAGCAATAATTTAAAATTTGAAAAGGCAAAATTCAAAGTAGTAATAACGACCTCAGAAAATCTATTTGATCATGACAGGAAACTAATTGAAGAAGTGCTCAATTGTAAGGTAGCGAATGAGTATGGTTCGGCAGAAGCTGGGCTGTTTGCCTACGAATGCCCTGAGGGTTCTATGCATCTTTTCGAAGAAGCCAATTATATTTATAACGATACGAACCTCAATGCATATGTCACCGAAATGTATAATGATGCTATGCCATTGATCAACTATAAAAATGAAGATAAAATCAAAATAACTAATGTCCCGTGTAAATGCGGTAGAACATTAAGGGTCATTGAAGAATTGCAAGGCCGTGAGTCTGGATATATCTACAGGGTGGATGGAGGAAAAGTCAACCAAGGAATGTTAATCGATATTTTTATTGGTCTTCAAGAAGCAGGATTTGAAAATGCGGTTAAGAAATTTAAAGTTATTCAAAGGCAAAAAAAATTGGACGTCGATATTGTACCGATGGAGAATTTTAACCAAAAGG
>JASJDL010000194.1 GCA_030065775.1 Flavobacteriaceae bacterium | reverse complement strand
TTACTGTATGAAATCGATTGACCAAATTCTAAAACAAGAAAAATTTATTTTTTTATTTATTTTTCTTGTTTATATCACACTGCCTACGAATAATTCTAGTTTAGATGCTTATTATTATGCTGCTAGTGTAAAGTACGGTGAAAATTTGTTTTCTCCACATCACTTATTATATAGTGCTTTTATCCATTTACTATATAAACCGCTATATTTTTTGAATTTGGATATACTATGGTTTTCTAAACTTATAAATACAAGTTTCTCAATACTGACATTATATATCTTATTCAAAATACTACAACCACTAAAACTGGATAAAAAGGAGATCAATCTTTATCTGTTCATTGCGGCTTTTAGTTTCGGGATCTGGCGATATAGTACTGAAAATGAAACGTATATCCTTCCCATTTTTTTCTCCTTATTGGCGAGCTACCAATTCCTAGTTTATCTTGAAAGAAGCGAACTATTTCCTGTTTTCTTATGCGCTGTTTTTTCAGCAATGGCTTGTTTATTTCATCAATTACATTTTTTATGGTGGGTCGGTCTACTTGCTGGAATCTTAATGGCGCGAAAAAATCTCACGCACATATTTTTATATGGTTTTATAGGGCTACTGGTACCAATTGCCTATATAACCGTATTAAAAATAAATCTCCATCAAGAAATAACACTAACTAATGTATTGCAATTCGTATTTCATGATTTCTATTCTGGTAGCGCGAGTAGCCAGTTCGACTCGAAGAATGTCATTTTAACCTTAATAAATAGCATTCGAACTTTCTTTCAGTTACATCCAAACATTGACATCCTTATCAAAAAGAATGTTCTTTATGGCCTTCCCGTTTTAGGAATGCTATATCTCTTATATGTCCTATCACGTGCACTTATCAAAAAAAATCTTTTAGTAAAAAGCGATTTAAGAAATAACCTATTTATAACGAGTCATACGGTTATCTTCCTTCTTTATTTCTTCTTTGCACTATACGCGGTTGGGAATATAGAATTTATGGTCACTTTCCCATTTTTATTGTTATTGACATTTTTATTGAAATATACAATCAACACCAAAATCTTATCATTAGCTGCACTCACTTTGTTTATCTGGAATTTTGCCTATGCTATTTTTCCAAATTACAAGTATAACTACTACAATGATGATCAGTTGCTAAATTTTATAAATGAAAACCCCAATAAATTATTTATAGTAAAGAATGCTGATCTCAAGAACAAATATTATTACCAAACCGGAATTAATAACTATGAGAATATGATCATTGAAAGCAAGATCACTTCAAAAAAAGAAATCGACAGTATTCTAATGAGTAGAAAAGAAATTTATACGGATGTGATCGATAAACCTTCTATATTGAATAGGGAAAAAATAATGTCGAGTGGCTCATTTAGTATCAATTTTGATGACTTTAAAAAAGAAAAGGTATTGTCTTATCAAGGACTCTATGGCACCTCAATTATTTACAGAATTCAACGGTCGGATTAAACATTTAACTAGTAAACAGGCCTCCCACAAAAATCATAACCTTTTAAAATTCTCATTTTGCCTTGAACTTGATCTAAATGCTTTTTTGCATATGGCGAGAAGTTCGTAAACTTTGGTATAGACCGGTAAAAGTTTTCCAAGTTTATGATTGGCGCATATTCTTCTCTAATTTCACCAAATTTCCAGGTTTCTTTTTCTTCGGCTATTGGGAATTCAGTAGATATACTAAAAGATAAAACAGTTGTGTTATTTGCTTCAGTATAAAAATTAGTAACAACAAACTTCAACTCTTTATTTTTACTTTCTTCTAAAATTGTTGCAAAATCGTATATCTTTTTTGAAGCCAGTTCTTGAGAAAATAAGGGGGTCGCAACGAAAAAAATAAAAACGAAAATAAAGACCGCTTTCATAGTAGAATTGTTTGTAACAAAGCCTTCAAAAATTGTACCTAAAACAGTCTGAAATGAAAGAAAGTATCTTTAAAAATATCTTTTCGTCTAACCAGATATTTTATATATTTGATAAACATTGAAGCAAATTATTGCATATTTATTAGATGTTTTTACTTAATCTTTTTTAATCAATTACATCTTACTTTTTAGTTTTTTTAGAAACACATTAAATTTCTGTGTTATGGAAGCAATTGCGAAACAACCAAAAGTCAAGAATTTTATCAATGGAAAATTTGAACGAAACGGGCATACAACTATGGATGTAATGAGTCCGCTCGACGGAAGGATTATTTCAAATTTACCATTGTCAACCTATGATGATGTCGATGAGGCTGTAAAAGCTGCTGCTAAAGCATTTCCCGAATGGTCGGCCATGACCTTTAAAGAACGTGTCCAGATATTTTTTAAGTACCGATCGCTCTTAGAGCAGCATATGGAAGAGTTGACCAATCTCGTTCGTCTAGAAAATGGTAAAACTTATGGCGAAGCTAAAGCAGAAGTCGAGAAAAGCATGGAACTCTGTGAGTTCGCAGTTTCAATCCCGCAAGTAATCGTAAATGAAATTCAAGAGGTCAGCAAGGGCGTTGAATGTAGAATAGAACGCAAACCATTAGGCGTTGTTGCTTGTATTACACCGTTTAATTTCCCGAATATGGTACCGCATTGGACCATGCCTAATGCCCTTGTATTAGGAAATACCATGGTTATGAAACCTTCTGAATTGGTGCCATTAAGCACCATGCGAATGGCGGAGTTACTGCAAGAAGCAGGCCTTCCAGATGGTGTATTCAATATTGTCAATGGCGGTAAAGAAGTGGTCGAAGCTATTTGTGACCATCCTGATATTGAAGCCGTTTCTTTTGTAGGTTCCACGAAAGTGGCGAAAATCGTCTATAAACGGGCGACTTCAAATCTCAAAAGATGCGTTGCACTAGGTGGAGCCAAAAATCACCTATTGGTATTGCCTGATGCCAATCCCGAAATGACCGCTAATAATGTAGTGGCTTCCATGTCTGGCTGTGCTGGTCAACGTTGTATGGCAGCTTCTGTTATGGTTGGAGTTGATGAAGTGCAACATATAATCGACAGAATGGTAGAAGAAGCCAAAAAAATAGTTCCCGGAGAAAATTTAGGATCTGTCATAAGTGCGGAAGCCAAAGCTCGTATTGAAGGTTATATCGCTGACGCAGAAAGAGACGGCGCGAAACTATTGCTGGACGGAAGAAATACTACTGTTGCCGGAAAAGAAGGCGGTTTTTATGTAGGCCCTACCATTATTGATTACGTAACCACCGATATGTCAGTGGCAAGAGAAGAAATCTTTGGACCCGTAATCTCTATCCTTCGCGCTAAAAACTTAGATGAGGCCATTGAAATAGAAAACGGGTCAAATTATGGTAATGCCGCCGCCGTGTTCACCCAGAGTGGCGGACTGGCTAAACAAGTTATGGAACGAGCCAGTGCCGGAATGATCGGAGTCAATATAGGTGTACCCGTACCGCGTGAACCTTTTTCTTTCGGAGGATGGAATGAGTCAAAATTCGGCGTGGGTGACATTACCGGGCGTAGTTCCATTGAATTCTGGACTCAAAATAAAAAGACGACCATCAAATGGAATCCGGAAGCCAAAACCAATTGGATGAGTTAGAATGCCAAATAGTGACCACATGAACCAAATTGTAAAAGATAACCTCGATTATACCTTATTTTCCTGGTCCAAACAAGGTGGACTGAATCCTATTAGTGCTTCTCATGCCAAGGGTTGCTATGTCTATGATCGTGAAGGAAAAGAATACCTCGATTTTTCCTCACAACTTATGAATGTAAATATTGGACACGGTGATCAGCGAATTACGGAAGCCGTAGCCAAGCAAATGCGAGAAGTAAGTTATGTGTATCCGGGTATGGCTACAGATGTTCGAGGGCAATTGGGTAAAAAACTGGCTGAAATTTCTCCTGGAAATCTTACAAAAACCTTCTTTACATTAGGGGGTGCAGAAGCCATAGAAAATGCCATCAAATTGGCGCGAATATATACAGGTAGGCACAAAATTATCACGCACTATCGTTCATATCACGGCGCTACATACGGGGCTATCTCGGCAGGCGGTGATCCGAGAAAGTTTGCGGTTGACAGTCAGGCTGTCAATAATTTCATACATGTTGAAAATCCGTATTTCTATCGCTGTCCCTGGAGTTCGTCTTCTCCAAAAGAATGTGGTGAACGTGCGGCCGCACATCTTGAGCGAATTATTCAATTCGAGAACCCGGATGCCGTTGCGGCAATCTTGTTTGAAGGTGAATCAGGTTCATCAGGCTGTATCAAATATCCTCCAATGTATCTTAAAAAGGTCCGCGATATTTGTGATAAATATGGTATTCTGTTAATTGATGACGAAGTTATGAGTGGTTTTGGCAGAACAGGAAAAATGTTCGCTATAGAACACCATAATGTCGTGCCAGATATTATGTGTATGGCAAAAGGATTAACTTCTGGATACCTTCCTTTAGGAGGAATGATCGTATCAGATACGATAGCGAATCATTTTAATGAGAACCCAATGGTCATTGGCCTCACCTATTCGGCACATGCCGTCTCTTGTGCCGCCGCCTTGGAAAACTTAAGAATTATTGAAGACGAAGGCCTGGTAGGAAAAGCCGCTAAAATGGGCACATATATTGAAGCTGAAGTTAAAAAATTAAAAGAGAAACATCCTTCTATTGGTGATTTTAGAAACACAGGATTATTAGGGTGCATAGAGTTAGTAAAAAATAGAGATACTAAAGAGCCCGTTACACCCTGGAATGCCAAATCTGATGAAATGGAAGCGACCCTAAAAATGGCAGCTAAGATCCGCGAATTAGGGATGTTCACTTTTGTTCGCTGGAACTGGATCTTCATTGCACCTCCACTAACTGTTACCAAAGAAGAAGTGGATAAAGGCTTGGACATAATTTCACAAACCATAGCTATCGCCGATCAATATTGCAATTAATATATGAGTAAAGACATCGTAGAACTGCATGAAGATGTTTCCAGTTCACCATTATATAGTGAAGATCTCGCACCCGTTTCTCCTCAAGAACGCACCTGGAATAAATGGCATTTAGCCGCCATTTGGGTCGGCATGGCCGTTTGCATACCCACTTATTTATTAGCTTCCTATATGATAAAAACCGGTTTGAACTGGTATGAAGCTTTGATCATTATTGGTTTGGCCAACCTGATTATCACCGTGCCTATGGTGCTCAATGGGCACGCGGGAGTGAAGTATGGTATTCCCTTTCCAGTGATCGGGCGGGCCTCTTTTGGTACCAAGGGGGTGCATTTGGCCTCTGTTACCAGGGGTATTATCGCCTGCGGATGGTTTGGCGTACAAACATGGATTGGCGGACTTGCAGTCTATGCCATTTTTAATGCCATCACGGGATCTCCCGGCGAACTAGGACTCTCTTTCGGAAAATTTGTAGGCTTTGTGGTTTTTTGGGTCATCAATATGTATTTTATCTGGAAAGGCACAGAAAGCATTAAATGGCTGGAAACGTATTCTGCACCAATATTGATTTTGATAGGACTGGTTCTAATCTATTGGGGC
>JASJDL010000193.1 GCA_030065775.1 Flavobacteriaceae bacterium | reverse complement strand
AGACATCAACTTTTCCGTTACCTTTTATCCATGCGGGGCCACCAATAAAAATATCTTTAAAATGGAGTGTCCACCCTTTAAGCGTGCTTGTTGTTGTTAATTCTAATTTGCCCCACAGTAATTCTTCATTCAAAAAATAAATTGGTTGGTCAGTTCCTTTCATGTAAGAAATTGAGGTGTCTTTCAATACCTTTTCTTTTGTAAGATTTTGAGTAGAATCTATAAAAACCTTCAGGTATTCGTCAATCTCATGCACCGGATATTTAGGGTCTACCTCGTACACCCCTTGTGCAAACAAATAGGGCACAAAAAGAAAAAAAGTTATGATATATAACAGGTTCTTCTTCATAATTAGCAATTGAAAAGATACTAAAAATTCTGATTTTCAATATTTTATTGGCTAAGGTCATTAGAATTTTAAAAGGGTACTAATACTATTGTTTCAGGAAATAGCACTCATGTTTCACAGGCCTGAATATGCTACAAATTAGTTATTCATTGCAACTTTATTGCTAAAGGAAACTATTCTTCACCAATAGCTTTGTCTCAGTAAATAAGCACATAAAAATTAGTAATCAAAACCGGTATCATTATGAACAGAAAAACATTTTTAAGGCAATTAGGAGGGGCTGGAGCGTTGACCTTGCTTCCGATCACCTCAATAATAGCAAGTAGTCAATCAAAAACTACAAATCAGAATAAAGGAAAAGAGAAAGTAATCATATCGGGAGCAGGCAAAGAGCTATCGATTTTTGGGAACAAACAATTACATAAGCTGGTAGGCAAGGATACCGATGACCAATTTTTTGAATGGACCGATTACCTTCAGCCAGGTGCTGGTATTCCTCCTCATGTACACACTAAGGAAGACGAGGTTTTTCGTGTAACGAAAGGGAGTATCGCATTTATGATCGGTGATAAGACGACCATCTTAAAAGCCGGTGATATAGCCCTTGCTCCAAAGAATATTCCACATTCATGGAAAGTAATAGGCGATCAAGAAGCACAAATGAATGTTACTGTGTTTCCGGCCGGAATGGAATTTATGTTTGAAGAATTAAATGCCTTGCCTCCTGGTAAACCTGATTTCGAAAAAGTAGCTGCTATCAGTGCGACCTATGGTATTCGATTCGTGTAAATAGAAGAATAATTATTAATCAAAATCATTTTGTTATGAAAACACTTTTTAAAACAATTTTGACTTGTTTAACCATTGCGGTGTTGTTGAGCTGCAGTGAAGATGATGGCATGCAATTAGCTCAATGGGAAATTGAGGTGAATCAATTGAAGGATGCTATGGCTAAATATGAAAATATTGACGTAGCCACTGCTGAAGGTTTCTTTGATGCATCCGGATTCGTACCTAATATGGGACATCACTATCTATTACCGCAACGGGTAGATAATACCTTTGAATTGCTAAGTCCTGAGATCGTTCTGTATGCGCCTGATGCTAATGGCAATATGGAATTCGTAGCTGTTGAATATGTCACGCCAGTGGCCGATCTTGATAATCCAGGTTCACCACCCGAAGGATTCACGGGTAACTTGGACCAATGGCATCTGAACACCAATTTAAGTCAATGGCAGTTGCACGTATGGATTGGTAAAGAGAACCCAGATGGCATTTTTGCCGAATTCAATCCGGATGTAGGTACAGGAAACTAAACTTTGCTCAAAAAAACGCTTATGAAAAAGAGGTTTTGATTAATAAACCCAGACATAATGATCTGGGTTTATTTTTTACATTCGTTCAGGCACAGCAATTCCCAATAAACCAAAAGCAGATTTGATGACTTCGGCGACTTTTTTTGAGAGTTGTGTTCTAAACACTTTTTCCTGTTTATTTTCAGCTCCTAAAATAGGAACGCTTTGATAGAAAGAATTGTACTCCTTAACTAGATCATAGGAGTAATTTGCAATTAAGGCCGGACTATAATTATCAGAAGCTTGCTTCACAACCTCAGGGAATAGGGAGAGTTGTTTTAATAAATTTCGTTCTTTTTCATGTAAAGAGAGTTCACCTTCGTTAGCTACCATAGAAAGGTCGAAATCAGCTTTACGAAGTATCGATTGAATTCTCGCATATGTATATTGAATGAAAGGTCCGGTATTCCCCTGAAAATCGATGGAAGCAGCAGGATCAAATAAGATTCTTTTCTTGGGGTCAACTTTCAAAATAAAATACTTTAAAGCGCCTAAGCCAATCGTTTTATAAAGCGCTTCTTTTTCTTCATCAGTGTAGCCTTCTAGTTTTCCCAACTCCTCAGAAATTTCGCGAGCTGTATTGGTCATATTTATTAATAGGTCATCTGCATCTACAACCGTACCTTCACGTGACTTCATTTTTCCACTTGGTAAATCGACCATGCCATAACTTAAATGATACAAGTTTTTAGCCCAATCGAATCCTAATTTCTTCAGAATCAGGAACAACACTTTAAAGTGATAATCCTGCTCATTACCAACAGTATAGACCAATCCGCCGACATCAGGATGGTCTTTAATGCGTTGAATAGCAGTACCAATATCCTGGGTCATGTATACGGCTGTACCATCGGCACGTAAAACGATCTTCTCGTCTAAACCTTCATCCGTCAAGTCACACCATACTGATCCGTCGTCTTTCTTGAAGAAAACTCCGCTTTTTAACCCTTCTGTGACGAACTCCTTTCCTAATAAATACGTATCACTTTCATAATATAGAGTATCAAAATCTACCCCTAGATCTTTATAAGTAATATCAAATCCTTTATAAACCCAACCATTCATGGTTTTCCAAAGGTCAACGATTTCTTCATCACCAGATTCCCATTTGCGTAGCATTTCCTGGGCTTCAAGCAGGATAGGAGCTTGTTTTTTGGCGGTTTCTTCAGCAACACCATCCGCAATGAGCGATTCAATTTCCTTTTTGTATTCCTGATCGAATTTTACGTAATAATTTCCTACGAGTTTATCACCTTTTAGGCCAGTAGACTCGGGAGTTTCCCCCTTTCCCCATTTTTGCCAGGCCAACATACTTTTACAAATATGAATGCCGCGGTCGTTGATAATTTGGGTTTTATAGACTTTTTTTCCGGAGGCTTTTAAAATTTCAGCGACAGCATATCCTAATAAATTATTTCGAATGTGCCCTAAATGCAGTGGTTTGTTGGTATTCGGTGATGAATATTCAACCATAACGGCTTTTTCATCGGCTTTAAGCCGGGTAATTCCGAAATTCTCAGTCTGATAAATGGTGCTAAACTGATTTAAAAAATAGGTAGTACTCAATTCAATATTCAAAAATCCTTTTACAACATTAAAATCAGCAACTTCAGTCACATGTTCTTTGATGTAATCACCTAATTTAGTTGCAATTTCAAAGGGATTCCCCTTCACAACCCTCAGAAAAGGAAACACAACGACAGTTATATCACCAATAAAGTCTTTTCTAGTCGCCTGAAATTCAACGGATTCAATGACTACATTATACGAACTTTCAAACGCCTTTTGAATGGCTGATGTTAAGGTTTCTTGAATTGGCATTCAGTTAAAATTTAAGGCGCAAAATTAAAGAATTACCTGCCAAATTACTATTTTTAGTGAAGCTAATTCGTGACCATGACTAAAAATTTTACTATTCAAAAAGCACCATTTGTAGTACCTACCGATGATGGTAAGCTCATTGAAGAACATTTTGGCAACGCAACGGACGGCAATTCACAAATTAGTATTGCCCATATGATCGCACCTCCGGGTTGGAGCGAGCCCTTTCAAACCCCTGAATTTGATGAATATACCTATATAGTCAAAGGCAAAAAGCAATTTATTATAGATGGTGAAACTGTAGTTTTGGAAGCTGGTCAATCGATTAAAATTGGGAAGAATACAAGGGTGCAATATTCGAATCCACTTACTGAGCCTTGCGAGTACCTCGCTATTTGCACTCCTGCTTTTTCAATGGAACTGGTAAATAGGGAATCATGAGTATACAACCATTTCATATAGCTATCCCGGTATATAATTTGGCTGAATGCAGAACTTTTTACAGAACTGTTTTGGGATGTGAAGAAGGAAGAAGCTCAGATCATTGGGTGGATTTCAATTTGTTCGGACATCAATTAGTCATTCATTACAAACCGAAATCTGAGGCTGAGTTGCATACGAATCCGGTCGACGGGAAAAATGTCCCGGTACCTCATTACGGTGTGGTATTGGAATGGGATCAGTTTCATGCTTTCGCTGATGACTTGGCGTCTAAAGGAATTGAATTCATTATAGCGCCCTATGTGCGTTTTAAAGGTGAAGTTGGCGAGCAGGCCACTATGTTCTTCTTGGATCCTGCAGGTAATGCATTGGAATTTAAGGCATTTAAGGATATTTCTCAATTATTTGCGAGGTAATTTAATACAAATAGTACTGGTGTGAACAACTTACAAGTTACTACAAATCCTGAGGTGGAATTAGTATTTAAGAACTATCCCAAATTAGCTCGGGAAAAAATTTCGATGCTTAGGGAATTGATCCTTGAAGCCGCCGAAGAGTTGGAAGAAATAGCAACTTTAGAGGAAACACTAAAATGGGGAGAGCCAAGTTATTTAGCGAAGAAGGGTAGCACTATTAGAATTGATTGGAAAGAAAAATCGCCCGACCAATACGCGATGTATTTTCAATGTACGAGCAGATTGATCCCTACGTTCAAATTTTTATATTCGCAGACCTTTACGTTTGATGGAAGCAGGGCTATCATCTTTCAAATGGAAGATAAAATTCCAAAGGAAGCCCTAAAAAACTGCATTAAAGCTGCTCTTACGTATCATAAAATCAAGCATTTACCTACTTTGGGAATATAAGTTCTCGATACAATTCCGATTTGAATCGGAATCACTCGAACTGACAAATTTCAACATAATTTAATTGGGTCGATAGTACGTTAAATTTTTCCTAAATAAAGCTTTGGTAACGAGCAGCGTACGTATTTATACTTACATTGAAGTACCAAACTTAATACTATGCTTTTTAGAAATACCCTTGTCCTTATTCTTTTTGCTTTTTATTTTTCAATAGCTGCTCAAAATAATTCTATGGAATACGAACCCTCGAAAGACTTTCCTTATGGTAGAGTACATCCTGAAGCACCGGAGCAATTAAAAGATTTTGCGCCATTGATTGGTCTATGTGACTGCAAATCAGAAACCAGAAATCAGGATAAATCCTGGGCAAAACCCGTAGATATGACCTGGAAATTTAAATACATAATGAATGGAAAGGCCGTTCAGGATGAGACATTGAAAGCCGATGGACGGCATTCAGGGAGCATTCGACAGTATAGTCAAGACAGTGCACGTTGGTATGTGCATTATTATTCTTCGGTAGGGATTACCGCCCAGTTATCAGCCTGGGAGGGCAATAAGAAAGGAGATGATATAGTTTTATACCGCGAACAGAAAGCACCGAATGGCATGGATGGTTACTACCGCTTAACATTTTCTGATATTTCTGATAACGGATTTAACTGGATAGGTGAGTGGGTGACCAGAGATGAGACCTTCAGCTATCCCACCTGGAAAATAGCCTGTATCAAAAGGAAAGAATAAAGCGCTATTTCGGTGGTGTTAAATATTTATTAAATAAG
>JASJDL010000023.1 GCA_030065775.1 Flavobacteriaceae bacterium | reverse complement strand
CGACAAAGTACACGAAAAAAGGATTAGTGACCGGTATGAAAGGAGCTTATAAAAAAGCGATCGTTGAGCTAGCTGAAGGCGATAACATAGATTTTTATAGCAATATCTAAGACGAAAAAAGATGTCATTAAGAAAATTAAAACCAATAACCCCGGGCCAGCGTTTTAGAGTAGTGAACGACTTTGACACCGTTACTACCTCTACACCTGAGAAGAGTTTGTTAGCTCCGAAAAAAAGGTCAGGTGGTAGAAATAGTCAAGGTAAGATGACGATGCGCTACTTAGGTGGTGGTCATAAAAAAAGATACCGTATTATCGATTTTAAAAGAGATAAAGATGGTATTCCTGCTACGGTAAAGACGATTGAATATGATCCGAACAGAACTGCATTTATTGCATTGTTGAATTATGCAGATGGTGAAAAAAGATATGTGATCGCACAAGGCGGATTAAAGGTTGGGCAAACCATAGTTTCTGGAGACAATGTGGCTCCTGAGATTGGTAATACAATGCCTTTAAGTAATATTCCATTAGGTACCGTAATTTCTTGTATAGAATTACGACCAGGACAAGGTGCAGTTATGGCACGTTCGGCAGGCTCTTTTGCACAGTTGATGGCAAGAGAGGGAAAGTATGCCACGGTAAAGTTACCTTCTGGAGAAACAAGAATGATATTAGTTACTTGTAAAGCTACCATAGGAGTGGTTTCGAATTCAGATCATCAGCTATTAGTATCTGGTAAAGCAGGTAGAAGCAGATGGCTAGGTAGAAGACCTCGTACAAGAGCTGTAGTGATGAACCCAGTAGATCATCCCATGGGTGGTGGTGAAGGTAGGGCTTCAGGAGGTCATCCACGTTCTAGAAACGGTATTCCTGCAAAAGGATACAAAACCCGTTCTAAAACAAAAGCGAGTAATAAATATATTATAGAACGTAGAAAAAAATAAGTAGACTATGGCACGTTCATTAAAAAAAGGACCTTATGTTTTCCATAAATTGGAAAAGAAAGTACAGGCAAACGTTGCATCTGGTAAGAAGACGGTAATCAAAACTTGGTCAAGAGCCTCGATGATTACGCCCGATTTCGTTGGTCAGACTATCGGAGTTCACAATGGCCGTCAATTTGTGCCCGTATATATTACAGAAAACATGGTAGGTCATAAGTTAGGAGAATTTTCACCAACACGTTCATTTAGAGGGCATGCTGGTGCTAAAAATAAAGGTAAAAAATAGTAGGAATCATGGGAGTTCGTAAAAAATTAAGAGCTGAGCAACGTAAAGAAGCACGCAAGAATCAATTCTTCGCGAAGCTTAACGGTTGCCCTACGTCACCAAGAAAAATGCGTTTGGTTGCTGATCAAATTAGAGGTGTTGAAATCGAGAAAGCATTAGCGATCTTAAAATTCAGCCCAAAAGAAGCAGCGCGCAATTTAGAGAAGCTTACATTATCAGCAATAAACAACTGGCAACAGAAAAATGAAGATGCAGATATTGAAGATGCAGGTTTGTTTGTAAAAGAAATTTATGTTGATAGTGCAGGTATGTTAAAAAGATTGAGACCAGCACCTCAGGGAAGAGCGCACAGAATCCGTAAGCGTTCAAACCATGTAACGATGGTTTTAGGAACTAAAAATCAAAGCAATTCGTAAGCAGTATGGGACAGAAGACTAATCCAATAGGAAATCGTTTAGGCATCATCAGAGGATGGGAATCGAACTGGTATGGTGGAAGAAACTATGGTGATAAAATTGCTGAAGATGATAAAATTAGAAAGTACGTACGTGCTAGACTTGCAAAGGCAAGTGTTTCCAGAGTAATCATTGAGCGTACGCTTAAACTTATAACCGTTACTATCACTACTGCCAGACCGGGTATTATTATCGGTAAAGGTGGTCAAGAGGTAGATAAGTTAAAGGAAGAGCTTAAGAAGATTACCGGAAAAGAAGTACAGATCAATATTTTTGAGATCAAACGCCCAGAACTCGATGCATTTTTGGTAGCGGCGAGCATTGCGCGTCAAATTGAAAACAGAATTTCATATAGACGTGCCATTAAAATGGCGATTGCTGCTGCTATGCGTATGAATGCAGAAGGTATTAAAGTGCAGATTTCTGGTCGTTTAAATGGTGCTGAAATGGCACGTTCTGAATCTTATAAAGAAGGTAGAATCCCTCTATCTACATTTAGAGCAGATATTGATTACGCACTTGTAGAATCTCATACTACTTATGGCCGTATCGGTGTAAAAGTATGGATTATGAAAGGCGAGGTATATGGTAAAAGAGAATTGTCTCCGTTAGTTGGTTTATCGAAGAAACAAGGTGGTAAATCATCAGGCAAAGGCGGTGGAAGAAGACCTCAAAGAAGAAAATAAATTTTTTAAAAATTTAGAAGATGTTACAACCAAAGAGAGTTAAATATCGCAAGGTTCAGAAAGGTAAAGGGAATATGAAAGGTAATTCTCAAAGAGGCCACAGACTTTCTAACGGAATGTTTGGTATTAAAGCCCTGGAGCAAGACCTCATTACTTCTCGCCAGATTGAAGCCGCCCGTATTGCTGCGACGCGTTATATGAAAAGACAGGGTAGTCTATGGATTAAGATTTTTCCAGACAAGCCTATTACCAAAAAACCATTAGAAGTACGTATGGGTAAAGGTAAAGGTGCTCCTGAGTATTTCGTAGCAGTTGTTAAGCCCGGTAGAATTATGTTTGAAATTGGTGGCGTACCAATGGATGTGGCAAAAGAAGCATTACGCTTGGCTGCACAAAAACTACCGGTGAAAACAAAGTTTGTAGTAGCAAGAGATTTTGATCATAACGCTTAAAAAGAAAGAAGATGAAACAATCAGAGATTAAAGAATTATCTGTAGCAGAATTAGAAGAAAAATTAGGCGATTTGAAGAAAAATTATACTGATCTTAAAATGGCACATGCCATTTCTCCTTTAGAAAACCCAATTCAATTGAGAGATTTAAGAAGAACAGTGGCCAGACTTGCTACAGAATTAACAAAAAGAGAATTACAATAATTGTAATACGAGATTTACAAGATGGAAAAAAGAAATCTTAGAAAAGAACGTATAGGTGTAGTTGCAAGTAACAAAATGGACAAGTCTATTGTTGTTAGTGATGTGACAAGAGTAAAGCACCCAATGTATGGAAAGTTCGTATTGAGAACTAAAAAATACGTTGCGCACGACGAGAAAAATGACTGCAACATTGGTGATACCGTAAGGATAATGGAAACACGTCCATTGAGTAAGACCAAGCGTTGGAGATTAGTAGAAATCTTAGAAAGAGCTAAATAATTATGTTACAACAAGAATCAAGATTAAAAGTTGCAGATAACACAGGAGCTAAAGAAGTTCTTGTAATCCGTGTACTTGGTGGAACGAAAAAACGTTACGCCTCTATTGGTGATAAAATTGTAGTTACTGTTAAAGACGCAACGCCAAACGGAACTGTAAAAAAAGGGCAAGTATCTAGAGCTGTTGTAGTGCGTACGAAGAAAGAAGTACGACGTAAAGATGGTTCTTATATAAGATTTGATGATAACGCATGTGTATTGTTAAATCCTACAGAAGAAATGCGTGGAACACGCGTTTTTGGTCCTGTAGCGAGAGAACTTCGTGAAAAGCAATTCATGAAAATTATATCATTAGCACCTGAAGTGCTTTAATTTATTTAAAGATGACAAAGCTAAAGATTAAAACAGGAGATACAGTAAGAGTAATTGCTGGAGATCATAAAGGACAAGAAGGAAAAATCGTCAAAATACTTAAAGATAAGAACAAAGCGATTGTTGAAGGTGTGAATATGGTGTCTAAGCACACGAAACCTAGTGCTCAGAATCCTCAAGGAGGTATTTCAAAATTCGAAGCACCAATCCACATTTCGAACCTTGCATTTGTTGAAGGTGGTAACACTACAAGAGTTGGTTTTAGAATGGAGGGTGAGAAGAAAGTTAGGTTTTCAAAAAAAACTGATAAAGCTATTTAGTTATGGGATACGTACCAAGACTTAAAGAAGATTATAATGGCAGAATAAAAGCTGCATTGACCGAAGAGTTCGGTTATAAAAATATTATGCAGGTTCCTAAGTTGCAGAAAATTGTAATCAGCAAAGGAGTTGGAGCCGCAGTGGCGGACAAAAAACTAATTGATTATGCAGTTGATGAATTATCAAAGATTGCAGGTCAAAAAGCAGTTGCTACCATATCTAAAAAAGACGTTGCATCATTCAAATTACGTAAAGGCATGCCGATTGGGGCCAAAGTTACATTGCGTGGTGACAAAATGTATGAGTTCTTAGATAGATTGGTGACAGCCTCATTACCTCGTGTAAGAGATTTTAGAGGTGTAAAACCTAATGGTTTTGACGGTAGAGGTAATTACAACTTAGGTGTTACAGAACAAATTATTTTTCCTGAGATCGATATTGACAAGGTAAACAAAATCAGTGGTATGGATATCACGTTTGTTACTTCTGCAACTACTGATAAAGAGGCAAAATCATTATTACACGAATTAGGTTTACCATTTAAAAAGAATTAAGAGATGGCTAAAGAATCAATGAAAGCTCGAGAAGTAAAAAGAGCAAAAACTGTAGCTAAATATGCTGAGAAACGCAAAGCTTTAAAAGAAGCAGGTGATTACGAAGCATTGCAAAAGTTACCAAAAAATGCATCTCCGGTTCGTATGCACAATCGCTGCAAGTTGACCGGTAGACCAAAAGGTTACATGAGACAGTTTGGTATTTCGCGTGTGACCTTTCGTGAAATGGCGAACCAAGGATTGATCCCTGGTGTTAAAAAAGCCAGTTGGTAAGAATTTATTAATTGGTTTCAGGTTTAGTGGTCACAGATAAGTATCTGTAAAATAAACGAGACGACTAAAAACCAAAACCGCAAATTATTATATATGTATACAGATCCTATCGCAGATTATCTAACAAGAATTAGAAATGCTGCAAGTGCAGGACATAGAGTGGTTGAAATACCGGCTTCTAACTTGAAGAAAGAAATGACCAAGATCTTATTCGATCAAGGTTATATCTTAAGCTATAAGTTCGAAGAGAACAAGGTGCAAGACTCTATTAAGATTGCTTTGAAGTACGATAAACAAACGAAGCAACCTGTAATGAGAAAAATCGAACGTGTAAGTAAGCCAGGTTTACGTAAGTACGTTAGTTCTTCTGAAATGCCTAGAGTATTAAATGGTCTTGGTATTGCTATTGTTTCTACATCTAAAGGTGTAATGACGAACAAGAAAGCACGTCAGGAAAACGTTGGTGGTGAAGTTTTATGTTACGTTTATTAAAAAGTAGAAAGAGATGTCAAGAATAGGAAAAGCTCCAATTTCAATTCCAGAAGGTGTTACTGTTGAATTTAACAACGGGGTACTTACTGCAAAGGGAAAATTAGGAGAGTTATCTCAAGAGATAAAAGATATTAACGTAAAGATCGAAGAGGGTGTTCTAACATTAGAGCGTCCATCTGAGGCAAAAGATCATAAAGCAAAGCACGGTTTGTACAGAGCTTTGGTCAATAATATGGTTGAAGGTGTTTCGAAAGGGTTTACTAAAGAGTTAGAGTTGGTTGGTGTTGGTTACAGAGCAAACAATCAAGGTCAAAAATTAGATTTGGCTTTAGGTTTCTCTCACAATATTGTATTAGACTTAGCTCCTGAAGTGAAAGTAGAAACAATTTCTGAAAAAGGTAAGAATCCTATAGTAAAACTGACTTCCCATGATAAACAATTAGTAGGGCAAGTAGCAGCGAAGATTCGTTCGTTTCGTAAGCCAGAGCCTTACAAAGGAAAAGGAATCAAGTTTGTAGGAGAAGAAATTAGAAGAAAAGCAGGTAAATCTGCATAATAAACAGGTATTATGGCATTATCAAAGCTTGAAAGAAGACAACGTATAAAACACAGAATACGAAAAATTGTATCTGGAACAGAGGCCAGACCGAGATTGTCTGTGTTTAGAAGTAATAAAGGAATCGACGCACAATTAATCGATGATGTAAATGGTAAAACATTAGTTGCCGTTTCATCAAGAGAAAAAGGAATCGATACCAAAGGAACAAAAATAGAAGTTGCTGCAAATGTTGGTAAAGCATTGGCTGAAAAAGCTACTAAAGCTGGCATAGAGAGTGTTGCTTTTGACAGAAACGGATATTTATATCACGGTAGAGTTAAGGCATTGGCTGACGGAGCAAGAGAAGCAGGTTTAAAATTTTAATTAAAGATTATGTATCAGAAATACGGAAACGTTGAAAGAGTAAAACCTAGTGGTTTAGAATTAAAAGATCACTTGGTAGGCGTACAAAGAGTTACAAAGGTTACAAAGGGTGGTAGAGCATTTGGTTTTTCTGCTATTGTTGTAGTGGGTAACGAAAATGGCGTTGTTGGACATGGTCTTGGTAAATCTAAAGATGTTGCTTCTGCAATTGCTAAGGCAATCGAGGACGCTAAGAAGAATTTGATAAGAATTCCTATCATCAATCATACATTACCACATGAACAAAAAGGTAAATATGGTGGTGCAAAAGTATTTTTAAAGCCTGCATCTCATGGTACCGGAGTTATCGCCGGTGGTGCGGTACGTGCAGTTTTGGAATCAGTAGGAGTACATGATGTATTGTCAAAATCGCAAGGTTCTTCAAATCCTCATAATGTAGTGAAAGCTACTTTTGATGCTTTATTACAATTACGTGACGCAAATACAATTGCAAGACAGCGAGGAATTTCTTTAGAAAAAGTATTTAACGGATAAATAGAGCGATTACGATGAAAAAAATTAGAGTAAAGCAAATTCGTAGCAAAATCAATCGTCCTCAAGATCAGAAGAGAACATTGGAAGCTCTAGGTTTACGCAAGTTAAATCAAGTAGTAGAGCACGATGCTACACCTACAATTGTAGGAATGGTAAATAAAGTTAAACACTTAGTTTCTGTAGAAGAAGCTTAATAATATAGAGTTATGGAATTAAATAACTTAAAGCCTGCAGCAGGTTCAGTAAAAAATCAAGGAAAGAGAATTGGTCGTGGCCAAGGTTCTGGAAAAGGTGGTACTGCTACAAGAGGTCATAAAGGTGCTAAATCACGTTCAGGTTATTCTAAGAAAATTGGTTTTGAAGGAGGTCAAATGCCATTGCAGCGACGTGTACCTAAGTTCGGTTTTACGAATATCAACCGTAAGGAATATGTTGGGATCAACTTAGACAAACTACAAGAAATGGTAGACAACGGTAGAATTAAAGATACTGTTGATATGGCTATTCTTGTAGAAAACAGATTAGCCCGTAAAAATGATTTAGTAAAGATCTTAGGTAGAGGAGAGTTAAAGGCTAAATTAAATGTGTCAGTTCACAAATTTACTGCTACAGCCAAGGCTGCGATTGAAAAAGCGGGCGGTGAAGCTGTTGCCCTTTAATACGTAGAAAAGTACATGAAGAATTTTATAAGTACTATACAAGATATCTGGAAGATTGAAGAGCTTAGAAATAAGATCATTCTTACCTTAGGATTAATGGTAGTGTACCGTTTAGCGGCGCAGGTACCATTACCTGGTATTGATCCTACACAACTTTCCGGCCTTCAGAATACCACTCAAGACAACAATATTTTAGGATTGTTGAATGCTTTTACAGGAGGTGCCTTTGCACAGGCTTCTGTAATGGCTTTAGGTATTATGCCATATATCTCTGCGTCTATTGTGGTTCAGTTAATGGGAATCGCAGTTCCATATTTACAGAAGCTGCAAAAAGAAGGAGCGAGTGGTCAAAAGAAGATTACACAAATTACACGCTGGCTAACAGTTGGGATTTTGATTATACAAGCACCAACATACATTGTGAGTTTACCTACTTTGGGTATTCCACAAAGTGCCTTTTTATTAGGTAACGGTCCTATGTTCTGGATATCCTCTATTATTCTGTTAACGGCTGGAACCATCTTTGCAATGTGGTTAGGTGAAAAGATCACCGATAAAGGAATTGGTAATGGTATCTCATTGCTAATTATGATCGGTATTATTGCGACTTTCCCGTCTACATTTATGCAAGAGTTCTCGTCTAGAGTTACCCAGGGTAATGGTGGGTTGTTGATGGTATTTATTGAAGTTGTGGTTTGGTTAGTGGTGATATTGGCATGTGTGCTTTTGGTTACCGCTGTTAGAAGAATTGCCGTTCAATACGCTAGAAGAACTGTTGCCGGTAATGCAGGTAATATTGCAGGAGCAAGACAATACATTCCTTTAAAAGTGAATGCGTCTGGTGTAATGCCGATTATTTTTGCACAGGCCTTGATGTTTGTACCTAGCTTATTAGCCAAAGCAGAAAATGAAACGTTGAAGGCAATTGGTACTGAGTTCATAGATATGTTCGGATTGTGGTATAATGTGGTATTTGCAATATTGATTATCATATTTAGCTATTTCTATACAGCGATCACCATACCTACCAATAAAATGGCAGATGATTTAAAACGTAGTGGTGGATTCTTACCCGGTATTCGTCCTGGTAAAGAAACAGCAGACTATTTAGATACGATCTTATCACGCATAACATTACCCGGATCATTATTCTTAGCATTCTTGGCCATTTTACCGGCTCTGATTGTTAAGGCAGGTGTGCAGCCGGGTTGGGCTATGTTTTATGGTGGAACATCATTGTTGATTATGGTTGGAGTTGCAATCGATACCATTCAGCAAATTAATTCTTACTTGTTAAACCGTCATTATGATGGTTTGATGAAAACCGGAACTAAAAGAAAATCAGTAGCATAATTATGGCAAAACAACAAGCAATAGAACAAGACGGAACGATCAGTGAAGCATTATCAAATGCCATGTTCCGTGTAGAACTTGAAAATGGTCATATTGTTACTGCCCATATCTCTGGTAAAATGCGTATGCATTATATAAAATTACTACCGGGTGATAAAGTAAAATTATAAATGAGCCCATATGATTTAACCAAGGCTCGAATAACATATAGATACTAACGATTTTTAATCGATAAAAAATACAACGATGAAAGTTAGAGCATCAGTAAAAAAGAGAAGTGCCGAGTGCAAAATTGTACGTAGAAAAGGCAGATTATATGTAATCAACAAAAAGAATCCTAGATTTAAACAAAGACAAGGATAATTATGGCAAGAATAGCAGGAATTGACGTACCTAAACAAAAAAGAGGAGTTGTTTCATTGACCTATATCTATGGTATTGGTAGAAGCAGGGCTAAAGAGATTTTGGCCAATGCTAAAGTTGATGAAAGTACTAAGGTTCAAGATTGGTCTGATGATGAAATTGGAAGAATCCGTGAACAAGTAGGTTCTTATACTATTGAAGGTGAATTGCGTTCTGAAACCCAATTGAACATTAAGCGATTAATGGACATTGGTTGTTACAGAGGTATTCGTCACAGAGCGGGCCTACCATTGAGAGGTCAACGAACTAAGAACAACTCGAGAACAAGAAAAGGTAAGAGAAAAACTGTTGCAAATAAGAAAAAAGCAACCAAATAATAAGTAAGACATTAGTCATTAGTATTTAGCAGTTAGATGAATCTGTTTGAAATAGCAATGTTTAGGATTCTAACAACTAAAAACTAACAACTAGAAACTAAAAAATATGGCAAAGTCAAGTTCAAAAAAACGTAAAGTAATAGTAGACGCAATAGGTGAAGCACATATCACTGCTTCATTCAATAACATCATTATTTCTTTAACAAATAAAAAAGGAGATGTAATAGCTTGGTCATCTGCAGGTAAACAAGGATTTAGAGGATCTAAAAAGAACACACCTTATGCTGCGCAAATGGCCGCTGAAGATTGTGCTGCGGTAGCATTAGAGGCTGGTTTACGTAAAGTAAAAGTTTATGTAAAAGGCCCGGGTAACGGTAGAGAATCTGCCATCAGAACGATCCACAATGCAGGTATCGAGGTGACGGAGATTATTGATGTAACCCCAATGCCTCACAACGGATGTCGCCCTCCAAAAAGAAGAAGAGTTTAATCAATTTAATTTTAAAGAAGAAAGGAATCAAGATTATCGAAGGAGGAAGCCTTAATTCATAATCCCTTTCATAAATCAATAGAAATGGCAAGATATACAGGACCAAAAACTAAGATTGCTCGTAAATTCGGCGAAGCAATTTTTGGAGATGATAAGTCTTTTGAAAAAAGAAATTATCCTCCAGGACAGCATGGAAATAACAAGCGTAGAGCTAAAAAATCTGAATATGCTGTTCAATTAATGGAAAAGCAAAAAGCAAAATATACCTACGGTATTTTAGAGCGTCAATTTAGAAACTTATTTGACAAAGCTTCACGTAGTAAAGGCATTACGGGTGAGATTCTTTTACAATTATGTGAATCTCGTCTTGACAATGTGGTATTTAGAATGGGTATTTCCCCTTCACGTAGAGGAGCGCGTCAATTAGTATCTCACCGTCATATAACAGTAAATGGTGAGATCGTTAACATTCCTTCTTACCAATTAAAGGCCGGTGACGTTGTTGGAGTAAGAGAGAAATCAAAATCTTTAACTGCAATTGAAAGTTCATTGGCTAACAATAGCAGTGTTTACGAATGGTTGAATTGGAACGGTGATAAAATGGAAGGAACATTTGTAACTACACCAGAAAGAATTCAGATTCCAGAAAACATTAATGAGCAGTTCATTGTAGAATTGTATTCTAAATAATAAATTAACCACATTGGTATTTGGCCAAAGGGTTTATTCGTATTTCTTCACACTTATAGACCGCGCAACCAGATAACAATTAAAACGAAGAAAAATCATATGGCAATATTAAATTTTCAAAAACCAGATAAAGTAATTATGATTGAATCTACCGATTTTGAAGGTAGATTTGAATTCAGACCTCTAGAACCGGGTTATGGTTTAACAATTGGTAATGCGCTTCGCAGAGTGCTATTATCTTCTTTAGAGGGATATGCAATTACTTCTGTTAGAATTGAAGGCGTTGAGCACGAATTTTCGACTATTAAAGGAATCGTAGAAGACGTAACCGAAATAATCTTAAACTTAAAACAGGTTCGTTTTAAGCAGCAAATAGAAGAATCTGAAAATGAAACGGTAGCGATATCGGTGAGTGGACAGGAGCAATTGACTGCCGGAGATTTCCAGAATTTTATTTCAGGATTCCAGGTGTTGAACCCGGAATTGGTGATTTGTAATATGGAAAAATCTGTGAAGTTAGATATGGAGATCACTATTGAGAAAGGCAGAGGCTTTGTTTTATCTGAAGATAACAAAAAAGCGAATGCGCCTTTAGGAACGATCTTTACAGATGCTATTTACACACCGATTAAAAACGTAAAGTACGCTGTCGAAAATTATCGTGTAGAGCAGAAAACTGACTACGAAAAGTTAGTATTTGATATCATTACTGATGGCTCAATCAATCCTAAAGATGCTTTGACCGAGGCTGCTAAAATATTGATACACCACTTCATGCTATTCTCTGATGAGCGTATTACGCTTGAAGCGGATGAGATCGCACAAACAGAATCTTATGATGAGGAATCATTGCACATGAGACAATTGCTGAAGACCAGATTGATCGATATGGATCTTTCTGTAAGAGCATTGAATTGTTTGAAAGCAGCAGAAGTTGATACCCTAGGAGACTTGGTATCATTTAACAAGAACGACTTAATGAAATTCAGAAACTTTGGTAAGAAATCATTAACTGAATTAGATGAGTTAGTGGCGAATAAAGGATTGACTTTCGGTATGGATTTAAGTAAATATAAATTAGACAAAGAATAGTTTAGACATTTTGTTTAAACTTTTTAAAAATAGTGAACGATGAGACACGGAAAGAAATTTAATCATTTAAGTAGAAAAACCGCGCATAGGAGAGCAATGTTGGCAAATATGGCGTGTTCATTAATTGAGCACAAGCGTATCAATACAACCGTTGCTAAAGCAAAAGCAGTACGTCAGTTTGTAGAACCGTTAATTACCAAGTCTAAAGAAGATACTACGCACAATCGTAGAATTGTATTTGGATATTTACGTAACAAGCATGCAGTGACAGAATTGTTCAGAGAAATTTCTACAAAGGTGGCTGATAGACCGGGTGGTTATGTACGAATCATCAAATTAGGAAATAGATTAGGTGATAATGCAGATATGGCTATGTTGGAATTGGTAGACTACAATGAAGTGTATAACCCTAAAGGGAAGAAAAAGACAACACGCAGAAGAAGAAGAGGCGGTAAGAAAGCTGAAGCTGTTGCAACACCACCGGCGGCTGAAACGAAAGCCACTGAAGAGGAAGAATAAAAATGTAAATACGCATTTGGGAAAAAGGATAAACTTTGATGAGTTTGTCCTTTTTTTATTTCGTTTATCGACTTCGGTGCCGGCTAGAAATGATGCCCTGAGCATCAGTCAGAGCATCAGAGATTTTGTAGCCTTTATAAATCCCTCCAAAAACAATGCGAGTAAAATAAAAGGATAGGCAAAGTACGTTACAAAAATTCATAAATGATAAACGGCTTTCTTTCAAAAGACAAAAACTTATAATTGAGATTTTCAAATGGTACGATACCATTTAAATGTTAATAAACATTTAGTGTAAAGACCATAGATGATTGCAGTTTGTTCTTTTTTATGTTACTTTTGTCAAACTTTTTTGACTAATGCAGTATCAATCCAGAAAAAAAGCAATTATTTTATTAGCCGACGGAACTATTTTTGAAGGTAAATCTGTCGGAATTGAAGGTACAACTACGGGTGAGATATGTTTTAACACTGGTATGACCGGATACCAGGAAATTTTTACCGACCCATCCTATTTCGGACAAATCATGATAGCCACCAATGCGCATATTGGTAACTATGGTGTAAATGATGAAGAAGTAGAATCTGATAGTATTAAGATCGCCGGTCTGATAGTAAAAAACTTTAGCTTTATTCATTCACGCCCAAATTCGAGCGGCTCATTAGAAGAATGGCTTGAAAAGCACAAGTTGATCGCAGTATCTGATGTTGATACACGAGCCTTGGTGAGTTATATTCGTGAAAATGGCGCTATGAACGCTATCATTTCTACTGATACAGAAGATATTGACAGCCTGAAATCACAACTGGCGAAGGTGCCAGATATGAACGGTTTAGAGCTGGCCTCAAAGGTTTCCACCAAAGAACCTTACTTTTTTGGTAATGAAAATGCTTCTTACAGAGTCGCCGCTTTAGATTTAGGGATCAAAAAGAATATTTTAAGAAACCTAGCAAAACGAGGTGCTTATATCAAAGTATTCCCATATGATACCTCCTTCGAAGAAATGCAGGCTTGGAATCCCGATGGATATTTCCTATCTAATGGTCCTGGTGACCCAGAACCTTTAGAAAATGCACAGGCTGTTGCCAAAGAGATCATTGAAAGGGACTTACCGGTATTTGGTATTTGTTTGGGGCATCAGGTAATCGCATTATCACAGGGCATTTCAACCTATAAAATGCATAATGGGCATCGTGGTATAAATCACCCCGTAAAGAATATGCTTACTGGTAAAGGTGAAATCACTTCGCAAAATCATGGCTTTGCCATCAATAGAGAAGAAACAGAAGCGAATCCGAACGTTGAGATCACACATGTGCACCTCAATGATCACACGGTTGCCGGTATCAGGTTAAAAGGCAAGAACTGTTTTTCTGTGCAATACCACCCCGAGGCAAGCCCGGGTCCGCATGATGCAGAATACTTGTTCGATCAGTTTATAGTGAACATTAAGAAGAACAAATCCAGTGCTGTGAGCACTTCTTAGTGACACAGCGCTCAGGAATTTCTATTTAAAGATGAATCTTCACCATTCAACACAGGAAATGACCTTTCCATCGAAGATTTCACTTTTGTGATTTCATATTCCCTACTTTTGAAGGGTAGTTTTAAGACTACATCTTTTTCATAGCAATGGACCCACTTTAGCGAGTGGGTTTTTTTATTTATAACTATTTCAACAGTTACTTGAAAACGTTTTCGCGATTGTATGTATTAATAGGTCAGAATGAGTCAGACATTTCATAAATTTGTGAAACTTACTAGATAAGCAAACCATAAAAAAAAATAAGAATGAGTATAATTGTTGATATACATGCCCGCCAAATTTTTGATTCGCGGGGCAACCCAACTGTTGAAGTAGATGTAGTAACAGAAAATGGCGTTTTAGGACGTGCGGCAGTACCATCAGGGGCTTCTACCGGTGAACATGAAGCCGTAGAATTACGTGATGGCGGCGAAAATTATATGGGTAAAGGTGTGCAAAAAGCAGTTGATAATGTCAATTCTCAGATTGCACAAGAATTACTTGGAACTTCAGTTTTTGAACAAAATACCATTGACCAGGTCATGATTGATTTGGATGGAACTCCAAATAAATCAGATTTAGGAGCCAATGCGATTCTGGGTGTTTCTTTAGCATGCGCTAAAGCAGCAGCCAATGAATTAGGAATGCCATTATACCGATATGTTGGTGGCGTCTCGGCCAATACCTTACCGGTTCCAATGATGAATATCATCAATGGAGGTTCCCATTCTGATGCGCCAATCGCCTTCCAGGAATTTATGGTGATGCCGGTAAAAGCTACAAACTTTGCCCATGCCATGCAGATGGGTTCTGAGATCTTTCATAACCTCAAAAAAGTATTGCATGATAGAAATTTATCTACTGCCGTTGGTGATGAGGGCGGATTCGCTCCAACCTTAGATGGTACCGAAGATGCATTGGATACTATTGCTAAAGCGGTGGGTAATGCTGGCTATAAATTAGGAGATGAGGTGATGATTGCTTTAGATTGTGCTTCAGCCGAATTTTACGTAGATGGAAAATATGACTACACCAAATTTGAGGGGGCTAAAGGAAAAATACGCACGAGCGAGGAACAGGCACAATACTTGGCAGATTTATGTGAGCAATATCCTATCATATCTATAGAAGACGGTATGGACGAAAATGACTGGGACGGCTGGAAATCATTGACCGAGAAAGTCGGAGATAAAGTGCAATTAGTGGGTGACGACCTCTTCGTAACCAATGTAGACAGATTGTCTCGTGGTATTGAAAATGGTATAGCGAATTCAATACTTATCAAGGTCAATCAGATTGGTACACTCACTGAAACCATTGCAGCCGTAAATATGGCGCACAATGCAGGATATACTTCTGTGATGAGTCATCGTTCTGGTGAAACTGAAGATAATACGATCGCCGATTTAGCAGTAGCTTTGAATACCGGACAGATCAAGACCGGTTCTGCTTCACGATCAGATAGAATGGCCAAATACAATCAACTATTGCGCATTGAAGAACAATTGTCTGATATAGCTTACTATCCTCAGGAAAAGGCATTTAAAGTATCACAATAAACTTCCTCGAAAAGGAAAATAGAAAGGACAATCGTATGAGCGGTTGTCCTTTTTTTATAATTTCATAAAATTTATGGTTTAATCATAGAATACTAGCATTCTTCTCTTTAAAAACCGACGATAAATTCGTAAATTCGCATTCGTTCAAATTAACAAATAATCTTAGATATATGTCAGATACAGCAACTTTTGAAGTCAATGGTGAAAAGTATGAATTTCCTTTGATAAAAGGAACAGAAAATGAAGTCGCTATTGATATTAAATCGCTTCGGGGAGGCACAGGTGGCGTCATTACAATTGACCCCGGATATAAAAATACCGGTTCTTGTGAGAGTGCCATTACCTTTTTAGATGGTGAAAAAGGAATTTTACGTTACCGAGGTTATGCCATTGAAGACCTGGCCGAAAAAGCCGATTTCTTAGAAGTTGCCTACGCATTGATCTTTGGGGAATTACCAAATAAAGAACAACTAGAAAAGTTTCATGCTGATATTAAAGAAAAGTCGGTTGTTGATGAAGATTTGAAAAAGATACTGGAAAGCTTCCCAAGAACAGCACATCCGATGGGTGTTTTATCGTCGTTGACAAGTGCTTTGACAGCATTTAATCCATCTGCAGTTGATGTGTCTTCAGAAGAAGCTATGTACAATGCTATTGTGAAGCTGTTAGGTAAAATTCCAATTTTAGTAGCGTGGACGATGCGTCGCCGCTTAGGTTTACCACTTGGTTATGCTGATAATTCATTGGGTTATGTTGAAAACATCCTGAAGATGATGTTTCACCAACCAAATCAGGAATATGTTCAGAATCCAGTGTTGGTGGATGCCTTAGATAAATTGTTGATCTTGCATGCTGATCATGAACAAAACTGTTCGACGTCTACTGTACGTATTGTAGGCTCTTCACATGCCGGATTATTTGCTTCGATTTCAGCTGGAATTTCTGCACTTTGGGGGCCATTGCACGGAGGTGCCAACCAAGCGGTATTAGAAATGCTTGAAGCCATAAAAGAAGATGGTGGCGATACGAAAAAATATATGGCTAAAGCAAAAGACAAAGAAGACCCGTTCCGATTGATGGGGTTTGGGCATAGAGTGTATAAGAATTTTGATCCTCGTGCGCGAATTATCAAGAAAGCGGCTGATGAGGTATTGGGCGATTTGGGCGTTGAAGATCCAATCTTAGAGATTGCCAAAGGTTTAGAGCAAGAGGCTTTAATCGATGAATACTTTGTGAAACGAAAATTATATCCGAATGTAGATTTTTATTCAGGTATTATCTATCGTGCTATGGGCATTCCGGTAGAAATGTTTACAGTAATGTTTGCTTTAGGTCGTTTACCGGGTTGGATAGCACAATGGCGTGAAATGCGTATGCGTAAAGAGCCTATAGGCCGTCCACGCCAGATCTACATCGGTGAAAATCATCGCGAATTTAAGGACCTCGATAAAAGATAAATTTCTAAATACAACGAAAGCTTCATGAATTTTTTAATGAAGCTTTTTTATGTTTTTATGTTAAAACTCAATATACAGAACGAAACTTCAAGATTGCGCGCTGTAGTCTTAGGAACAGCAGAAAGTTGTGGGCCAACTCCTAAACCGGAAGAATGCTATGATCCGAAGAGTAGGGAACACGTGCTCGCTGGAACCTATCCTGTCGAAGCAGATATGATCAAAGAAATGGAAGCGGTGGAAGCCGTTTTTAAAAAATATGAGGTCACTGTTTTTCGCCCCAATGTGATCGAAGATTGCAACCAGATATTTGCTCGCGATATAGCATTTGTAATCGATGACAAAATTATTAAATCAAATATTTTGCCCGATAGAGATCGTGAGATTGAAGCCATACGATACCTATGGAATATCATTGAAGATAAAGACCGAATCATACTACCTGAAGAATGCCATGTCGAAGGTGGTGACGTGATGCCATGGAATGACTATATTTTTATCGGTACCTATACTGGCGAAGATTATCCAGATTATATCACCGCCAGGACGAATAAAGAGGCCGTAGAAGCCATAAGTGATCTATTTCCACATAAAAAAGTCAAAGCTTTCGAACTTCGAAAAAGTAATACGAACGCTAAGGAGAATGCCTTACATTTAGACTGTTGTTTTCAACCGGTGGGTGAAGACAAGGCTATTCTTCATAAGAATGGATTTCTTATCGAGGAAGAATACGAATGGTTAGTACGTCTTTTTGGTAAAGAAAATATATTCGAAATTACTAAAGATGAAATGTACCATATGAATAGCAATGTCTTTTCCATTTCTCCTGACGTGGTCATTTCAGAAAAGAACTTTACACGTTTAAATACCTGGCTTCGGGAACAAGGACTTACGGTTGAAGAAGTCCCCTATGCTGAAATTGCGAAACAAGAAGGTTTACTACGCTGTTCTACAATGCCATTGATAAGGGACTAAATAGCTCCACTTTTTTATAAAATCAGTTGATTTCAGTTTTAAAACCTCTAATTTTGAGGTGCAAATTTTAACCTTTAAATGCAACAAACCACGAATACTATACTAATGATCCGTCCTGTAAGCTTTAGGATGAATGAACAGACAGCGGTTAACAATTACTATCAAAGAGAACTTGATAATTTACTGCCTGAAACGATTAATGCAAAAGCTCAACAAGAATTCGATAGTTATGTAACTAAGTTACGGTCGATTGGGGTAAATGTGATTGTTGTTAGTGATACTACCGAACACGATACCCCAGACTCCATATTTCCCAATAACTGGGTGTCATTTCACCAAAATGGCAATGTAGGTTTGTATCCTATGTTTGCAAAAAACCGTCGCTTAGAACGAAGGGAAGATATACTTGATGAACTCGAAGAACATGGCTACATTATTGATAATATCATAGACTATACTTCGGCCGAAGAGAATAATATTTATCTGGAAGGCACAGGTAGTGTTGTACTCGATCGCGTCAATCGTATTGCCTATTGTGCCTTATCACCCCGTGCCGATGAAGATTTATTTGTCGAATTTTGTGAGGATTTCGAATATACACCGGTTGTTTTCACTGCCAATCAAAGCGTTGATGGCGAACGTAAAGCAATTTATCATACCAATGTTATGATGTGTCTGGCAGAAAACTTCGCTGTGATTTGTTTGGACTGTATAGATGATAAAAAAGAACGTAAAAGCGTCATCAAGTATTTAAAAGATTCGGGTAAAGAGATTATTGCAATCACCGAAGACCAGGTGACTAATTTTGCGGGCAATATGCTGCAGGTCAAGGGAACTAATGAAAAGCGTTATTTAATTATGAGCCAAGCCGCCTACGACAGTTTGACTGCGGAGCAGATTACCGCTATAGAAGAACATTGTGAAATTTTATCAAGCTCTTTAAATACAATCGAAGCTTGTGGAGGTGGAAGTGCCCGATGCATGATGGCAGAGGTGTTTTTACCAAGACAATAAAAAACCGCACTATCGAAGATAGAACGGTTTTACGGTTGGTTGTTGATTAATTAATTATTCGGTTACAACAGCATCAACTACTATCATAACTTCATCAGGGTTAGGGTTAGTCTTTTCGTTTTCTGCATAAGAACACTGATGTGTACCTCCGCATGATATTAATAGTAAAGCCATAGCAATAACAAAAATTACAAAAAATAAATTTCGTTTCATGACTACAGATTTTTAGTTAGAAAACCTTTTTAATCAGATGTTTATAATGAACGTCTTGCTCAATAACGCGAAAGGCGACCAATTTATTTTGTATTTTATTAATTAATTTTTTTGAAATAGACTTCTTTCGATTCCATTTCGTAATAGAAAGCCAGGCCCTTATATCCTCTATTTTTTGTTCGTAGCGTTCTGCAAATAATTGATCAAGGCCAGCGACGTTCAGCGGATTCTCAAATTCTTTTAATTGCTTATTAATTACTTTAATAAGTCCTTGAACAGCTTCCATATCGTTTTCTAATAGTTCATCCCTCACTGCTATGACAAAGCAAGGCCATGGTGTTTCTACATTGTCTACTCTTCTAAAGATACCTTTATCTACATAAGGTTTGGTGGTAAAATGTTCCCACATGAAATAATCAGCAGTGCCCTGCGTAAGTGCTTGAATACCTCCATCCAGATTTTTTACCACCTCATATTTTAAATGATCTATATCAAAACCGTTATTATGTGCATTGACAATAGCCATGAGCTGTGACCCCGATCCATAGCGGCTGATAGCTATTTTCGCATTGCGTAAATCTTCAACCGTTTTGAAATTTGATTTTGCCCCAACATGAATTCCCCATAATAATGGAGATTCCACATAAACTTTCACAATTTTACTTGGGTTGCCATTGATAATATCTTTTATAATGCCTTCTGTGAGAATGATGGCAGCATCAATACTGCCTTCCCGCAAGGCCTTACACATGGCTCCGGTGCCTCCATGAAAAGTTTCCCATTTAAGGTCAATGCCTTTTTTCTCAAATTTTTTAGTTTCAATTGCAAGATGCCAGGGCAGATTAAAGTGTTCCGGCACGCCACCAATTTTTATTTGCTTCATTTATGCAACTAGCTTATTTAAAGTATACCTAATGAGTTTTTCTACGACTAATCTGGGTGCTTTGCTAAAATTACCATTGGCACGGTTGGCGATAATAGCATTCATAGATAAGGCATTATGACCTAATAATTTCGACATACCATAGATTGCAGCCGTTTCCATTTCAAAGTTGGTAATACGTATGCCTTGATAATTGAAGTCATCCATTTTATTGTTAAGTCGATTATCTTGAATTGGTAATCTTAGTATTCTTCCTTGAGGACCGTAAAATCCATCAGCCGTTGCTGTGCAACCTAGAAATGTTTTATTGCTCTTTAATTGGTCCCTAAGCTTCGGGCTACATTTTACTACATAAGGTTTAGCTTTCCTATCATTCCATGTAACATGTTTAATAAAGGCTTCGTCTATATCTTTTTCAAGAATATGATCACAATGGTAGGAATAAATCATACCATCCAAACCAAGCCCATATTCAGAAATTACAAAGCTATCTACAGGTATATCCTGCTGGATAGATCCTGAGGTGCCAATTCGAATGAAGTCGAGAGGAGTTTGTTCTTCTTTGGCGGTACGGGTTTCAAGGTCTATATTGACTAGTGCGTCCAACTCATTAAATACGATATCGATATTATCAGGGCCTATTCCGGTGGAGATCACGGTAATCCTCTTGCCCTTATAACTGCCGGTTTCAGTTTTAAACTCTCTTTTTTGAGTTGAGAAGTCTATAGTATCAAAGTATCGAGTTACCTGTGAAACCCTTGCTTGATCACCAACCGTTATAATGGTGTTTGCAATATTTTCTGGCCTTAGTTTTAGATGGTACACACTACCATCGGGATTCAAGATCAACTCAGATTCTGCTATTCTTTTTGTCATCCCCCGACCCGTTTTACATGAAAGCCTTTTTCTTTTAGTATCGCCATGATCTTATCGCGATAATCACCTTGAATGATAATCATATCATTCTTAAAACTTCCGCCTACGCTTAATCTTGTTTTTAATTCTTTTGCTAATTTTTTAAAATCGCTCTCGGCACCCGTATAGCCTTCTAAAATTGTAATGGGCTTTCCTTTACGCTTTTCGTATTTACAAATAATAGGTTCTTCCTGTAGCCAGATATCACTCTTCTCTTCTTTGATTTCTTCCTTTTCGGGAACGTGATTCGGGAACAGTTTCTTTAACTGATCTTCTAAGTCCATCTATTTTTTAATTAAACCAAGCTCTACCAGTCGCTCATTTAGAAATTCACCGGCTGTAATGTCATCATATAGTTTAGGATGCTCTTCGTCAATACAATTTTCTAAACAATTGAGCGGCATTTCGCTTATTGGATGCATAAAGAAAGGAATGGAATAACGTGAAGTACCCCATTTCTCACGCGGTGGATTTACAACTCGGTGGATTGTAGACTTTAAGCGGTTATTGGAGTGGCGCGACAGCATATCACCAACATTAATGACCAACTCATCAGGTTCTGCAATCGCATCGAGCCATTCGCCTTTATGGTTTTGCACCTGTAATCCTTTACCTTGTGCCCCCATCAATAAAGTAATTAAATTAATATCGCCATGTGCTGCGGCCCTAACAGCATCTTTAGGTTCAGATGTTATGGGTGGATAGTGAATTGGCCGTAAAATGCTATTACCATTTTTCGCATAGCTGTCAAAATAGTGTTCATCTAAACCCAAAAATAAAGCAAGTGCACGCAAGACATAGACACCTGTTTTTTCAAGCATTTTATAAGTTTCCTTCCCAACAGTATTAAATTCGGGTAATTCTTCTACAGTAACATTGGCTGGATATTCGGCTTCAAGTTTCGGGTCATTTTCCACATATTGACCGAAATGCCAGAATTCTTTCAGGTCACCTTCCTTTTTACCTTTAGCACTTTCTTTTCCAAACGATACATAGCCTCGTTGACCACCGATGCCTTCAATCTCATATTTGCGCTTGGTTTTTACCGGCAACGCAAAGAATTTTCTTATTTCTGAATATAAATTTTCAACCAGGTCATCACTTAAAAAATGTCCCTTCAAAGCCACAAAGCCAATATCTTCGTATGCTTTACCAATCTCATTTACAAATTTTTGCTTTCTTTCAGGATCATCCGATAAGAAATCAGACAGATCAACACTGGGTATATTTTTCATGCTAGTATTCAATTTTTAGGAAATATAAAGTTACAAAAAAAACTTACTTGGCTTTTTTGTACAGTGGAATTAAATAGGACAGTGTATAGTTAAAACCAAACCCTGATTCATTGAGGAAGACCCTGTTAAATCCAGGGACAAATAGATTCTTAAAATTATTGGCTTCTTTCATGGTGATCATTCGTTTACCACTGAAGCTAAAGCCTAAATACAGATTATTTAATATTTCGGCTTTGACACCTACTACCAATTCAGCCCAATGTGCATTCAATCCATCAAACTCTTGCGGTGCCGATACAGGTAGTTCACCAAATATCGGGTCGGCGTTTATGATGCCCTCATTTAAGGTATGCGAGAAGGTGCTAAACCCATAACGAATACCTAAATAAATAGCATTTTCCATATCGAGCCAGTTCTCATAGGCATTATAATCTACACCAAGTTTTATGTATTGTCCGTCGGTAGTGAAATCGATATTGTCTAAATCAGACCTATTTTCTAGATAACCCAACTCGGCTGCCGCATACCATTTTTTATTAATTCGGTAATCAGCCACGAGTTCTAGTCCTTTACGCCGGTCTTCAACGATAGCAGCGGTGGGATTGAACAGGTCGACACCTACGCGCAACCCATATTTATTTTTAATAACACTGTCTTTGGTAGCGGTATCCTGTTGGGCGAATGAAACCGAACAGCAAAATAGCAGTATGCTAATGCGAAATAGTAATATGTGCTGTCGTTTCATTTTCAATATTTTGAGGATTTTCTACAGTTTCAATATCCTGAATCCAATTCGTTGTAGAACTTTCTATTTTGATATTGTTAAATACCATTTTGAATCCACATGCCCGTCCAACAAATACTTCTTCGCGTTCATAGCTCACTACAATTGTATCCACTCGAATATCATCTGTAGTGATTTGATTCGTAAGTTTGTATTTTGTGGTGTCGCTATCGATTCTTAAAGGAATAAAAATTGAATCGCCGGTGCCACTTAGGGTATCGAAATCTGATTCCAGATATACAATTTCCAATCCGCTTACACCCTTAGTGAGGTTCTCGTCTGCGGCATCTAAAAATTTAAGGATTAAGTTAGGGGTGGTTTCATCGATACATATATCATCGCGTTCGCAGCTTGTAATCGTGGTAATGATAAGTGCAATAAGTAAGAGACTTCTTTTCATCGACTACAAATTAACGCAATTCTAATAAAACAACATTCTCTACATGATGTGTCTGCGGAAACATATCTACAGCCTGCGATTTTACAACCTTATATTTTTGATCTAAAATAGCTAAATCACGTGCCTGTGTTGCTGAATTACAACTTACATAGACGATTTTTGGAGCCTCTAAGTCGAGTAGTTGTCCCACTACTTTTTTATGCATACCGTCTCGGGGGGGGTCGGTAATCACAACATCCGGTTTTCCGTGTTTTGCGATAAAAGCCTCATCAAATACTTTGGCCATATCTCCTACATAGAATTCAGTATTGATTATTTGGTTTTGTTTGGCATTTTCTTTAGCAGCTTCAATAGCATCGGGTACCGCCTCGACACCAACGACTTTCTTTGCTTTTTTTGCTATAAATTGAGCAATGGTTCCTGTACCGGTATAGAGATCATAAACTGTTTCTTGCCCCGTAAGAGATGCAAAATCTCGAGTGATTTTATACAATTCGTAAGCCTGTTCTGAATTGGTTTGGTAAAACGATTTAGCATTGATTTTGAATGCTAATCCTTCCATTTCTTCAAAAATATGGTCACGACCATGATAGCAAATTACTTCCTGATCATAAATGGTATCATTAGCTTTTGAATTGATAACATATTGAAGAGAAGTGATTTCTGGAAATTCTGTTTTTAGAAATTCCAAGAGTGACGTACGTTTAAAAACATCTTCTCTAAAAAATTGTATTAAAACCATCAATTCACCGTTAGATGAAGTTCGTATCATCAGTGTGCGTAAAAACCCTGTTTGATTTCTAGTATTAAAGAACTCCATTTCATTTTTTATGGCAAAGGCTTTAATGGCCAGCCTGATCGTATTGCTTGGTTCCGCTTGTAAATAGCATTTTTTGATGTCCAGAATCTTGTCCCACATACCGGGGATATGGAATCCTAGGGCGTTTCTATCACCCACATCTTGGCCAGAAGCGACTTCTTCTTGCGTTAACCAGCGGTTATCGCTAAAAGAATACTCCATCTTATTGCGATAGTAGTACTGTTTTTCTGATCCTAAAATGGGTGCCACTTCCGGTAGGTCTATATGACCTATCCGGGTTAAATTATTAGTAACTTCCTTCTGTTTATAGTAAAGCTGATGTTCATAGCCCATGTGTTGCCATTTGCATCCTCCACATACGCCGAAATGTTCACACTGAGGTTCGGTCCGTTTATTTGATAAGGTATGAAATGTTACAGCTTTTCCTTCGTAGTACGCTTTACGCTTTTTAAAGGTCTGTACATCTACGATGTCACCGGGCACTGCATTTGACAGAAAAATTACTTTGCCGTCAGGTGCTTTGGCAATAGCTTTTCCTTTAGCGCCTGCATCAATTACCTCTAATTGTTCAAAAAATCGTTTTCTGTTTTTTCTGGCCATGCGGCAAAAATAGTAATCGCCCAACACATAGGGTAGTAGTACAGCTAATAATGTTTCGTTAATTTTATTGGAATATTGAACCTCTTCTAGATTTGTTCGTCTATTACATGAAACATGAAATCGACCGAAAGAGTTTTTGACGGATTGTTAGTACTCCAATGCAGGGGAGGCGATCGGCGGGCCCATTTACTACTAGTGAAGCGTTGGCACCAGCGATTTTGCAAACAAGCATACTGGTATACGAAAGATATTGATCTGGCAAAGGACGTTGTTCAAGAGAGTTGGTCAGTAATCTTTAGGAAACTGCATACGTTGAGTGACCCAAATAGCTTTGGAAGTTGGGCCATGAGCATCGTAAACAGAAGAACTATTGATATGTTAAGAAAGAGCTCCAGGAGAAGCAAGAAACTAAGAAGGTATTATGAAGATTTAAAAGATATAAATGAATACTACGAAACTAATAAAACTGATCTTGAAGGTGATCCTAGTGCTGATACCAATTATTCTGAAATTATTATGAAAGCAATTAAAAATTTGCCTAAAAATCAGCAAAGCGTACTACGATTGTTTTATATAGAAGAGTATTCTCTTTTAGAGATCAGCAATATTTTAGGGTTATCTCAAGGTACGGTCAAGTCGAGGTTATTTTACGCCCGAGAAAAATTAAAATCAATTTTAAAGCACTACAAAAATGAAAAATCATAGTGAGGAAATAGATCAAATTATTAAGGAAACACTGACACAAGAAGAAGCAAAATTTTATGATGAGTTGGATGAATTAAATCTTTTTGGAAAGATTTGGGGAACATTCAAAGGCAAGGGAGGCTGGTTATTAGTTATTATGAATATTATGAGCCTACTGGCTTTAGTATTTTTTATTTACTGCATCGTACAATTTTTTAATACCGATGTTACCAAAGAGCTTTTACAGTGGGCCGCCGGAGGACTCTTTAGCGTATTGTTCATTAGCATGATCAAGATCTATGTTTGGGGTCTAATGCATAAAAATGATTTATTGAGAGAATTAAAACGCATCGAGTTGCAGGTTGCGGCTTTGGCGGGTAAAAGTTCTAAGTGAATATAGCAACGCTTTAGTAGGTATTAGA
>JASJDL010000022.1 GCA_030065775.1 Flavobacteriaceae bacterium | reverse complement strand
TCATGGTTCATTGAGTAAGTACATTGAATAATACTAATGGACAGTTTTATCAGCTTATAGACAATTTTGATAGCGATACTAAAACCAGAATTGTGGTCAATGACTCGTTTCAAACTTCGAATCCAAAATATTTTGCCGGCGGAGATGCCATCAATGGCGGTGCCGAGGTAGTCAATGCTGCTTATGACGGAAAAATGGCTGCACAAGGTATATTTAAATATTTATTTGAATAAAGTTGACATCTTTGGCCCTGTGCTGAACTTGATTCAGTATTGATTCAGGATCTCAGTCTATAAATTTAAAGGTTAATAGATTCCGCATCAGGTACGGAACGACAAAAAAATTAAAAATGATTGATTTATCAATAAATTTTGCGGGAATTAAGGCTCCTAACCCATTTTGGCTGGCTTCTGCACCACCAACAAATTCGGGTTATCAGATTATGAAGGCCTTTGATGCCGGCTGGGGAGGCGCCGTTTGGAAAACCTTGGGTGTGCCTGTAGTAAATGTCTCCAGTCGCTATGGATCAGTGAACTATCGAAATACCCGTATGATGGGCTTCAATAATATAGAGTTGATCACCGATCGCCCTTTAGAAGATAACCTTCGAGAAATTGAAGAAGTAAAAAAGTACTTTCCAGATCATGCGGTTATTGCTTCGCTAATGGTTGAAAGCAGGGCCGAATGGCAACAGATCATCAAAGATGTTGAAAATGCGGGAGCTGATGGCATTGAATTGAATTTCGGATGTCCTCACGGTATGTGTGAACGAGGAATGGGTTCTGCTGTTGGTCAAGAACCTGCCGTATTAAAAACGATCGTTGAGTGGGTGTCTGAAGCAGCAAATATTCCCGTAATTACCAAGTTAACACCTAATATTTCGGAAATTACTGATCCCGGTTTAGCTGCCTATCAGGGTGGAACTGATGCTATTTCACTCATCAATACCATTAAAAGCATTGTTGGTATCGATTTAGATACCTATGCCCCATTACCTATTGTCGATGGAAAGGGTACCAATGGCGGTTATTGCGGCCCGGCGGTAAAACCGATTGCCATGCACATGATACGTGAACTGGCGCAACATCCTGAAATATCAAAAGTACCTATTTCCGGAATTGGCGGTGTTGAAACCTGGCGTGATGTAGTCGAGTTTATTCTTTTAGGGGCTACTTCTGTTCAGGTGTGTACCGCGGTAATGCACTACGGGTTTGGCATTGTTCGCGAAATGGAAGCCGGTCTACGGCAGTTCATGGAAGAAAAGGGGTATACTACCATTTATGATTTTGCTGGAAAAGCGCTTCCAAATGTTACCGAATGGAAGCACCTCAATCTAAAGCATAAAGTGGTTGCCGAGATTAATAAAGATAAGTGTGTGGGATGTGAATTGTGCTATATCGCTTGTGACGACGGAGCACATCAGGCAATTGCATTATCCGGTGATTCAACCAACAGAATCCCGAGCATTATTGAAGAGAATTGTGTGGGTTGTAACCTATGTTCTTTGGTTTGCCCTGTTGAAGATTGTATTACAATGGTGCAGCGCGATGACGGAACAGAACATGTGACCTGGGATGACAGAACTGAAGCCGGTACGATTCCTACTACCTTCAATGATGATCTCGCAGGTGGTAAGCATCATTATGTGCCAAAACCCACAGATGCCCTTAAGACGAAATAAAAAACCCACCTTCGTTAAAAGGTGGGAAATTGCTATGAAAAAGATTTGTAAATCAAGTGATTTACAGTTCTATTGTCGTAAATCCATAAGAAAACTTACATTTTCTATTCTTTTGGCCTATACTTATACGATTCTTGCGTAATTCCGGTACCACTCACGTACTCATTATTATGGTATCTACCACCGATATTGACACTTTCTCTGTAGTAAAAATTCGCTATACCGTGTTTTAAATTATTCTGCCAGGTACCTTCGTAAATAGTTCCATTTGTATAGTAGTAAATACCATAACCACTCCGAATACCATGGCTGTAGTTTCCTTTATATTTAGATCCATCATGCCAAACATAAGTTCCCTGACCATGGCGCTTATCTTCAAGCCATAAGCCAGAATAGGTATCGCCATTGCCCCAAATAAATTTACCGTATCCATGACGCAAACCGTCTTTCCAGTCACCTTCATACACACCACTTCTATATTGCATTTTCCCTTTGCCCTCTTCACAATTTCCTTCTACGCACATCGGTGTTTTGACTGTGCCTTTCTTTTCTTTAGCTTCTTTGACCTTTACCACCTCATTTTCTACTTCAGTTTGAGCAATAGTATTTTGCCCTTGAGCGAAGAATAGAAGTGGGGTAAATAATAATAAAAGTAATTTTTGTTTCATGACCAACCTTTTTTATAAACTAACTAACTAATAAGTATAACGCAAATTTCAAGCAATTAGTATGTGCTGTAGTATCTGATAATGAAATAGTTATAATTCTGTTAAACTTTAACAAATTATAGAAATTCACTTCTTGAATTTTTAATTTAGCAAGAATCAAAATTGATGTATGTTAAGAAACCTCTTTTTAAGTTGTTTTGTTATCGCGATGTCATGTAAAGCAGAAAAAAAATCTGAAGAACTGGCTTCCGGCATCGTGAATAAATCGATTAAAGTAGTTGATTTTGAAGGACTTGAACCTTTCTTAAGAGCAAATGATGATAAAACGTATGTGGTGAACTTCTGGGCCACCTGGTGCAAACCATGTGTAAAAGAATTACCTTATTTTCAAGAATTGGACGATGCTTATGAGGATGAAAATCTTAAAATCTTGCTAGTAAGTTTGGATTTCCCTGAGAAATTGAACGATAAATTAATTCCTTTTATAGAAAAATATCAATTACAGCAAGAAGTAATTTTACTGGATGCCCCGAATGAAAATGAATGGATACCCAAAGTAGACTCCAGCTGGTCAGGGGCTATTCCGGCAACGCTAATATTTACCAAAAGCAAACATGCTTTCTATGAGCAGTCGTTTACAAAAGAACAATTATTTGACGAAGTAGAAAAATTCACTAAAAACACTAAAATTTAGCAAAATGAAACATGTAAAAACAATTTTATTAGTAGCACTCATTACCGTTTTTTCGGCCTTTACACTTGTTGGAAAAGGCTATAAAGTAGGTGACATTGCCGACGACTTTAAGCTTAAAAATATTGATGGCAAGATGGTTTCTCTAGCTGATTATACGGATGCTAAAGGGTTTATTATAGTATTTACCTGTAATACCTGTCCTTATTCGGTAGCAAATGAAGACCGTTTGAACGCGTTGGACGCTAAATACAAAGAGAAGGGGTATCCGGTTATTGCTATCAACCCCAACAACCCTGATGTACAGCCTGGAGACAGCTTTAAGCTCATGAAAGTTCGTGCTAAAGAGAAAGGATTCACATTTCCATATTTATTTGATGAAGGACAAAAGGTATATCCTAAATACGGGGCTACCCGAACTCCTCACGTATATATCCTGAATAAAGAACAAGAGGGTCTGCGCGTGAAGTACATTGGTGCTATAGACGACAGCTCAAGAAATGAGGCGGGTGTGAAAACGAAATATGTTGAAGATGCTGTTGATGCCTTACTAAGTGGAAAAGAACTAAAAACTACCAATACAAGAGCTATTGGCTGTTCGATAAAAGTGTAATTCATCACATAAAGGTTGCAATAAAAAAGCCAAGCTTTCGCTTGGCTTTTCAACTAACTAACCTAAATAATTCACAATGAATTATACAAAAAGCTTTCTAAACCTTTTCTTTCCATGGAAATATTGACCCTTTACGGCATTTAGCGCCTGAAACATCAGATCTTGCTGATTATCAGCCAATCTAAATCCTCCGTTAATGGCTTTTTGAGCCACTTTTTGCCATTTCTCAGCAATTTGTAACGATTCTTCTACTACTTCATCAGCGGTCATTAAAGCGTATTCGTTTGAGTTTTTAATTGCTGTTTTTGTTGTTGCAAAAGCTTTGCTAATATCGATGCTCTTAAAAGCCTTTTTTACTTTTTCAGTAGTTTTCATCTTCAACTAATTTTAATCTTTATTGAATCTATTTTTTAATCAATTCTTTCGCTTGCTCTTTCCATTGAGCAGGATTGTACATCTTGGTATTCATACCTGCATCAGTCAATATCTTTTCAACACTTTTTAATGTTGCTTTAGCCACATCCGCGTAAGACGTTATTCCAGCAGCGTTTAACGTAGCTTCCATTTTAGGACCAATACCTTTAATGACCTTAAGATCATTTTTTGCGGCCACTTTTTTCGCTACGGGTTTTTTTGGAGCAGCTTTCTTTTTCACAGGAGTTTTTTTTGTTTCAGGTTTGATCACCTTTTCAACTTTTTCCTGAACGTCTTCAACCTTTTCTTTTACATCTTCAGCTACATCCTCGACTTTATCCTTTACATCTTCGATAGTCTCATTTAGCTCTTTCCTTAGTTTAGTAGCCATTTTTTCGGCTTTCTGTACCAACGGGTTTTTTGAAACTTCTTTCTTGATTCTTTCAGCAGTCTCTTCCGCTTTTTGAGTTAAAGGGTGGCCTGTTACCATTCGTTTCGCCTGTTCGATCATTTTAGGGTCATATCCTACTAAGTTCTTTAAGCGATCGGTGCCTTGCTCAAGTTGACCTTTGATGGTTTCAGCCGTGTCAACTACCATATTGATCTGTTGTTTCGATAAAGGCTCCGCCTTTTTGATCAATTTAGAAGTTAGCTTTTGCCATTTTTCGCCGGTTTTAACGGTTGTCTCAATAGCGTTAAAAGAAGCATCTATCAAATCGTTATTTATCTTCTTAACGATCTTCTTTGCGTTCTCTAATTTGTTCGATTTTTTGCTTTTTTTTGCTGTCATCATATTTTCTTTATGTTTTTAGTCAAATTTTATGGTGCAAAGATAAACAGGCTTAGTTACAAATGAGTTACAAGAATGTTTATCAAGGTTTTATCTAATAAAAAAAGGCCAAGACCACTTTGGGAACCTGACCTTTTACTTAACCACCTAATACTATTGAATTAGTTCTTGCTAAACAATGCTTTTGATCTTTTAACACCATTTAAGATGTGACCTTTAGCAGTCTCTAAAGAATCAAAAACCATGTTTTGTTGTGTATCCGCTACTTTTAATCCACCTTTTACAGCTTTAGCAGTAACTGTTTGCCACTTCGAAGCCACGTTGATCATTTCAGTCACTACTTCTTCAGTGGTTTTTAAAGCGAAATCATTTGTTTTAGCAGCTACTTCCTTTACAGTATCTACTGTTTTAAAAACTTTGTTCTTTACTGTTTTTTTTGCTTTTGTTGCCATGTCTTTATTATTTTTTTAAAAGTTGTTTCAATTATTAAAATCTGTGCAAACATACTTCTTGCCAGTTGCAAATGAGTTGCAACGTAGCTTTTTGAATGAATTCAAGTGAAATTCTATGAGAATTTGGTACAGAAAAGTTTTCATGACTCAGATTATTACTGAAGTTTATCTTGAGCCCAATATCTATTCAGAATCAGAAATTCGTTAGCTGATTTCTTCTATTTCTTTGATCAACTTCTTTGTTTCCGGTAGGGGATCAATACCATATTCTTCATCAAGTATGTCAACACATTTTTGATAGGCTTTTATGGCTTGGGGGCGATTTCCCTTTGCCAGGTATGCCTGCATTTGTATTCTGTAAGCATCTTCCCAGGTAGGATCGATTGCCAGTGCATTTTGACATAAACGAATGCTTTCTAATGGATTTTCATCTAGCGTGATTTCAGCTAATGTGATATAAGCTCCTAAAATGAGTAGCTGGATTCTTTCACGTTCTTCAGAAGACCAGTCTTCATAGATGCGATTCGGTAAGTACATCCCCTTATAAAGATCGATTGCACTTTTGTAGGCCTCTTTGGCTATCGCGACTTCGGCACCTAAAAATTCGTTGCCGATGATGATTAATTTTTCCAGCGCATCAGCATCAATCCAAACTCGCTCGATGTCTAATTGATAACTTAATCCTTGACGTATCAAGTATTTAGGCTCTGTTCTTGGTGGCCGGTCCGGTTCCAAAGCTTTATTCACCCCGTGTAATGCCACTTTGAAATCACGATCATCACCTTCATCCCAAAGATGGTCCATGATCTTTTCTTTGTGTAAGGCGTGACGTTTACGGTTTGATATAAGATACTGGAGCAATTGTACTGTTTTATCCCGTCCCCACTGCTTGGCAGCAATTTTCTCACCATTTCTCCATACATTGAATTGCCCTAAAGTCTGAATACGCAATTCAGCCCTCTCATAAAAATCTTTTAATTCTTGTAATTCGGGAGACCGCGACATCGAACAACTACTTTTTGCTTAAAGCGTCTACTTTGCTATTGAGTTTTTTAATTTCTCTGCTGAGCTGACTAATAGAATCCTGTACTTTTTTGAAGTCTGATCTTGAAGCATTGCGCCATTGGTCAATCTGTACTTTTTCACTAATTTCTTCACCAATGTTACTGAGCTGGTCTTGTAGTTGATCTTGAATATTCGAAATTTGCTTTTTAGGATCTTTGATGGTCTCTTTAATCATTTGTGGAGCAACGGCTTTCATGGTCTTCCACATAGATAGGCTCTTTTGCAGAATGTTCTCCTGCTCTTCCGAAGATTGACCCTTAGTAGCTTCGCTGGTCAGTTCTGATAACTTTTGCTGCATAAACTCCAAAGCATCATTAACGTCTGAGAACCGTTTCTCATCACCATCCTGAACATGTGAGATGCGTCCACGCCATTGCACTTTAGATTCACCATCTTCCTCATAAATTCTTTGGTTAAAACGCACCATAAACGATGCTGTTTGTTCTGCTTTTTTAGCCATGATTTTAGTATTTATCCGGGTTCTTTCTCAGAACCTACTTCAATTTTAAGCAAGCCTCTAAAGGCATCATTTACGGTATTACCCTCATACAACACCTTGTATACTTCAGTTGAAATAGGCATTTCCACATCGTAATCTTTTGCCAATTCCATCACGACTTTTGCCGTTTTTACTCCTTCAGCTACTTCATTCATCTCTTCGATGATCTGGTCGAGACTTTTCCCTTGTCCTAATTGAAAACCGACATGGTGATTTCTACTTTTCGCGCTGGAGCATGTTGCCACCAGGTCACCCATTCCGGCCAAACCTGAGAACGTTCTACGCTTTCCACCCATAGCGACGCCCAAACGGGTCAGTTCTGATAAGCCCCTGGTGATTACTGCTGCGCGCGTGTTGTCTCCCGCATTGGCACCATCACCCATACCTGAGGCGATAGCCATAATATTTTTAAGTGCGCCTCCGAGCTCACAACCTATGACGTCGTCATTGGTATAGACACGAAATAAACCAGAGCTGAAAACAGGTTGGAGTTCCTTTGCTATGGTATCATCAACCATAGCGATCACGGCTGCCGCTGCCTTTCCGAAGTGTATTTCTTTCGCAAGATTGGGGCCTGTTAGTACCCCAGCCGGATGGCCGGGTAATTCTTCTTCTATAATGGCGGTCATGCGTTTTTTAGTTCCGATCTCAAGGCCTTTTGCCAAACTTACGATCGGTATCCAAGGCCGAATATGTGATTTCGCCTCCAATATCACTTTTCTAAAATTCTGTGAAGGAATTCCCATGACCAATAAATCAGCATTTTTCACAGCCTCTTCAATGGAGTTCGTGGCTTTTAATGATCTGGTTAATCGGGCATTCGGTAAATACTTGCTGTTGGTATGGTGCTCGTTGATCTCCTTTACCGTCTCAGGATTACGAGCCCAAATCGTCGCTTCAGCATTCTTTGCAACAATCGATGCTACCGTAGTTCCCCATGAACCTCCACCAAGTATGGCAACTTTTAGTTTCATTTAATAATATTTAGTGTTCAAGTTCTTTCAAAAATAAATTGCGCACCTCTTCGACATATTGATCAACATTCTTCTGTTTCCATTCGGATGTATCTACTGGATCAAGCACTACCACTTCAATGTGTGTCGGTTTAAATACCGAACTACCTTTTGGTAGTGCCAAGTAGGCATTTTTAATGACTATTGGAATCATTGGAACGCCGGCTTTCATTGCTAAATGAAATGCTCCTTTTTTAAAAGCCCCTAGCTCTTTGCTGCCACTTCTTGTACCCTCTGGAGCTATCGCCACTGACATTCCATCCTTTAGTACTTCGGCAGCATGATTTAAAGATTTTATGGCCTTTTCTTTATTTGACCGGTCGATAAAAATAGCTCCAAAAGCTTTAAACAATGGTCCCATTGGGCTCATTTCCAATTCCTTTTTAGCCACACCCGTAACATCTCTTCTTAGTAACTTAGAAAGTATGAAAAAGTCCGCAGAGCTTTGGTGGTTAAAACAAAAAACGGCAGGTCTGTAATCTTCTAAGTTCTGTTTCCCCTTGACTGCAATATCTAATCCGGCAAATTTTGTTCCGAGGTCACCAATACTTGCAACTGTAGTATTTATGGCTTCCTGCCGTGACATGGCCATTGCACCACGAACCAACCCTTTGACCACAGAGGGGTAGATACTTGCAGCAGCCAATCCGGTTCGAAACCTATTCACAATCGGTTGATCATCAACTTCATCAAAGCGTAAAATAGGCCAGCCACTTTCAAAAGCAACCTGTGACAACCTGTTATCGGGGTTTGTAGCTACCGGGTTTCCAACTATTTCAAGTAACGGATAATCATCAAAACTATCCGTATAAAAGAAACTCTTAGCAAGGTCAATTTTGTGTTCTTTTGCGAACCTCTTTCCAGCCTTGGCTTTACCTTCTCCCCAGCACATCTCTTCAATTTGCCCGGTGAAACGCCCTTTTTTTACCTCCATTTTGGTGTAAAAAACATCTTCCACTCCTAATTCATTCGCAAATGGCTGCACCTGATAAATAGTAGCGGCCGACACGATTACGACGCGATGTCCTTTTTCTAAATGCGATGTGATTAATTTGCGGGCTTCCGGGTAAATGGTTTCTGCCAAATACTCTTCAAAAATGGCTTTGCCCAAGGCTTCAAATTCTTTTTCTTTTATTCCTCTTACGCCTAAAGCAGATACCTTGGTCAATATTTCAAAATCTCTGTTACCCACCGAATACAACAATACCGTTGCTAATTGGGATAAAAGTTCTTTAGTAGTTGTTCTACCGCTTAATAGGCGAGATGTCACGAAACGTTTGGCGCTAAAATCTTTGATCAACGTACGGTCAAGATCGAAAAAGGCTGCTATATGCGGGCCTTCTTCTTCCTGTTTTACTTTTTCTGATAGGGTTTCTAAATCAGCACCCGGTACTGTTTCCTTTTCCTCATGCTCTTTTTCCACTTCAATTGCTTGACGCGCGGCATGTATTTCCAGTTTTTGGAGTACATTAAATCGATCGGTAAGCTCATCTAACTCCAACATCCATTGGTCAAGGCGTTCATAATTAATTTGACCCTCAACCGGTGTGAGCTTACTGTTCTTAGCCAGTCGCAACGCACTGATCAAAAATGGTTTAGACACACTATCCAATCTGGTTATACGCGATTGCCAATGAAGTTCCTTCCCTTTAAACATACATAAGTCGATAAATTCTTCATCGACAAATTCATCATCTAAATCCCATGACTCAAGCGTATGACATACCACTTTGTTCGCCTCTAAATAGATAAGCAACATTCCTTTAGACACATGCAATTCTTGCCGTTTCAACAAATCATCAATGTCACCTTCAGGATTTGCAATTATAGTGCGCCAATCTTTATCGAATAAACTTAACTCCGCTTCTATTTCGCTACTGAATTGTGGTTTATTGGTATAGAAGAACTCAAACTTGAAGAGATTCCGTAAATGCATGATTTCTTCCCAGAAATTGATAATACGATCTGGCGAAGTATCATCTTTTATTTTAACCAAGGCAAGTTCGATGAAAGCACGATGATAGAGATGTCCTGACGACATATTTGCGTAATAAGTCGCCGATAAATACTCATTTTGTACTAAACTGAACTGCGTCTTGCGGCCTGCCTTACTTTTCTGAATGATGTGGGCACTTAACAATAAATTCAAGGCTCTCTGAACCGTTGCGCCTATTTTGTTACCTCGGTCGAGCAAGACATCTTCCTTGCGCTGCTCGATATAATTCATAAGCTTTATAACGTTGGCCTCAATTTCTTTTTTGGTGAGCGCAAAGTTATTTAACAATACATTACACACTAAAGAAACTGTGGTAACAGGTGTAATCGTATTCGCTTTATGGATTAGTTCAAAAGCAAATCTGGGCAAGGTGTTTTTGTCATCATAACTGTGCTCTTCATCGTCTGGGATAATTGCACTACGATGTTGTGTGGCATCCACCGGATTTCCAAAACGAATAGCGGCGCGGCCATACTGATGGCCTAATTTCTGAATATAGTTAGCAAACTGTGCCAAATCTTCTGATCGTTTTCCTTTCCTACCTTTACCTTCTTCGGTCATCTCTTTCACATCGGGAATCAAATCATACACAATAGAAACGGGAACATATTTGATATCTCTGGAACTTTCTTGCTCACCCTCCATGATATACTTTAAAATTCCCATTTTTGGATAGACAATCTTACCTGTTCGTGAGCGGGTTCCTTCAATATTCCAGGTCAAGTGATCTCCGTTTTCAATTAAGTAAGAAATATAATGACGCAAGGATGCCTTATAGACTTCATCATCTTTAAAACTTCGGCGCAGAAAAATGAGACCTGAGTTTTTTCCTAATTGTTTAACACCTGGCATCGCCAAGTTTATCCCACCGAAAAAATAAGGAATCGGCATGCCGTATCCTGCCAATGTATTGATAAGAACAACGGTATCTAAATAGGTCTTATGGGTAAGAATAAAGGCTACAGAATGCTTGCGCATTAACTTCATTAAGCGCTTAATCTCTTGAGGATCGACATCTATTTTGTCCTCATAGGCTCTGGACATCATATACTCGAAGCCTTTGAGCGTTGCAATGTTGGCGAAAGGGTCTTGGGTAGCATACATTTCGGCGATACATGCCTTCGCTTCTTTTTGCACCTCTTCCAACTTACGCTTCTGCGATTTGGCGATCTTCTTTAAGTCTTCTTGAAACTTAGGTTGGTCAACGACTTTTTGCACTTGTCTCTTAATTTATGATACTAATTTACATAAATGAAGTAAGTATCAGCTTTTAATACTGCCTTGATTTATTTAAAGAATAATAAATCTTTAATTATTTCTGATCTATCCCGTGCCCAGAAACCAGGAAAGAACAGGCTTTCTAACTTGTATTCAAGCTTCGTTTCAAAAGGTTCTAATCGTAGATTTTCTTCTAATGCGTGTGCAACCGTAAACAATATTGACGCATTAGCGCCCATACCGCAATGGCTTCCAAAAACTTCGATATTTTGTATATCCTTTCTTAGTGTTGCTGCCTCCTGGCAATGTTTCCATGGCAATAAACCGTCGGTTTTTGTATAGATACAGGTAATAGGTACTTTTGGTATTTCTTCCAATTCTCTTAGGAAATTCTCATTGCGTTCCCGTAAGGTTCGACCTCTAAGAAATTCCAACACTTTAATCACTGGAGTATTCATGTTTTTTACGCCCCAAACCGGTGAACCTATGGTTATGAGCTGGGCTACCTTATCGGGATGTCTATTGGCGATGATCTTGGCAAACATACCTCCTCCGCTCCAGCCAACGAGACTTACCTTTTCTCCATGCTTTTTATAGATTTCATCAAGACGCTCAGTTAACTTTGGCAGATACTTTGAATTGATCATATTTACACCCAAGTCCCATTTGTATGTCTTAAATCCTAATGATTTCAGATATTTTCTTACAAATCTGGTGGAAAAATCATTCCCCAAATATGGCGGCATTAATAATACCGGTTTACCTTCTCCTTTTTTCCGTTTCGGAATAAAAGGATAGATATAGAAAATCGTTGACCATTCCAATAGTGCACGTGTTTCGAGCAATGCATTATAAGCGGGAGGTGCATCAATCTTTCTGTTGATACGCTCAATTTCTTCTCTGAACCTTCTTACAACGACTTCTACTATTTTTACCTTATCTTCTTTCACTTTTCTAGTGCGCATTTCTGGTGCGATCACTTTTTCCAGCAGTAGTACAAGTGTTAAATAATCTCTATCGGGCCCAAAATCCTCACATACAACAACACATTTTCCGAATAAAGGTTCTAATTGTTGATTTTTATCGTAGTTAACTTTGGAGGCGTATTTTCTAATTTTCTTAACATAGGGATGATGCTCAAAGCTCTGATAAATTAATGTTCGGGCATCTTCCACGTCAACACCGCATTTCATAGCGGTGTGAATCGCTAATCTTGTAAATGACTTGTAGAGTGTTTTGTTGTCTTCCATACTTAATTTTTAGCATCAATGCGTTGATTGAGCCAATTAATAAAATCTCTTTCTACTTCTTCTTTATTGATTTCATTGAGCATTTCGTGTCTTCCTCCTTCATAAATTTTTAGTGTAAGATCACTTAGACCGGCCTTGATATATTGATTTGCCACTTTCTGAATGCCTTTACCCATCTCTCCTACCGGGTCTTGATCACCTGAGAAGATATATATAGGAAGGTTTTTTGGCGTAGCTTCAAAAGTTGGTGGTTGATTAATTTTTCTACTTGCCTTTAAAATGTCGATAAAAACGCTGGTGGAAAAATCTTCTATACGAAGTGGGTCTGTCTCAAAAAGGTCCACTTGCTTTTCATCACGGCTGATCCAATCAACTTTTGTTCGGTTAGGTTTGAACTTTTTATTGAATTCTGTAAAGAAAAGCGATTTGAGCATGGAACTGCTTCGCTGTCTTCCCTTAAATAATTTCACCATGTTGGCACCTGCCAGGCCTATTGTACCTAATCCTCTCATAAAACTGGCGGTTCCTGACAAAGCCAAAGCATGAATATCTTTGCCATACCGGGTAACGTACTCACGGCTCAATAAAGAGCCCATACTATGACCAAATAAAATGAGTTTTCTTGAGGAATGTTCCTGACGGATAATCTTGGTTAATTCACGCATGTCTTCAACCGCGTCATCGAAGTAGTTTTCTCCTTCATAAAAACCTAATAATTCTTTAGATTTCACAGAATTTCCATGAATGCGGTGGTCATTGGCGTATACTTCAAATCCTTGCGACTGCAGTGATGATGCGATAGCCTGATAGCGCCCGGCGTGCTCTCCTACACCATGGGCAATTTGTACAATAGCCTTCGGATTTACTTTTTTCCAACGGTAATAAAATATTTCTTCACCATCATTGGTAATAAATGTGTCTGTAGTATAACTCATTAAGTATTCTTCAAAATTTCAACAACCAGGTTCATTAATTTTTTCTGATGCGCCACTGTTCCTTCCAGCTGTAGTCTGCCTTGTATCTTAAGTTCTTCGAATAATAATTCTTTACGAAACAACGCCGTCAATACTTCGTCTCTTATGGTAAATGTTGCGTGCTGTTTCGAAAGTTTTTGTTTTCTCAATTGACCATTCTTTAATTGCCAGGTTGCTTCAGATCCATCTTTCAACAAGATTTTAAATCCATATGTACCGCTGTATTTCTTAACGTTTTCAGGAGTCGTTTTCATATACCTTCGAAGTGCATCGAAGAAAATTGTGCTCTGAATCTTGACATTTTTAGCTTCTTCTTTCTTTTTACCGTATTTCTTCACAATCTCTTCTAATTCATTCGCCGACTCACGGATATAACGGGAGAACCTGTCAGTATCAGGCATAGTACTTGCATCAGAAGTTGTGGTAATTGTCACCTGCCCATTATAACTAAATGCAGCAATAATAAGACCAAATCCATCCAAAACGGGAGTCAAGCCAAACGTTGTTACGATTTTATGTCCTCGAAGATAGAGCATACCACTCGGCCCCGGTACATTGGTGATTGTAACGTTAAAGGGAGGTCTCAAAAGCTCGTTAATATGGTATCGGCTATACAAGTCCACTGCCAAATTTGCCAGTCCAAAAGGCACACTTTCGGCCATCTGCATAAGGCTCTTGGCCCCCACGGCTTTATGCCTCATTTTACCAATCTCGGTTTGTTCTTGGATATATTCTAAACGCTGTATCGGATCTTTAATATGTGTGGCAATCTGAATGAGCATATTAGAAATCTTATTTTCCATCTTTTGTGCTTCACCTTCTACACGAATGGAAATCGGAACGTTCGCCACAAGCGATTGTGAGGGTAAGTTATCTTTCTCAGCTAAATAACGTCTTATCGCACCCGAGCATATCGCCAGAATTAAATCATTAATACTTACACCCATTATTTTGCGCAATGAATTAATTCTGTCAAACGAAAGAATGGCTGTACCCCATGTTCTTCTTGGCGATACGTTCTTATTGAATATGGTTCTTGGTACAGACAACGATCGCTTACCAAAAGCTTTTTTACCTTTTAGTCGCTTTTTAGCCTGCGCTTTGAGAAGTGCCAATGCTGTTTCGCCGATCGCCATAGGCGTTTTTAACGGATCTTTAATGAACTTCGATGAACTTCTTAGTAATAAGCTTATTTCGTCAGGAAGCGGAGCCGGTTCGTAAGGTTGAGGTGGTGGAATTGATTTTCGTCGATCTTCTTTTTCACGCTCAAAGAGCATTCCCATCAAACCAACACCCGATGCGCCATCAATCATGACATGGTGTATTTTGGTGACGATACCAACAGATCCTTTTGGAATCTGGGAAATTTCATCAAGACCTTCGATAAAACTTATTGACCATAGCGGATGTCTTAAATCTAAGGCACCACTCAAAATTGAAGCGGTTGTTTCACGCAACGTTTTCCAATTGGCCGGATCTGGTAATTTTCTTCGCTCAAGATGGAGGTCAATGTCAAAATTAGGATCGTCTACCCAGTAAGGATAATCCAGGTTAAACGGAACATTCAGCAATCGCTTTCTAAATTTAGGTACTAAGTGTAGCTTCGATGCCAAAATTGCTCGAAAGTCTTCAAAGCTGAGCGACCCTTCAACAATCGTTAACGAACCTATGTGCATATGGCTGGTAGGAGATTCTGCGTACAAAAACGTGGCATCTTGAGCAGAAATCTGCTCGACAGAACTTTCTAAGGCATCATCTAGAATGTCTTTAATTACTTTTTTTGCCATGTGTTTTTGCTGGGTTATGCCTGAAATGACACCAGCTCTGCAATATAGAGAATTTTTGAATAGAAATAAATAATCTACCCGTCATAGAATTCCTTGTACACTTATTAGCCAAACAAAGACAATAATATTTAGACTGAAGAGCGATAGCGCAGGCAGTAACTTTCTAAAATCGTCTTTTAATTGAATACGTACCCTAAAGCCGAGGAGCATCAGAACAAATAGTCCTAATGCCGCTATGACTCCTATGAATGGAAAAACTAAGCCCATCAAGACCCCGATACCTCCCAGCAGATGTAACATACTCAGAAGGATACGCAGGTCATCAGTCAAACCAAAACGTTCGAATTCCTGTTTCATTGAGTCTACATATAAACCCAACAGGCCATAAAATAAAAAAGAAACTCCGTTAAGAATTAGGAGTACATCCAGAAGCATTTCTTCATAAAATTTAGAACTCTAAGATAAGGTATTTCATTTTTTTCATAAAGATGAAAACGAAGGAATTCGCTAGTGCCGGATTCTCTTTTCAGAAACTACTATTATTTGATTTATTTGTGGAGACGGAGGGATTAGCCAACCCTTGGAATCTGCCATAATAATACTTTCTTCAGGCATGATTTAAAGCAACCTCTTATTCCTGAAGGCGATTCCGGAACCCGATTTTAAGTATTTCTCAAAAGCATAAGCTTTGTGCTTGTCATAAAAAATAACTTTACAAGCTATTTTAAGTGGAAGTCTGGTTTTTGTATAGTTCACATATCCTTTCTGATGTCGTAAAAATCTTTCATCAAAGTTATTAGTACATCCTGTATAATAAGTACTATCATTACACTGTAATATGTAAACTATCCATTGTTCCAAATCAAAAAAATTAGAGTGGACTTTGTCCACCGTAGCCCGGTATTACTATTAAATGAAGCCCCCCTACGCCATGGCTTCGGAGGGTGAAGGTGGAGACGGAGGGACTCGAACCCTCGTCCAAACAAGCAACCAAAGTGCTTTCTACATGCTTAGTTTTTGTTTGATTTTCGACTATAAGCTGACCAAAAACAGTCCACTTTTAGCTTAGCATCTTAAATTTCGAATTAGTATCGAAGCACTACTAATTCTAGGTTTACTTTTACGATGCCTCTAAGAAGAACGCCATAAACCAGGGCTTTCAAGAGACATTTAGCTTTCACGCCTTGCGTGACTAGGCTTGAATCTTACTATAATTCAGATTATTAAGCAGCTAAAGCGTAGTTATTCTCGCCGTTTAAAGTTTTGAAATCGATTTTTACGAGTACTATTTCATCGCTCGGCATGCTTACAGTTCAATTGATCTTGCTGTCAAAACCAGTCGTCCCCATAAATTTTCAAAGAGCAGGATGGCAAACATACAAAATTTAAAATTTTGAATGTTCTTGAAGACTTATTTATTCAATATCTTCTTACTGAAAAAAATAGTTATTTTTTATTTTTTACCACTTGTGAAATCTACCATTTCATAATACCTTGCGGCAAATTCTGTACCAAAGGCACCAAATGTCTTTAGATACCCATTTTTGTCATAAAATTACTGTTTCATGAAGATTGCCCTTATCAAAGAGCGTAAAAACCCGCCAGATCGTCGTGTTGTTTTAACACCACACGCTGCTCAAGAACTTGTCAAAAAATACAGTGATCTTATCGTAAAAATTGAGTCCTCAGAGATTCGTGCTTTCACAGATGAAGATTATGCTACCTTAGGATTAGAAGTTACCGACGATGTATCTGACTGCGATATCTTGCTCGGCGTTAAAGAAGTGCCTATTGAAGCTCTGATCCCTAATAAAAAATACTTTTTCTTTAGCCACACCATTAAAAAGCAACCTTATAACCGCAAATTACTCCAGGCGGTTTTAGAGAAAAATATAGAGCTCTACGATCACGAAGTAATTACCAATAAAAAAGGGATTCGGCTAGTGGCATTCGGTCGTTATGCAGGTATTGTTGGTGCCTATAACGGCATTCGCGCTTACGGACTAAAATTTGATTTATATGACCTCCCTAAAGCAGAAACTTTGACCGATCAAAAAGCATTAATCCATGAGCTAAACAAAATAAAATTACCCCCAATTAAAATAGCTTTAACAGGAAAAGGACGAGTAAGCAATGGAGCCAAAGAAATGATAGATGCTATGAACATTACCGAAGTGTCTATAGATGACTTTCTCGACAAAACATTTGAAGAAGCGGTCTATGTGCAACTGGACGTATTAGACTACAATAAACGCAAGGATGGAAACGTGATCGATATGTTTGATTTTTTCAATAATCCAACGGAATATGAAAGTGACTTTATGCGCTTTGCAAAAGTTTCAAATCTGTACATTGCTGGCCATTTTTATGGGGATGGCGCTCCATTTCTTTATACCAAAGAGGATGCTAAATCATCTGATTTCAACATTAAAGTTGTGGCCGATATTAGTTGTGATATTGATGGACCGGTGGCTTCAACAATTCGCTCTTCAACTATCGCAGACCCAATCTATGGATACCATCCGGTGAACGAAAAAGAAGTTGATTTTATGGATAAAGATGCTATCGCTGTTATGGCGGTCGATAATTTACCTTGTGAACTCCCCCGGGATGCGTCTATAGGGTTTGGTGAACAGTTTGGTAGCTCGGTGATTCCAGCTTTCTTTGATGGTGATCAGGACGGTATTCTAGAACGCGCCCGAATGACCGAAAACGGAAAACTAACAGCACGTTATAGCTACCTGCAAGCGTATGTTGACGGCAAAGAATAGTGCAACTTAAATTTTTGTTAATTAACTTTTTAGCTCCAAATAAGGCATATTTTTTAGTAACTTTAGGAATCTTAATAAACTAATTACTATGTCTACACAACAAGGAGTACTATCAACGCACCAAGTAGCCAACCAACTCGTAGAAATGTGCCGTAACGGCCAGAGTTTAGAGGCGATTGAAGAATTGTATGCTGACAATGTCGTTAGCCGGGAAATGCCGGGATGGCCGCAAGAAGTCACCGAAGGCATTAAAGCTGTCTACCAAAAAAGTGAAGATTGGATGGCGAATGTTGAAGAGCTGCATAGCTTTCAAGTTTCTGATCCTATCGTTGCCGAAAACCACTTCTCTTGCACCATGGACCTCGATGTAACATTCAAGGATATGGGAAGACAGAAAATGAGCGAAGTCTGTGTTTACCAGGTTGACAATAATGGGAAAATTGCACATGAACAGTTCTTTTATGCTATGCCAGGCTAACTGACAGCCAAGAAAAATGTAAAAGCAATATGGTCATCATGTTGCTTTTTTATTTTACTAAGATTAATTTTGAAAGATGAACCCGGCCGAAGACTATATCTTAAACCAACCCGAGCCTTATAAATCCATTTTACTCCATTTACAGGTAGTTATCGAAAATACAATTCCCGAACTAGAATTAAACTATAAATGGAGGGTTCCCTATTATTACCTGGATGGAAATCCGTTTTGCTACCTAAATGTTCCGAAAAAGAAAGATTTTGTGGAGATCGGTTTTTGGGCTTCGGCGCATTTATCTAACTACAACGAATTTTTGGTAAGCGATGGGCGTAAAGTGGTGAAGTCTTTTCGTTACCAGTCTGTAGATGCTATCAATCACGAAATTTTGGTGGCGGTTCTAGAACAGGCGAAGCGCGTGAACTATAAGGGCTTTTGGAAGTGATTAGCGTACCTCAACCTTATATCGTAAAGCAGTTTGAAGATTCGCAATAATGTATAATTGCGTCGCCTTTTCTCCATTGAATGAAATCTCAAAAGAGCATTTATTACCAACGCAATTTATATCAATCGGTGTAGGACGTCGTTCTCCACCAAATGCATAATGTAGTTGCACCCCAGCCTTTGGCTTTTTAATCTCAAATTGAATCGTTGCATTCGGATTAGTTTTTATTTCTCCGTTTAGCGGGCTCAGCAATTCCAGATCATGCTGAAAGTAGCCTCTCGAATAGATAGGTAATGAAAAAAAATCTCTTTTTGAGGGCTCTTTTTTTGAGAATGACAGTCCTTTTGTACTTGGTAAATGTGTCTTTACGAATTCGTCTGGATCCGTAAAGAAATAGTAATCACTAAATCTTTGCTTCCAAGTCCTTCCCAGGGCCGATCCCGAAGCCCAGGTTACATCTACAAGTTTCCATTTATTATTAATCTTTACGGCGTTCCAGGCGTGGTCACCGATATCTGGATTTTTGCCAATATCATTTACATTGATTTTTGAATACCCATCAATAAACAAACTGGGAATGCCCATTAATTCGCACACTTTTCTAAATGTTTGCGCAAAACCTTCGCATACCGCTTTGTTATCACTAAAGGTATTGTTAATGGCATATTCTCGTATCGCTTGTTGTTTCTCCAATAACTCCCGTTGATTGCGATATTGAAATCGAATCAGGCGTTCGCCATTGAGATATTCGTTCATGTCATAGGTAATATTGGTAGCCAACCAGGTGTAGACGGCACGTACCTTTTCAGTATCAGAAGAGAAATCCTTTTGAATTTGTGAGGCCAACGCTTCCGCGGAAGGATATCTCGTAGGGTATTGCTTGACCCGGGCATCTACTGCTGCATAATCTTGAGCTTGTAGAGTTATACTAGACAGAAATAGGAGAATGAGGATACGCATCATGCCGTATTTACAACATAAATCAGACCAATTTATTGTAAGGTGTTTACAACTTTACGAATGGCCGTTAGATTACTCAACACATGCTCTAAATAATCTAAATGCAACATATTGGCACCATCTGATTTCGCATTGGCAGGGTCAAAATGTGTTTCTATGAATAAACCATCGACTCCCGATGCGATTCCTGCACGAGCAATAGTTTCAATCATTTCCGGGCGTCCGCCGGTTACACCGCTGGTTTGATTCGGTTGTTGCAATGAATGGGTCACATCTAAAATTGTCGTCGCATATTGGCGCATGGTGGGGATGCCGCGAAAGTCAACGATCATGTCCTGATACCCGAACATGGTTCCACGGTCAGTGATCATCACCTTGTCATTGCCTGAATCGGTTACTTTTTTCACGGCGTGCTGCATGCTCTCGGCACTCATAAATTGTCCTTTTTTAAGGTTAACCACCTTACCGGTTTTTGCCGCCGCCACCACCAGGTCAGTCTGGCGTACCAAAAAAGCGGGAATCTGTAATACATCAACGTAGTTTGCAGCCTTCGCCGCATCAGAAACCTCATGGATGTCGGTAACTGTCGGCACATCAAATTGCTCTCCTACTTTTCGAAGAATTTCCAAGGCCTTTTCATCACCAATTCCGGTAAAACTATCAACACGCGAGCGATTGGCCTTCTTGAAACTTCCTTTAAAAATATACGGGATTTTCAATGAGTCAGTAATCGCAACCACACGCTCGGCAATACGCATGGCCATCTCTTCGCCCTCTATAGCGCAGGGGCCAGCCAATAAGAAAAAATTACCACTTTCTATATGTTTTATCTTCGGAATTGAAGCAATATTCATAGTTCAAAATTTTAGCAAAAGTACAATTTTTTTGAGCGAAGCCGGTCGATTGTTTTTCTGTATCGAAGACTAGCTGTTAATCGTTTCTTAAACTTTTCTTTAGATATAATCCATACCTTTAAATTTCGTTAGCATAGTAGTAAAAATACAGTACCTGTTTTTATGAAGAAACCACTTAAGATTTTAGCGCTCGCGTTGTTTTTCTTGTTGATCGCATTGTTCACAATACCTTTCTTATTTAAAGGAAAAATAATCGATCTCGTCAAGCAAACAGCGAATAACAATATCAACGCAACTCTTGATTTTGAAAGTGCTGATTTGAGTTTATTGCGCGGTTTCCCGGATGTGAAGTTACGCTTGCATGGCCTTTATATCGTAAATCAGGGCCTCTTTGCAGGTGATACGCTAGTAACATCTGATAAGATTGATCTCGAGCTACCTTTTAGTAGTTTATTCAACGATGCTTCTGAAGCTATTCAGATCAATAGGTTTCATGTAAACAATGCTACAATTCGCATTGAAATCGATTCACTGGGAAATTCCAATTATAATATTGCAAAAGAGCCTGCTCAAAAGGATGTTTCTGCAGATAGAGAGTCAAATTCTTTTTCGTTCGACCTTAACAACTATTCGATCATCAACAGCACATTGTTCTATAATGATCGTAGGAGCAATACTTCGTTCACAATTACTGACCTCAATCATACTGGCACTGGAAACCTATCGGCCGACGAAACGATCTTAGATACCCAATCAAATGCTGTTGTGTCATTTGCTAAAGACAGTATCCAGTATTTACGAAATCATGCTTTGAACCTGGATGCTGATATTAAGATCAATCTGAAAGAAAACCGGTATACGTTTTTAGACAATGCTGCTAAAATAAATGAATTACCATTGGTCTTTGACGGTTATGTTCAGGTTCATGAGAACCATCAGGAACTGGATATCACTTTTAAAACACCTGCTTCAGATTTCAAAAATTTCCTGGCAGTAATCCCAAAGACCTATTCAAAAAATATTGAAGCCGTCACAACAACGGGCAATTTTGATGTAAATGGCTCCTTTGAGGGAATTATTGATGAAACCCACATTCCAAAATTTAATATCGCGATCAATTCAAACAATGCTTCCTTTAAATATCCGGAACTGCCTAAATCATTAAAAAACATCCATCTTAACACTGAAGTGGTGAACACCACAGGGCTATCAAAAGATACTTATATAGCTATCGATAAACTTGCTTTTCAGATTGACGACGAGACCTTTAGCGCCAATGCGCAGCTAAATGATCTGACTGAGAATATGAAAATCAATGCTCGGTTAAAAGGTTCAGTGGATTTAGCCAAGCTTGAGCAAATTTATCCCGCCGAAGAGCTCAAAAATTTACAGGGTCTGGTCAATGCAGATATTGTTACTTCTTTCGATATGAAGTCCATTGAACAAAAACGTTATGAAAATACCAGCACATCGGGTAAGGCAACGATCACTAATTTTGAATATACTTCCAAAGAATTGAAGAACCCTTTAAAAATTGAGAAGACTTCGCTCGATTTTGCGCCTGAAGTAGTAAACTTAAAAGAATTTGATGCGCGGATAGGGCAAACTGACCTGCGATTAAATGGCACGATTAAAAACTTGCTAGGATTTCTGTTTAATGAACAGCACCTGCAAGGAAATTTTGTAATGGCCTCCAACAACTTTGTCATCGATGATTTTAAGGCTGCTGTTACAAGTGAAACTGATAAAATAAATGAAACTTCAACTAATGATCAATTAAGAATTCCGTCCTTTTTAGATGCTACCGTGAATGCAAAAGCGGCAACAGTTAGCTATGATAATATTACCCTCAAAAATGTTTCAGGCGACCTACACATTAAAGATCAGACAGCTTCACTGAAAAATATGAAATCAGAAGTTTTCGGCGGTCAACTGGGTTTTGATGGACTCGTCTCGACAAAAACCGAGACTCCTCAATTTAATATGAACTTAGCTATTCAAAATTTTGATATTGGTCAATCATTTTCTTCATTAGCGTTATTTAAAGCCCTGGCTCCCATAGCGAACACAATTAAAGGAAAAATCAATACCGATATTACCCTCTCCGGGAGTCTAAAAAATGATTTTACCCCGATGTTATCGAGTATTTCGGGTGATGTATTGGCGCAACTGGTTTCTTCTGAAATACGTGCTGAAAACTCACCTCTATTGCAACAGTTGACGAATAATCTGAACTTTTTTGATGTGAATAAGTTGAATCTCGACGATTTCAAAGCGTCATTGACTTTTAAAGATGGAAAAGTTGCCGTCAAACCTTTTAATTTGAAATATGAAGATATTGAGATCGCTGTGGGCGGGAATCATGGTTTTGACAAGACCATTGATTATGATGCCGTATTCAATGTGCCCGCTAAATATTTAGGAAAAGAAGCAGAAAAACTACTTGCACAACTGAGTATCGAGGAACAGGATGCTATTAAGGTGCCTGTTACTGCTTTAGTAAAAGGTAGTTTTGTGAAGCCTTCTGTTTCAACGGATTTAAAATCAGCTGTGGCCGAATTAACAAAACAAGTGGCTAGCAATCAAAAGGACAAATTGGTGAACAAGGGTAAGGATGAGCTTACCAACGCTTTGGATAAGCTGCTCAATAAAAATAAGGATACTATGAAAGCAGACTCCACTAAAGTTGATGCCAATGAAGCCGTAAAAGAAACGGCAAAAGACTTATTAAAAGGTCTTTTTGGTAAAAAGAAGAAAAAAAAGGATACTACAAACTAAACTATTTTGTCAGGCTCCTAAATAAGCTTTCTAAATCCTGGTTTTTTACTTGTGATTGTAATAGTTTCAACCCGTTTTCCTGTGCAAAATCGAAAATAGCGGGACGCATATCTTCATTCGTATCGAAAGTCAGTTGCCAGGTAGTATCATGCAGATTGATCACTTTAATGATCTTCGGTAATTTTTTTAATAATTGTTCTTCGACTCGCAGGTCAAATTCTACTTCCAATAATTGCTCTTTGCCGTCCTTTAATTCATTAATGCTCTTGTCAGCAACTATTTTTCCCTTATTAATAATAATCACGCGGTCGCAAACCGCTTCTACTTCCTGCATGATGTGCGTTGACAACAACACCGTTTTAGTTTTACCGATCTCACGAATTAATCCTCGTATTTCGACCAATTGGTTTGGGTCCAGTCCGGTGGTTGGTTCATCTAAAATGAGTACCTCCGGGTCATGTAGTAGTGCTGCTGCTAATCCACAGCGTTGGCGATAACCCTTTGAGAGCTGCCCAATTTTCTTGTGACTCTCCGGTGTCAACCCGACTTCAGAAATTACTTCTTCAACGCGTGCTTTCGAAATGCGATGCACATCCGCATAAAAGCGGATATATTCCTTTACGTACATTTCCAAGTACAGTGGATTATGTTCAGGAAGGTATCCAACAGATTTCTTTACATCCATTGGCTGTTGTGAGACGTCAAATCCATTCACCAAAACCACGCCTTCTGTTTGAGAAATATAAGAAGTAATAATCTTCATCATGGTCGATTTCCCGGCGCCATTCGGGCCTAAAAATCCGACGATCTCACCCGAGCCGATTTTAAAACTTACCGAATCCAGGGCCTTTTGCGCACCATAGATCTTAGTTACTTCTTGAACTTCAATTGACATGCATAAAATTTATTGAACAAAGTAAAGAAATTTTAAGAATTGTAATTAAAAAGAGGCGCTGAAATAGCACCTCTTTTTAATTAAACTAACCCTAATTTAGTTAATTAAGAACCACACATCAAGCAGTCATCGCCTTCGCCTTCTTTGGCTCGGGCAATCATTGCTTTATATTCTTCCGGTGTCATCTCACCTTCCTGGGGTACGATGGCACTCACCTGTGTTGCTCCGGGAATTTCTTCGGCAGCAACAGGTTTTTTCTCTTCTTGTTTTTTAGAAACAGTAAATTGAATCGCATTAACGGCAGATTTCGTTCTCAGGTAATACATTCCTGTTTTTAAACCGCTCTTCCAGGCATAGAAATGCATTGATGTCAACTTGGCAAAATCTGCATCTTGCATGAACAAGTTCAATGACTGCGACTGGTCAATAAAGTAGCCTCTATGGCGCGCCATATCGATGATATCTTTCATGCTCATTTCCCATACCGTCTTATACAATTCTTTTAAGTCTTGTGGAATGGCTTCAATATGTTGGATAGAACCATTGGCACGCATGATCTCCTCCTTCATATTGTTATCCCATAAACCTAATTTTACCAAATCTTCCAGCAAGTGTTTATTCACTACGATAAACTCACCTGACAATACTCTTCGTGTATAAATATTCGAAGTGTAGGGTTCGAAAGCTTCATTATTCCCAAGAATCTGAGAGGTCGAAGCTGTTGGCATCGGCGCTACCAATAAAGAATTGCGTACTCCGTGCTTCATGACATTTTTACGTAGTTTTTTCCAATCCCATCTACCACTTAGGTCTTCTTCTTTTACGCCCCACATGTTGAACTGGAATTCCCCCTCTGACATTGGCGATCCTTTAAATGATGAATATGGCTCTTTGCCCTTGGCAATTTCCATGGAAGAGGTTACCGCAGCAAAGTACATGGTTTCAAAAATATCCTGGTTTAATTGCTTAGCTTCATCTGAAGTAAACGGCAGGCGCAACTGAATAAAAGCATCTGCCAATCCTTGAATACCTAAACCAATGGGTCTATGCCTGAAATTAGAATTTTCCGCTTCTTTAACCGGATAAAAATTACGATCAATTACCGTATCAAGATTTCGAGTCACTTTTCTGGTAACATCGTATAATTTCTTGTGATTAAAGTATTTCTTCCCTTTTTCGTCTTCACTGATGAACATAGGCATCGCAATGGATGCCAGGTTACATACTGCAATCTCATCTTCAGCGGTATACTCCATAATCTCCGTACATAAATTCGATGAACGGATCACACCCAGGTTTTTCTGATTGGTTTTTCTGTTCACCGCATCTTTATACAACATGTATGGCGTACCTGTTTCAATTTGAGACTCCAATATTTTCTCCCAAAGGTCGCGTGCTTTGATGGTCTTGCGGCCTTTGGGAGAAAATATTGGAGTCTCAAATTGAAACAGGTACGCCATACATGTTGTATAAAGATGCGGTGAACAGAAAAACCAATCAGAAAAACCTGGGTGTGATCCGTTCATCGAATTT
>JASJDL010000192.1 GCA_030065775.1 Flavobacteriaceae bacterium | reverse complement strand
ATAGAAATTGTAGCAAGCATAAAACGGACGCAACTTTAAGTGGTGGTGATCATTCAATGAGTTCAGAATTCGAAAATATAGATCAGAAAATCAAAGATTATGTTTCCCCTTTTATTTTGAATAGAGATTTTGACGGGTTCGTACTAGTGCACCATGACAACAAGTTATTGATTTCAGATTCCTTTTCTGTCGATAAAGAATTTACCCCGGCATCACCCTTTATGATAGGCTCTATAACCAAAACATTCACAGCTGAAGCCATTAATACATTAATCACAGAAAAAGTATTAAAACCAGAAACAAAAATTTCTGAAGTGATCAAAGCCAGTCAAAATCATGAAAAGATTTCAATTCAACAATTACTTACGCATTCCTCAGGAATTCCTGATTATTACAGTATTAATGAGTTTAAAAATATGCGTAATAGCAAAATAGCTCTTGATGAGTTTTATCAGTGGATAAGGCAATTTCCTTTTGATTTTGATCCGGGAACGAGTGACAGTTATTCGAATTCAGGATATAATATTCTAGCTTTAGCCATAGAATTGGCTTCAAATAGAAAGTATCATGATTATTTAAAGAAGACCATTTTCCTCCCTCTAGAAATGACCTCCACCAGATCAATAGAGTCAGGTATTCCATTTGACTTAGTTGAAGGCTTTGAACCAGGGCACATTCCGGATTTGCTGCAAAAACCTCAAAATTTAGACTACAGCTGGCTTATCGGAAGTGGATCTGTATATTCAACTGCAGAAGATCTCTTACTCTGGGGTTCCCTAGTCAAGAACAGAATGAGATCTGATAAAAATTGGAAACCCTTCGGGTGGGGAATAAGAAAACGCGAGTCTCAATTATATTTAGAACAGAATGGAAGAATTCCAGGTTTTAGTGCCAGTATGCATATATATCCTGAAACAGATTATATAATTATAGCTTTAAGCCGTATTGAATCTGATGCTGTTGGTAAAATGACAAAAGGTATAGCAGATATCCTTCATAATGTTGACGTCAAAATACCAGAGGTCAGGGAAGTAATTCAACTGTCTGACAATGAGTTATCAAAATATGAAGGGGTTTATCAAATAGCACCTTCTTTTTTAGTTACTGTATCAGCACAAGACACTGGTTTGGGTATTGCTTCGGGCACTGGATCAAATTTGCACTTTGCGGCTTTAGACGCGCTCAGCGATGATAATTTCTTTTTTAGAGTTGCTTATACGAATGTGAGATTTGAGAAAGACAAAAAGGGAATAATTAAAGGCCTATTTTGGGGCGAGAGCGGACCCTATCCCAAAATAACAAACTAAATATCCTTAGTTCACTACTGTATATCAAACAGCAATTCAAAGAACTAGAAAAATGAAAATTAATAAATCAGCAATTCGTCAAAGGATTGAGGTCATTCCTTTTAGAATTCGATTATGAATGCCATGTATTCAGTACTCACCATAAAAGAAAAAGCTATAAGCGGAGAAAGAGGGAATAGAACTTTCATTATAAGTTATTGTTAATCAATTCATTAAAAATGAGCTTCACTCTTACTCACCGAATTGCTAGCCACTTTTATAATGCCTTGTCGGTAATGCTCTGAGCATATTGGCCGCCTGTTCAGGAGTAATATCACGTTGCGGATTAGCCAGCATTTCATAACCCACCATAAATTTTTTGACCGTTGCCGAACGTAACAATGGAGGATAAAAACACATATGCAAATGCCACTCCGTATGCTCCTTCCCATCAGTTGGGGCCTGATGAATACCGCCTGAATAGGCAAAAGAAGTCTGAAACAAGTTATCATACATCACTGTTAGTTTTTTATACGCCTCCGCCAAACCAGTTTTTTCTTCTTCTGATAATTCTAAAAGAGATGAAACATGTCGTTTGCTTATCAACATAGCCTCAAAAGGCCAAACCGCCCAGAAAGGTATCAAACCAACAAAGTGTTTATCTTCAAAAAGTATTCTTTCTTGCTTTTCTAATTCTTTAGTTAAGTAATCCCCAAGTAGTGAGCGGCCATACTTTTTAAAATATTTTTGAAGCTGGATAGTTTTCTTTTGGGGTTCATCCGGAATTGTTTCCTGGGCCCAGATCTGTCCATGCGGATGCGGGTTGGAACACCCCATGATGGCCCCTTTATTTTCAAAAATTTGTACATAATTGATAAAATCAAGCTCACCAAGTTTTTGATATTCAGTAACCCAAAGATCAACTACTTTCTTTATCGAAGCAATGTCCATTTCCGGAATTGTCAAATCATGACGGGGAGAAAAACAAATAACCCTGCATAATCCTCTTTCGCTAATCGCCATGAACAAATCATCTTCCTGAATTTTCCCTTTTGGAATGCCTGGTTGCAATGCAGCGAAATCGTTGTTAAACGCATAAGTATCTTGATAATTCGGATTTTTCTCACCGTTTGCCCGGGTATTCCCGGGGCATAAATAACATTTAACATCATACTTAGGCCTTATTACTTCGGTAACTTTCTCTACTTGTCCCTGCCATGGCCGTTTTGCGCGATGCGGTGAAACCTGAACCCATGACCCTGTTAAAGGATTGTATCGTCGATGTGAGTGTTCTTCAAGATTAAATGCTTCCATAGTGTTCCTGTTTAATGAGATGGGTGCCGTCTTCCAGCTCCACCTCATAACATTCCAATTCAATTCCAAATTGTCTATTGTACGCTTCCTGAAGCTGTTGCATCAATCCTTGTTTTTCTGATCGCTTAATCAAATTAATGGTGCATCCACCAAAACCCCCACCCATCATGCGTGCTCCCAAAACTGCCGGATGCTTTTTGGCTTGATCCACTAAAAAATCAAGTTCCGGGCAGCTTACTTCATATTTTTGAGATAGCCCTTCATGTGAGTCGAACAGAAGTGCTCCAAATCGTTGCAACTGACCCTCTTTAAGTAGCTTACCAGCTTTAAGCACACGTTGATTCTCTTCGATAACATACAAGCAACGTTGGTAAATAGTGGTTGTTAGTTGCACCTTCACGGCATCCAGCATTTCGGTAGTAACATCCCTGAGGCTTGTTACTTCCGGATACTTTTCTTGTACTACTGCCACACCTGTTTCACAGTCCGACCTGCGCTCGTTGTAGGACGATTCTGCCAGTGAATGTTTTACGCGGGTATTACAAAGTAACAACTGATAATCATCGATTAAAACTGGAACAAATTGATAGTCCAAAGACCTGCAATCCAACTGAATCACATGATTGGCTTTTCCTTTTAAGCTGGCAAACTGATCCATAATACCACAACGTACTCCAACAAATTTATGTTCTGCTTGTTGCCCTGCCTTGATGATTTCTATTTCTTCAAGATTAAGTAAAAACATTGTATCCAAACCTTTACCGATGGCACATTCCAGGGCTGCTGAAGAAGATAAACCCGAACCTATTGGAATATCCCCTCCAAAAACCAGATCAAATCCTAATACATTAGGCCTAAGGTTTTTGATCTCAGCAACGACGCCCAGTATATAATTTGCCCAGGAAGTAGCAACAGGTTTCAAGGCATCCAATCCTACAATGACCTCCTCATCAAAATCAATAGAATACATTCTAATCAATTCCTGGCCATTTTCCGCACAAGCGGCATATATGCCTTTGTTAATTGCTCCAGGCATCACAAAACCCTGATTATAGTCTGTATGTTCACCTATTAAATTAACTCTTCCAGGTGAAAAAATCAATAAGGGATTTTCACCATATTTTTCGGAAAAAATGTGAGACACAGCTTTAATCAAGTACTCTGAATAGATCATCAATCCCTATTATTTGTTAACATAGCAACTGTGGCTACCGTTCGAAACCCGAGATGTTCCAAACCTGAGTCATAACTTGATGCCATTCGAGCCGATACCCTGTAACTGGCACAATAGGAGTCATGGCATAAAAAAGAGCCACCACGAATTACTTTTTCTTTAGCCAATGGATTCATACGGCTTTTAGTTTTTTCTGGCCCATTAGGATTCTCAGCTAGCTGATTATTTGCTAAGGTTTTGTAATAGTCGTAGCTGTACCAATCTTGTGTCCACTCCCAAACGTTACCCGACATATCGTACAATCCATAACCGTTTGCGGGATAGGATTTCACCGGCGCTGCCAGTTCATAGCCATCTTTTTTGGTGTTTTCTGTTGGAAATTTACCTTGCCAGGTATTGGCATTATTCGATAATTCCTTTGCATTATTGCCCCAGGAAAAAATAGCATTTTGCAACCCACCCCGAGCCGCGAATTCCCATTCGGCTTCGGTTGGTAACCTCCTATTTGCCCATGTGCAATAGGCCATAGCATCTTCATAAGATATATGCACAACAGGATACTTTTCTCTGCCTTCAATGGAACTGTCTTTTCCCGTAGGGTGCTTCCAGTTAGCACCGATTTTCCATTGCCACCATTGCGAATAATTACTCAAATCTGTAACGGCCTCGTGCTTGCAATGAAAGGATAAAGATCCAGGTTGTAATAAGGAATCATGTGGTTTGGGTGTACCTTCGGGTAATTGCTGTTGTAATTCTTCCCAATCTACGTTACGCTCGGCCATGGTAACATAGCCTGTTTCATTGACAAATTGTTGAAATTGTTCATTCGTCACCTCGGTCGCATCCATAAAAAACCCATCTACTTTTACTTGATGTCGTGGTTTTTCGTCATCCCTGGCAAAACTATCATGCGCCACTGCGCCACGATTATAAAAACCACCCGGAACCCAAACCATTCCCTCAGGAGGATTAGTCACTAGCTCATCTTTTTTTGAGTCCTGGTCATCCTTTAATTTTTGATCTGGTTTCGTTTTACATGCAAATAATATAATTAGCATTAATACCGAGAAAAGAAGCCTATTTCGTGTCTTATTTATCATGAAAAATAAATATAAATAAATATTACCAATGCACTTATGCTGATTCCTACTACCCTGACCCACTTCCATGGGGAAATGTCCACTTCTTTAGTGTAGTATTGTTTGTATGGAATTGTTCTGGGATAATATCTACCTATAAGAAGCATTATGGAGATATTTAGCACAAAAAGGATAGCCATGACATGTAAAAAATGAGGAAACTCACCTTTTAAAACGGTATTATCAAGTACGACATAGACCAAATATAATAATGCTCCGGAGATGATTGCGATTTTAGCAGCAATAGCCGGTACCTTCTTTGTTAAATAGCCTACGACTATAATTGTCAGAATAGGAATGCTGTAACAACCATTTACTTGCTGCAAATAACCATACAATCCGGCAGGGGCGTTGGCAATAAAGGGAGCAATAAACATGGCCAGTAATGCCAACACAATGCCAAAAAATTTACCCGCCTTTACAACTTGCTTTTCTGAAGCTTCTTTATTTATGTATTCTTTATAAATATCTACACCAAATAAAGTCACAGAGCTGTTCAACGCACTATTAAAGGAGCTTAATATTGCCCCAAAGAGTACCGCCGCAAAAAACCCTACCATAGATAATGGCAGAACTGCACCCACCAACTTAGGGTAGGCCTCATCAGCATTTGTTAAAGTATTACCAAACATATGAAAGGCGATAACGCCTGGTAACACAACAATGAGAGGACCTAAAATTTTAATAAATGAAGCTAGTAAAAGTCCTTTTTGTCCTTCTCTTAGGTTCTTAGCTCCTAAAGCCCTTTGGATAATGGCCTGATTCGTTCCCCAATAAAACAGTTGTACCAACATCATCCCTGTAAAGATGGTGCCAAAAGGAACAGAGGCCTCAGGTGAACCAATGGAATTAAATTTTTCAGGGTTATCTTTAAACAGGGTTAGCA
>JASJDL010000021.1 GCA_030065775.1 Flavobacteriaceae bacterium | reverse complement strand
ACCAGGATTTACTTACCAGGGCACAGCAGCGATTAAAATTTGAAGAACTATTTTTTATTCAACTCCAGCTTATTCGTAAAAAGTTAATCCACAAATCAAAAATTAAAGGGTATGTTTTTGACGAAGTTGGTGTTCGTTTTAATAATTTTTACAAAGAACATTTGCCTTTTGAATTAACAAACGCACAGAAGCGCGTGGTTCGGGAAATTCGTAAAGATTTGGGCTCGGGTGCTCAGATGAACAGACTATTGCAGGGGGACGTAGGTTCTGGAAAAACCATTGTAGCATTGCTATGCATGCTCTTAGCACTGGACAATGATTTTCAATCCACCTTAATGGCCCCCACAGAAATTTTGGCTACACAACATTTTAATGCGCTAAGAGAACTCCTTAATGAGATGGGTATAACAGTTTCCTTGCTAACAGGGGCTACCAAAACGAAAGAGCGTCAAATCATTCATCAACAATTAGAGAGTGGTGAACTCCATATTCTGATTGGAACACATGCACTTTTGGAGGACCAAGTACAATTCAAGAATTTAGGTTTGGCTATAATAGATGAGCAACACAGATTTGGAGTAGCCCAACGAGCAAAAATGTGGCTTAAGAACGAGCTTCCCCCGCATATTTTAGTGATGACGGCTACACCAATTCCTCGTACACTCGCTATGAGCGTTTATGGAGACCTGGATATTTCAGTAATTGATGAACTACCACCAGGACGAAAAGAAGTAAAAACCGCACATCGTTACGATAGTAACCGTTTAAGTGTATTTCAGTTCTTAAAGGAAGAAATTTCTAAAGGAAGACAGGTATATATCGTTTATCCTTTGATACAAGAATCGCAAAAGCTTGATTTTAAAGATTTAATGGATGGATATGAAAGTATCACGCGCGAGTTTCCGAAACCCGAATACCAGGTCAGTATCGTACATGGTAAAATGAAATCAGACGCAAAGGAATACGAAATGCAACGTTTTATTAATGGTGAAACACAAATTATGGTGGCAACAACGGTTATTGAAGTAGGAGTTAACATACCAAATGCTTCGGTGATGGTAATTGAAAGTGCCGAGCGTTTCGGGTTGTCACAATTACACCAATTACGGGGTAGGGTAGGACGTGGTGCCGAGCAAAGCTATTGTATTTTGATGACAAGTTTTAAACTGACCAATGATGCCAAAACCCGATTGGAAACCATGGTGAAAACCAGTGACGGCTTTGAGATCGCTGAAGCCGATCTAAAATTGAGAGGGCCTGGTGATCTCATGGGCACACAACAAAGTGGTGTGCTGAATCTGCGAATAGCCGATGTAGTTAAAGATGGAGCCCTTTTACAAAAAGCACGAGAGGTCGCTATTCGTATTTTAAATGATGACCCCAATTTAGTGAAACCGAAAAATAAAAATATAAACAACGCCTATCAGGAAATTACAAGAAACAGGGCTATCTGGGCGAATATCAGTTAAAAAAGCCGGGTAAAATTTACCCGACTTTTTAGATTACTTTTTTAACTTCTCAAGGAACCCTTTAACAATTTTCCAATTTTCATCGACATTATTATTTACTCTCTCTTTTACTAACATCGATGAACCATGAACGCCATTTTGAGCAATAAAGGTTTCATGACCTAATTGTTTAGCCAACTCGATTTGTTTTATTGAGTTTTCTGACTGCATTTCACTCGTAGGCTTCAAAATTAATAACGGTACATCTTTTAAAGAGTCAAAATATTGATCAGGTTGACAATTTTTCATAGGGTTTCCTGAAGCGGGTGAGAACGCCAGTACCCCTTTGACCTCATCGCTATGTGCGCCCGCAAGTTTGATGGACAAAGTGGCACTGTAACTGCTTCCCCATAGGATTTTATCACCTGTAAAGCCTGAATCATTTACAAACTTCAAAGCGCCCTCTAAATCGGGATAAGCATCACAATAGGAATAACCATTAAAGGAAAAATCTTTATACGCGATGTTGGCGACAGTTCTGTTATAATGACCAAATAGCTGCCCTCCAAGTCGTTGATCTATGCTCAGTACATTGTATCCCAGAGAAGTAAGTTCTGGAATTATCGAGGTATATTCACCTTTGGCATTGGCACCACCTTGATGGAATAACAAAACAATACTTGACGACTTATCGAGTTCAAATAAATCGCCAAATATTTTTATGCTGTCTTGCGTGTAAAACTGCACTTCGTTCGGTCGTTGCACTTCAGAGGCCGTATCTGGATCCGTCTTTTGTTCAGCACAAGAGTATATACTGATGACCGTAACTACTAAAAACAGGAGTTTTTGCATTACTAAATTATTGTAAGGCTTCCCCTTTTTTAAGCCTGTCGATATTTGCCTGCACTCTATCTTTATTCACTTTTGCAGGAGCCAAAGCCAGTGCCTTATTCAAATACTTTAAAGCAGATTTTTTATCACCCTTTGCTTCATAAGCTCTTGCCAAGCCATAATTCACGGGCCAGGTGTTTCTGTGATTCGTAGCGTTCCATTTAAAAATTTCCATGGCTTTGTCTTTCATGCCAAGTGCAATTAACTGCCGGCCATAACCATGTACCTGAAAAACGGTACCATCTTTTAAAGATTCGTCCATTAATTTTAAGCCCTCGTCCTGTTTACCCATTTTATTTAAAATACCGGCTTTAATCTGTGCATTAGCAAAGGTCTTTTGGCTAAAAAATTGCCCTTGTCGAGCGGCATCAATCCATTGCAATGCTTCATTAAGGTCACCGCCATTATTCGAAGACCAATTAGCAGCCTGTTCCCAATTCAGGCGATTGAATCCGGCCTGACCTTGCATTTTCTTACGAATGTCTGCTAAGACAACACTGGTGACATCAACCCCAATTTTAAATGGTATTTGCTTCTTTTCCCAGATCAGGGCAGCAGTAGCTTCTTTTTGTTGAACATCGATAAATTCAAATGTCAAAAATTCCCTGTGAGGTACTTCTTCTGTTTTTACCGTTACTTTTAAGGCATCTTCTTCAGGATTGTAAAAGTAGCTTCCCCAGGCAGTATGGTTTTTTGAAAAAATTACATCAGCATTGCCATCTTCATGAATGACCATATGTAATCCATACTTACCGGCTTTTAAAGATTTACCTTCGACGGTTACATCGTTGGTGAATTTAATGATGGTGTTTTCATTTGCCCCGGCACGCCATGGTGATTCTTTCGCGGTCCCGAAACCAAGGTTGTTCATCCCGTAAGGCACTAGTTTCCCCCAAATTTCGCGTTCATTTACGCGAGGTCTTGAATAGGTAATGTAAATATCGGTAATACCTACCCGTTGTTTCACTGTTGCCATTTGACTACCTCTAGGGGTATTCAGCTGGGCTTCAATGGGCGCGCTCATAAATAGTAAAGTGGCAACAAAGAAAAGACATAGCAGATTTTTTCTGTAAAACTGTTTCATAATAGTTTGGTTTACATTAATAATTAATTTGAAATAATTTGGAATGAGGTTTGGTTTTGTAAGTGTCGTCAAGTTACCGAAACGAATAGGCGCTGCTAGTTATAGCTTTGTTAAAGTTTTTTTACGAATGTTAAAAAAGCTGTAAGGTTACAGGATGAATTGTGTATTTTTACACTTCTTAAAGTCTATGTATGATATTTATAGTTGATAGCGGTTCTACAAAATGCGATTGGATTGCCGTTGATAAGAATGGCATCCAATTATTTGAAAAGGTTCGAACAAAAGGTTTAAACCCTGCGATATTGAGTCCTGATGAATTACTGGGCCGTATTCAGGAGAGTGATAAACTCAGAATGCACAGAGAGGATGTAAAGGAATTATATTTTTATGGTGCTGGCTGCGGTACTGAAGGGCCCAAGCTGGCTTTAGAGCAGGTGTTGAAGAATTATTTTAAGAATGCAAAGGTTGTCGTCGAAGAAGATACCCTCGCAGCAGTATATTCGACGGTCAAAAATAATGAGCCTGCGGTGGTTTGTATTCTAGGTACCGGCTCTAATTGTACGTATTACGATGGTAATAAGACTCACCAGAAAGTGAAATCACTGGGCTATATTATTATGGATCATGCAAGTGGGAATTATTTCGGGAAACAGCTCATAAGAGACTTTTTTTTCGGCCATATGCCGGAATCTTTAAAGGTCTCATTTGATGAAAAATACAATCTGGACCCTGACTTCATTAAATACAATCTATATAAACAGCCCAATCCCAATGCCTATTTAGCTTCATTCGCCGAGTTCATGTTTTTGAACAAAGAAAGTGAGTATATACGTGATATGATCAAATTAGGATTTAAACGCTTTACGCGCAATATGATCTATCAATTTAAAGACAAATTAAATGAAGTTCCTGTACATTTTGCGGGCTCAATTGCCTTTCTTTCACAGGAGGAAATTAGAGAAGTAGCTGACGAAATGGGCTTCACCGTGGGTAATTTTGTAAAACGGCCTATTGATGGGCTGGTTGCATACCACACAAAAGAATTAGCTTGATTTCAAAGATTGTAAGAATTACTTTATAGCAATCATCGAAATCTCGACATTCACATTTTTAGGTAAACGAGCCACTTGCACAGTTTCTCGTGCCGGGGCAGTCGCATTGTCAAAATAAGAGCCATAGACTTCATTGATGGCAGCAAAATCATTCATATCTCCAATAAAAATGGAAGTTTTTACAACGTTATCGAAATTCATCTCGGCAGCCTCTAATACTGCTTTCATATTTTCCATGACCTGTCTAGTCTCGCTTTTTATGTCATCTAAAATCAAATTACCGGTATCAGGGTCTAAAGCAATTTGCCCCGAAGTATATAAGGTATTACCGTTTAAAATCGCCTGATTGTATGGGCCAATCGGAGCAGGTGCTTTTTGTGTTGTAATTACTTTTTTCATATCCGTCCTATGAGAATTTTTTAGTTATTTATACTTGAATCTTCTATAGTGTCTTGTTTTCAATCCGGGTTTTCGTTTATAAGATCCGTTATAGAGAATGCGTTTTAAAAAGGTACTTATCAAAATAATCTACGATCAGATATACGTCGTTGATCATATTTCAAGTCGCTCAATACGCCTGCTTTCACTCCAATAAAGAAATAGTAGGTCGTATTTCTCCCGAAAGGTATCCAATTAAAACTCATGCGCCAACTATCTAAATCACGTTCAAAATTTAAACTGGTCGGTGTGATCCCTTTACTTCTAAAATCATAACCGGAGGAAATACCAACATTCCATTTTGGGGAGAGCTCGACACTTCCTGAAAATTGCAAGGAATTGGTGGAAACCTCATTCTGTCGCCGGCTGTTTGAATAACCAAAGGTATGCCGAAAACTTAAATTCCAGGGGATGGTGGCCTGGTAGAGTTTTGCCAAGGTCGTCTTTTTTTCTCCGCCTAATCTACTTTGTCTCGTGGTTAGGTCACCCCCTAATAGATCTTTTGAATCTGCATTGTCACCTGGCGGCTGGTCTTGCTGTTCTTTGTCCTTATCCTTTTTATTTAGTTCTTCACTCGAGATAGAATAACTGGTGGATATACTGGCACTTGTCAATCGAAACAAACTACCTCCATTATTGATATTAAAGGTATTAATTCTTGAACCATTCGCATTTAAAGCATAAGGGTCAAGCCTTGCATTCATGGTCAGGTTTACTTTCTTATTGAATAGAGCGGTATTCGCGCTGGCACTTACTGGGCTCCAGTTTAACGAATCTGCTGCTATATTATAGCTGGTGGAAAAATTCAAACTATTTAATAATGTGATCTTTTCCGGTTCTGTTTCAGTAGAATCTTTAGGCATTACCTTCGCCTCGAACACATTATTTAGTCGTATGCCTATACTGCTAGAAAGGCCTCTGCTTGGCTGACCAAAAATACCTCCTTCGAAACGCGAAAATTCTTGAATATCTTCTGGGTCACTGCTTCGTTGAACCTCGTCGTAGAAATTACTAAAATCTGGCCTGTAACTATATGATATTGATGGCCTTAGCGTGTGTCTAATAGCTTTCAGGCGGCCCTTTTTAAAATTAAAGGTTCCGTAAATATTCGTAGAGGCTGAGATGCTAGCGGAATATTCCCGGAATGCATCAAAACCATTGATCGTATCGGTGACTACTTGATTTCCTTCTGGTAATGTGTCATCAAAGCGTTTGTCCACAGTTTTTAATACCCATACTTCACTATAATTCGCACTAGGTGAAATAGTGATATAATTTAAAGCTTTAATGTTCGTACTCATAGAGGCAGTATGGCGTACACCGTTACGAGCATCTTTAAACATGTCGGCTGTTAGAAATTCATCGTCTGTAGTGGTGATGCGATTTTGCAAGTCCATATTATAGGTCAGACCAATATTCTGGAAAGCATTTTTTTTCGTACCTGATTTCGGAGCAAACGGATAGATACGGTCCATACTTAACTGAAGGGAAGGCAGGTTCATGTCAATTCGCTCGGTATTCGTGTTTTGTGTATGGGTGAGCGACATGTTCATATTAAAAGGAGTACCTACAAACTTTTTGTAGTAAGAGATGGATGAGCTAAACGTGTTGGTGACATTTTGCGATTGGTTAATTTCGTTCAATGACTGCCTGAAATACTGACTGCTTCCCAGATTTACAGAGGCGGAGAAACGCGAATTCGGATTTGACTGTGCGTCCTGGCTATGGCTCCAGCGAAGGTAAAAGTTATTGGTTTTTGCAAAATCTGGAAATCCGCGCTGCCCAGTAATTAGATTTTCAAAACGCAAACTAAAATTTCCTCGGAATTTATAACGTAGCGCATAATTAGATTCTAAACGTAAGCCCCAGCTTCCGTTGGTATAGACGTCGCCGAGTACTGCTAAGTCTATATAGTCGCTAATCGCGAAATAATAACCGCCATTTTGTAAGAAAAACCCTTGTTCATTATTCTCACCCCAGGTAGGTAAAATCAGACCTGACTCGGCACGTTCTTTACTCAGCGGTGCATAGAAAAAGGGCAAAATAGCCGGAGTAGGTACTTCGGCCAAATACAATTGTGATAAACCACCTACTACTTTTTTGCCGGGTACGACTTTTATATTATTTGTGGCAATATGATAATCAGGTTTTTCTTTTTGCGAGGTGGTAAACCGTGCCCTGTTAATATAAAGGGTAGAGTCATTTTCACGTTTGGTAATATCACCGGTGATAATAACACCGGTTTGCTCAGTTTTGGTGTTATAAATAACAGCCTTTTCATTTCTGAAATTATAAACTAATGAATCTTGTTCGGATTCCTGTGCACCTTGCTTAAAAATAGGCTTTTGTGTATAATTACCCAGACTATCGACAATCCCTTTAGCATATGCGAGATTTTTACTATAGTCGATAATGATAATTCCAGCACGTAATTCAATATCCTGGTATAGCACTTCAGCATTGTTATAAAGTGTAGCGCGCTTATTGATAAAATCGTTAGAGATATAGTCGTCAGATTTTTTTTTAATGATGTCTTGAAGAAATTCTCTAGGCGTTTTTAATGTATCTACTTGTGTAGAATCTGTAGCTTTTACTGTCAACTTTTTGGCAGGTAAAACAGTATCTAATTGCTTAGAAGCCAGCGTATCTTTTTTGTTAATGTCCTGTGGATAAATTACCTGAACCGTGCTCAAAAAAACAAGTAAAACTAAAAGTATGTGCCTTAAATTTGTGTGCAATGCGATTAATACTATTTTTGTGTTCGTTTAAAAACGGCTCAGTTTTTGAGTTTACAAACTTACATATATTTTTTATGTGCATTCACTTAAAGGGAAGTTAAAAAAGGGGGGCTTTTTATTTTCATTTAAACGTAATAATTGAGACTAATGAAAAAAGCTTTAGTAATTTTATTTATAGTAGGAATGATAGGTTTTATGCCTGTCAAAATAAATGCTCAACAGCAGTTTAAAGTCGTGCTGGATGCCGGACATGGGGGTACGGATCCGGGGAATACCGGCAATGGCTATCTTGAAAAGGATATCGTACTTAAAATTGCCTTAGAAGTTGGCGATTTACTAGAAAAAGATAAGGATATAAAGGTTATTTATACCCGTAAAGATGATACTTTTATTGAATTGCACGAACGAGGCAGTATTGCCCATAAAGCTGAAGCGGATTTATTTGTTTCTATACATTGTGATTCTTTTGAACCTAATGCCAAAGTTTTTGGCGCGGGTACCTTTGTATTAGGATTGCATGAAAATGATCGAAATTTTGAAATTGCCAAAAAGGAAAACTCGGTAATACTTCTTGAGGATAACTACGAGCAAAAGTATGACGGATTCGACCCTAATTCTCCCGAGTCAGTCATAAGTATCATCATGATGCAAGAAGAATATCTCGACCAGAGCCTGGCACTTGCGAGCTTAATTCAGAATAAATTTGTGGGCGACCTGAATCGAAAAGACCGAAAGGTGAAGCAAGCGGGATTCCTGGTATTACGCAATACATTCATGCCAAGTGTTTTGGTAGAGTTAGGCTTTTTAACAAATAAAAAGGAAGGAGCTTTTCTAAATTCAAAAGTTGGCCAGCAAAAAATGGCCAAAGCTATTTATGATGCTATAAAGACTTATAAGAAACAGCATGACGCTAATACGGTAGTTGAGGTCAAACCAAAACCAAAAAAACCGATCGCTAAAGCAGAAAAGTCAAGGATATTTAAAGGTGTGGATTTTAAAGTGCAGATAGCGTCAGGCAGGAAAAGAGTAAGTACGGAGTCTTATAATTTCAAAGGCCTTAAGGGAGTTGAACGCATACGTATAGGTGCTCACCACAAATATTATTATGGTAAAACATCAGATTATACTGAAGTCAAAAAGGCACAAAAATTAGCCAAAGAAAAAGGGTATGTGGGTGCTTTCGTAGTGGCTTTTAGAGGTGGAAAAAAGATTTCTGTTCATGAAATTCTAAAAACTGAACAAAAGTAAACTACTCCTTTTCACTGCCAAAAATTATTAGTATTATTGCTTGACAAAAAAGCGAACGTTTGAAAATTTCGAGTGAATTAAAAACTGGCCTCATTGCATTGATTGCCTTGTCCATGTTTATCTGGGGTTTCAGTTATCTAAAGGGTGAAAAATTGCTTGATAATTCAAGATATTTTTATGCAGAGTATGACAACATACAAGGTTTGGAGTCCTCAAGCTTTGTAACGATCAATGGCCTTAAAGTTGGAAACATAGATAAAATTTATTTTCATCCACGAAAGACCGGAAAGCTGGTGGTGAGGTTTTCCGTTGATAATCCCATAAAATTCTCTAAAAATAGTACGGCTCAGATCTACAGCCCTGATTTCATCAGTGGTAAAGCAATTAAAATTGAAACGAATCATGATGGAGTAGAGATACAATCTGGTGATACGCTCAAAGCGTCTGTAGAACCTGGAATACTAGGAGTACTGAATGATAGAATGGCCCCTTTACAATCTAAAATTGAAAGCTTTTTCACAAGTGCCGATTCTGTTTTCAGAGAGTTAAAACCTGTATTAAAGGAAGGCGGAGATTTGAAGAAATCTTTAGCAAGCTTAAATTACACACTAGAAACTTTCAATAATACCGGAAAATCTTTGAACAATATGCTTGCAGAGAACGGCAAAATCGATTCTATACTCACAAATGCTACAACCGCATCTTCGAATTTGGCAAATATTTCAGATTCTCTCAACAATGCCAACTTAAAAGCTACAATCAGAAAGCTTGAATATACCGTGCAAAATTTCAATTCCGTACTTACAAAAGTAGATAATGGTGAGGGTTCTTTGGGAAAACTCCTTAAAGACGAAGGCTTGTACCAAAACCTTGAGGGTGCTACCAAAGAAATGGAAGAATTACTGCGAGAAATGAAATTGAATCCAAAGCGTTTTGTACATTTTTCATTGTTTGGAAAAAGACCGAAGCCCTATCAACCCGAACAAGATTCTGTGAAGTAAAAAGAGCACAAAATTTATTAAATTTAATTTTTTGAAAAGTAGTTAATAACTAATTTGCCTTAAGCTTTAAGGGTCAATTAGAATTGGTTAGTTTTACGCGTTTGCTAAAAAAATAATAGGAAAATTAAATGCAATATTTGCCAAATATACTTTTTGCGTTAGTGCTTATTGCCGGTATTGGATTTTTTACCAGAAACGTCAGGAAGCTCATTCGTAATATTAAATTAGGAAGGGCTATTGATCGTTCTGACAATGCGGCTCGACGATGGAAGAATATGGCATATATTGCGTTGGGTCAGTCAAAGATGGTTCGAAGGCCTATTTCTGGAATTTTACATGTTGTCGTTTACCTGGGCTTTATTATTATCAACATTGAGATACTTGAGATCATTATCGATGGCTTGCTGGGTACGCATAGAATATTCCAACCTATACTTGGTGATGGACTTTATGGTTTTTTAATAGGAACTTTTGAAGTATTAGCCTTCCTGGTTTTCGTTGCTGTAGTTGTATTCTGGCTGAGAAGAAATACTGTAAAAGTAAAACGTTTCTTAAATAAAGAAATGAAGGGATGGCCTTCCAACGACGGTAATAATATTCTTTATTTCGAGATTGTTTTAATGACACTTTTCGTTCTTATGAATGCAGCCGATACGTCATTTCAGCAAGCCGGTGTAGGAAATATTGTAAGTGGTTTTGTCGCTCCCTTATTTGATGGTATGGGCGCGGATACGATTCACCTTGTTGAGCGCACTTCCTGGTGGTTGCATATAATTGGCATATTGATATTCTTGAACTATCTTTACTATTCGAAGCATTTACATATTCTACTGGCATTTCCAAATACCTATTACGGAAACTTGAATCCACAAGGACAGTTTGATAATTTGGAGTCAGTCACGAACGAGGTAAAATTAATGTTGGACCCGAATGCGGATCCATATGCTACTCCGGCCGAAACCGAGACCGCTGAGGTACCCGAAAAATTTGGTGCAGAAGATGTCACGGATTTAAACCGGGTGCAATTATTGAATGCGTATACCTGTACAGAATGTGGACGTTGTACTTCGGTATGTCCGGCAAATCAGACAGGTAAAGAGCTGTCTCCGCGTGCCATTATGATGAAAACGCGAGACCGCCTGGAAGAGGTCGGTAAAAATATTGATAAAAACGGGGAATTTAAACCAGATGGCAAAACCTTGTTAGATTATATTTCAACTGAAGAGTTATGGGCTTGCACGAGCTGTAATGCCTGTGTTGAAGAGTGCCCCGTAAGCATAGACCCACTTTCAATTATTATGGATATGCGACGCTATCAGGTAATGGAAAAGTCAGCCGCCCCACAAGAATTGAATATGATGATGACCAATGTGGAGAATAATGGAGCGCCATGGCAATACAATCAAATGGATAGATTAAACTGGAAAGATGAAGAGTAAATTTAATAAAGAATTAGAAGAATTAAGAGACGAAAGAGGCGAACTAATAAGCCCGCAGCTACCCGAGGGTGTTAAGAACTACCTGATAGATATTGATGGTACTATCTGTGATGATATCCCAAATGAAGAACCTGAACGGATGCTGACAGCGCAAGTTTACCCAGATGCGTTGAAAACGATCAATAGATGGTATGAAAAAGGGCATGTAATCTGTTTTTTTACTTCACGTACCGAGGAACACAGAACCTATACAGAAATATGGTTGCGCGATAACGGATTCAAATATCACAGCCTGTTGATGGGAAAACCACGTGGGGGCAACTATCACTGGATAGATAATCACCTGGTAAAAGCTACCCGTTACAGAGGTAAGTTTACCGACCTGGTAAAAAAAGAAGTGACGATTGAAGTATTTGATGATGGTAAGCACAAATAAAAATTAAGATACCTAATATGAACGTACCAACTATGGCTGAATTGGCTGCTCAAGGTAAACAACCGGAAGTGTTGTTTTGGGTAGGCTGTGCCGGTAGTTTTGATGATCGAGCCAAGAAAATTACAAAAGCCTTTGTAAAAATATTAAATAAGGCTAATGTTGAATTCGCAGTGCTGGGTACCGAAGAAAGTTGTTCTGGTGATCCGGCAAAACGTTCGGGTAATGAGTTTTTATTTCAAATGCAGGCTATGACCAATATAGAAGTCATGAATGCTTATGAGGTCAAAAAGGTGGTTACTGCCTGTCCGCATTGCTTCAACACCTTAAAAAATGAGTATCCTGGCCTTGGCGGAACCTATGAAGTCCTGCATCATACACAGTTCCTGAAATCATTATTGGCTGATGGAAGGTTAACAATTGAAGGTGGTTCTTACAATGGAAAACGAATTACATTTCACGATCCCTGTTATTTGGGTCGGGCAAATGAGGTGTATGAGGCTCCAAGGGAATTGATCCGGAAACTGGAGGTTGAACTTATTGAAATGAAGCGCTGTAAGCGCAATGGACTATGCTGTGGTGCAGGTGGCGCTCAAATGTTCAAAGAACCCGAAAAAGGAATTAAAGATATCAATATAGAACGCACAGAAGATGCGCTGGAGGTGAAGCCAAATATTATTGCAACCGGTTGTCCGTTCTGCAATACAATGATGACAGATGGTATTAAAAACAAAGAGAAAGAACAGGAAATCGAAGTATTAGATATAGTTGAGCTTATTGCCAATGCCCAAGATTTATAAATAAATGTAGCCCCTGAACGATGCCATATATTAAAGACAAAAACCTGGTAAATATCTACGAAGAAGTAGACAAGGCCAATCAGACCATCAGTAAACTTACAGGTCTTCTTAGGGAAGAAGAAGAAAACAATTCTATCCTCAAAAAACACAGGGCGATGCTGGGTATCTTCGGCTTGCTGCTCTTGATTTTATTTCTATGGTCTTTCTTAGGTAAAGACAATCAGAAAACTGTAGATAAGCACTTGCAAAAAAATAACCTTGCGTTGATCGATGCCGATAGTCTTGAAGTTCTCAAGGATGCTGCCTTAGTTCAAGGCGATGATGCCGATTTCGTAAGTGGTGAAGACGGTGAGAACCTGGGATTGGCTGGCGAAACAATTGTTTACAGTGTTCAGATAGGTGCGTTCAGCAATTTTAAGGCCAAATTATTTTCTGAAGACCTGGCGCATATGAAGGAATTCCAGGAAGGCGGATTGAATAAATATGCCATTGGAAATTATATTACGTATGCTGAAGCAAAACAATTGAAAGAAGACCTAAGACAACTTGGTTTTAAAGATTGTTTTGTAATTGCACAGTCGTATGGTGAACCGGTAGATATTAAGGAAGCCCTGCAGCTCAGTGAAGAAACGGAGTATTTAAAATAATTGTATGCTACAAGCTTTCATAAAAGCTGCCCGTCTACGTACCTTACCTTTATCTGTTTCAGGAATACTTATTGGAAGTTCAATAGCATATTCCGAAGGTTATTCTGACTGGAACGTATTTACATTAGCCTTATTGACCACTATAGGATTTCAAGTGTTATCCAACTTTGCCAATGATTATGGCGATGGTGTAAAAGGTACCGATAACAAGGATAGAGTAGGTCCGCAACGCGCTGTGCAGAGCGGCGATATTTCACCTGGGCAAATGCTTCATGCCATTAAAGTAACCGGAATGATCGTGTTTCTGGTTGCAGTTTTGCTTATTTATAGTGCTTTCGGACTGAAAGAACACGCGAAGTATTTCTTCTTGTTTTTAATTTTGGGAATTGCCAGTATCGCTGCGGCTGTAAAATACACCATGGGTAACAAAGCGTATGGTTACAGTGGCTATGGCGACATTTTTGTATTTTTATTTTTTGGCTGGCTAAGTGTGGTCGGCAGTTATTTCCTATTTACCAAGCAACTCGATTTTACCATTTTTCTTCCTGCTACTTCCATAGGAATGTTGAGTGTAGGCGTCTTGAATCTTAATAATATGCGTGACCGTGAGTCTGATGAAAAGGCTGGTAAAAGAACGCTGGTGGTTAAAATAGGCGAGGAATTCGCCAAGTACTATCATTACTATCTATTAATAGGCTCCTTTTTATTGGCGCTCGTATATGTAAATTTTAAATATAGTGATCCGAAAGAATTCTTATTTGTTGTAGCTTACATTCCAATCGGTTTACATATACATACAGTTTACAAAAACAAAGATCCCAAAGACCTTGATCCTGAGCTCAAAAAACTGGCATTAAGTACCTTTCTTTTTGCTATTCTTCTCTCACTTGGGTTCATTTTATAATAGTTTTAGTAAATTTAATGTCCCCTTCTAGGGGCGTATCGGGTGTTTTTCACCTAAGAACCAACTAATTTAACAAACTAAACAATGAAAATCTCCTATCTGGGCCATGCTGCTTTGGCTCTTGAAGTAGCCGGTAAACATTTAGTTGTTGATCCGTTTATTTCAGGGAATGAATTGGCAAAGCATCTTGATGTCCATTCAATTAAGGCTGATTATATTTTAATTACCCATGCGCATCAAGACCATATTTTAGATGTCGAAACCATTGCAAAAAATACTAGTGCCAAGGTTATTTCCAACTATGAAATAGTCACCTATTACAACGCAAAGGGTATTGAGGGGCATCCTTTAAATCACGGAGGCTCATGGCCATTTGATTTCGGAAAAGTCACCTATGTGAATGCCATTCATACCAGCTCATTTCCTGATGGGAGTTATGGCGGTCAACCCGGAGGATTCCTGCTGGAAACCGAAGAAGGTAACGTCTATATCGCAGGTGATACGGCCCTAACTTTCGATATGAAACTGATTCCGCTTAAAGCGACTATTGATCTGGCAATTCTACCGATAGGGGATAATTTCACCATGGGTATCGACGATGCTGTGATAGCGTCTGATTTTATTGAATGCAATAAAGTTCTTGGCTATCACTATGATACTTTTGGGTATATCAAGATCAATCACATTGAAGCCAAATCGAAGTTTTCAGCAAAGAATAAAGAACTGATTCTTTTAGAGATCGGCAATCACATAACCATTTAAACCTTTATAAATGAACACATTACTTTACATTTTAGTCGGACTGGTACTTTTAATCGTAGTGCTTGCTTTAATTGCTCCGAAGAGTTATGCCGTTAGTCGAAGTATAACCGTTAACAAACCTATAGGCGAGGTTTACAATTATCTCAAATTAATGAAGAATCAAGACCATTGGAGCCCATGGCAGGAAAGAGACCCCGATATGAAAAAAACGTTTACCGGAAATGATGGTGAAGTTGGTTTTATTTCAGCCTGGGAAAGTGAACATAAACAAGTGGGTTCTGGTGAACAGGAAATTGTTGGGCTCAAAGAAAATGAAGAGATTACAACGCATCTACGGTTCTTGAAACCCTTTAAATCAGAATCTGATGCCTATTTGAGAGTCAATGAAGCCGATGGTGGTACCAAAGTAACCTGGGGGTTCTCTGGACATAATAAATTCCCTATGAGTATTTTTATGCTCTTCATGAATATGGATAAAGCCGTTGGGGCAGATTTTGAACAGGGGCTGGCAAAATTGAAAAGTGTTTTAGAAAACTAATACATCATGAAAAGAATTCTAAAAATAATCGGAGGATTACTAGCGTTACTAGTAATTATCTTTTTTGCAACGGGCCTCATTGTAAAAGAAACCACTTATGAAGTGTCTACAACGGTCAACAAACCTGTAGACGAGGTATTCAAAGTATTTAATGATCAAAGTAAACTAAAAGAATGGATACCTAGCGTTAAGCTGATTGAACCGATTGAAGAAAAAGAGGGTAAAGTTGGGAGTACCTATAAAATGGTGGTGGACAATCAAGGTAAAGACTTTGAGATGATCGAAAAAATTACGGCTTTTGAAGAAAATAAAAGAGTGGGCTTGGAGTTCGATGCCCAAGGTATGCTCAAAATTGATGATATTGTTTTTACTTCCGATGGAACGAGCACGATGATCACAAATAATGCTATTGCCAAAGGGACTGATTATTTCCATAAGTGCTTATTTCCTTATTTTAAAAGTGCTATGATAAAGACAGATCAGGCATCATTAGACAATTTTAAAAAAATGATTGAAAAAAGTTGATCGTATGAAAAGAAATATGGTAGGTTGGTTTGAAGTACCCGTTACAGATATGCCAAGGGCTGTCAAATTTTACAATGAAGTCTTTCAAATCGAGATTGCTGTTCATGAATTGGGCCCCTTAACTATGGGATGGTTTCCTTTTACTGAAGACCAAAATAGACCAGGAGCAGCAGGTTCATTAGTGTTGCACCGAGATTCGTACAAACCATCAGCAGATCACGGTGTCCTAATTTATTTTTCATCACGAACCGGAGATTTGGAAGATGAGTTAGGAAGAATTGAAGCCGCAGGAGGTAAAATTCTACAGCCAAAAACGCAAATCTCTGAAGATTATGGCTATATGGCGCTGTTTCTTGATTCTGAAGGTAATAGAGTGGCGCTGCATTCGAATAAATAAAAGTACCCTCGCTAGGAATCGAACCTAGATCTAAAGTTTAGGAAACTTCTATTCTATCCGTTGAACTACGAGGGCATGGTGGACAAAAATAATATATTTGTGCTTGCTAAGCCAATCAATTGATGAATGTCCACTACAAAAAACATACTTTAAATTTCAAACAGCCCGGAGGTACTTCGCGTGGTATTTTGCACACGAAGGAAACCTACTTCTTGATTATTGAAAATGAAGACAAACGAGGGATAGGTGAATGTGGACTCTTTCGTGGATTGAGCGCTGATGACCGACCAGATTATGAGGAAAAACTTCAATGGGTTTGTGATCACTTATCTAAAGGGCAAGAGTGGCTACTAAACGAAGCCTCTGGCTTCCCGTCGATACAGTTTGGGGTGGAGCAGGCATTTTTGTCTCTAGAGAGCAAGCATCCTTTTGAATTATTTCCATCAGAATTTACCGAAGGAAAAGGCTCCATTGAGATTAACGGATTGATCTGGATGGGTCATGAAGCTTTTATGAAACAACAGATCATCGAAAAGATTGAAACAGGTTTCACCACGGTAAAACTAAAAATTGGAGCACTGGATTTTGAAAAGGAGTTAAATCTCCTGAAATTCATACGCCAGGAATTTTCTGAAAAAGATATTGAACTCAGAGTAGATGCCAATGGAGCCTTCCATCCTAATGCGGCATTGGAGAAATTAAAACGATTATCAGCATTCGATCTGCATTCCATTGAACAGCCCATTCAACCGAAACAATGGCAAGATATGGCTGCTTTGTGCGAGCAAACGCCATTGCCAATTGCACTTGACGAAGAATTAATAGGAGTATTTAATACTTCCGATAAAGAAAAACTACTGGAAACAATCAGACCACAATATATTATTTTGAAACCTAGCTTAATCGGTGGCTTTTATGGGAGCAAAGAGTGGATCGAATTATCAAAAAAGCTGGATGTATCTTGGTGGATGACCTCGGCGTTAGAAAGTAATGTCGGCCTAAATGCCATAGCACAATTCACATATTCATTAAATACAACCCTACCTCAAGGTCTTGGCACGGGAGGTCTATTTACGAATAATTTTGAGTCTCCCCTTTATGTAAATCAGGGCAAACTTCATTATAGTCCCCAATCTAGCTGGAAATTCAATTTGTAACACGTATTTTTGGCCAATAACTTATAAGAATGGATTTTATACAACAAGCAAAAATAGGTAGAAATGATTGGTGGATGTATGTGTTGGCATTTATTGCGATGTTTTTTGGAATACAAATAGCAAGCATACCTTTACTTATTGCTGGTTATTTGGCCGTAGATGGTGATATGGAGCGATTGTTAGCCGATGCCAATAATAGCTTTTTGGGTATAGGAATTAATAAGAATCTATATCTGGCCATAATAATATTTACTTTTATAGCGGCGCTCGGGATCCTCTATTTGTTTGTAAGATATGTGCATAAAAGAGATTTTAAAAGCATCATAACAACACGATTCAAAATAGATTGGAAACGCTTTTGGTTTGCTTTTTTTCTCTGGGGAGGTATCGCTGTATTCAGTACTATTATCAGTATCTATTTAGCGCCCGAAGATTTCGTATGGAATTTTAAACCCATCCCATTTTTTATTTTACTGCTCATATCATTGGTATTATTACCTTTTCAAACGAGTACAGAAGAATTGGTATTTCGAGGCTATCTTATGCAAGGCTTAGGCTTGTTAGCCAAGAACAGATGGTTTCCTTTACTGATTACATCGGTAGCCTTTGGCCTTTTGCATGGAATGAATCCTGAGGTGCAAAAACTAGGCTGGGGAATTATGATTTTCTATATCGGAACAGGACTGTTCTATGGTATTTCAACCTTAATGGATGAAGGCATCGAATTGGCACTAGGTCTGCATGCCGTGAATAATATTGTTGCTGCGTTTTTAGTAACCACAGACTGGACAGTTTTTCAAACAGATGCCTTATATATTGACACGTCTAAGCCTGAATTAACCTGGAACGCCTACATACCGGTCTTTGTTTTGTATCCTTTGGTATTATTTATTTTTTCTAAAAAATATGGATGGTCCAGTTGGCAAAAAAAACTTGTAGGTAGGGTTGACGAGCCTGATTTAATTGCGAAAAGCTAAGAGTCTTCTCAAAGAAGTGAGCACCATTAATTTTCATAAAGACTTTACCCTTAACGGAAAAGGTTTCGATTCTGCAGATGACCTGATAGCGTATTCAAAAAAAGGTTCTCCAGGTATTCATGTTTTTTTAGTCGATTGGTTTGACAAGGATGATTTCATCACTGTAAAGACCTCCGGTTCAACAGGAAAACCAAAAGAGATTAAACTAAGAAAGAAGCACATGATTCATAGTGCCGAAGCTACGGGCACCTATTTTCATTTACCTGCAAAGACAACAGCGCTTTTATGCCTTCCATTGGATTATATAGCGGGAAAAATGATGCTGGTTCGCGCCTTAACTTTGGGATGGCATATGGATAGTAAAGCGCCTGATGCTTATCCACTTCAACATGTCGAGAAGATATATGACTTTGCAGCTATGGTTCCTATGCAAGTTTATAATTCATTAAATAAACTCTCGAAAATCAGGAAGTTGATCGTGGGCGGAGGGGCTGTTTCAAAGGAACTAGAGGCAAAATTACAAGGTGTTTCAACCCATGTATTTGCAACCTACGGAATGACCGAAACGATTACGCACGTAGCTGTGAAGAAACTAAATCATCGTCATGCTGAACTTGTTTCAGCATCACATCATTATAATACATTGCCCAATGTAACGGTCTCAAAAGATGACAGAGGGTGCTTAGTAATTCAAGCCCCCGAAGTAGCAGACGAGGTAGTTGCGACCAATGACCTTGTAGAGATCATATCATCTAAAGAATTTAAATGGCTGGGGCGTTACGATCATATTATCAACTCGGGTGGAATTAAATTAATACCTGAGCAAATAGAAAAAAAAATATCACCTATCATTAATCACAGGTTTTTGGTAGCCGGTATACCGGATGAAGTTTTGGGTGAAAAGCTGGTTATCGTAATAGAATCCGAAAAAAGTGATACTGTCATTCTAAACGAAGTGAAGAATCTATCTTCTTTAACCAAATATGAAATACCAAAAGAAATATATTTTATACCAAAGTTTATCGAAACAGAAACAAAAAAAATCCAACGCCAAAAGACGTTGGATTTACTAGTTAGAAAGAAGTAATTTTCTATTCGACTAAAACCCATTCACCGCGTTCAATAAGCGGAATGGCCTGTTTGTATTTTACCACTTTGCTTTCACCGCTCATTACATTCTTAATAGTTACACGCTCATTTCTACCGATCTTACGTTCGGTGCGAACAATAGTTTCTGTAACCTGCTGCTCTTGTGTTTGATTAGCGGAAGTACCTTCTGTCGGACTTCGATAATCAGCCTTGCTCACTTGTACTTTCTCACGTCTCTGCTCACGCGCTTGTGATACCTGGTTTGCATTTTGATTTGGTAATTCACCTTTAAATAAGAATGATAAGACTTCTTTATTGACGGTGTCGATCATCTTTTTGAATAGTTCAAAGGCCTCAAACTTATAGATCAATAATGGGTCTTTTTGCTCATACGTGGCATTTTGAACTGATTGCTTTAGTTCGTCCATCTGACGAAGGTGATCTTTCCAGGTTTCGTCAATGATGGCCAATGAAATATTTTTCTCAAAGTCGGTGACTAATTGCTTCCCCTGAGTGTCATAGGCTTCTTTCAAATTTGTGACCACGTTCAAGGTCTTCACACCATCAGTAAAAGGAACGGCAATACGTTCGTATTGATTGCCTTGCCTTTCATAAACATCTTTTATTACCGGATATACGGCTTCAGCATTTCTAGCAATTTTATCTTGATAATGTTTATAAACGACATCAAAAAGCGTATCGATCAATTCTTGTTCAGATTTACTTTCAAATTCTTCTTTCGAGAAAGGAGAAGTTGTTGAAGAGAACCTGATCAACTCAAATTCAAAATTTGAATAATCATTCGCAGCTTTATTCTCCAAAACAATACTTTCACAAGTATCATACACCATATTTACGATATCAACTTGAAGTCTTTCTCCGTAAAGGGCGTGACGGCGACGTTTGTAAACTACTTCACGCTGTGCATTCATAATATCATCATACTCCAACAACCGTTTACGAATACCAAAGTTGTTTTCTTCTACTTTTTTCTGCGCACGTTCGATCGATTTGGAGATCATAGAATGTTGAATTACCTCTCCTTCTTTAAGGCCCATTCTGTCCATCATCTTTGCCACTCTTTCAGAACCAAATAAACGCATTAGGTTATCCTCAAGGGATACATAGAATTGCGAAGATCCAATATCCCCTTGACGACCTGCTCGACCACGTAGCTGCCGGTCAACACGACGTGAATCATGGCGTTCCGTACCTACAATGGCCAATCCACCCGCATTTAAAACTTCTTTAGATAATTTAATATCGGTACCTCGACCAGCCATGTTAGTTGCAATAGTTACCACGCCAGGTTGACCTGCTTCAGCGACGATATCAGCTTCCTTTTTATGAAGTTTTGCGTTTAGTACATTGTGTTTAATCTTTCTAATATTTAGCATTCGCGATAACAGTTCAGAGATCTCTACAGAGGTTGTACCTACCAATACTGGACGACCGCCCTCTACTAATTCTACGATCTCTTCAATAACCGCATTGTATTTCTCGCGTGTGGTTTTGTAAATCTTGTCCTCACGGTCATCTCTAGCCAGCGGTTTGTTGGTCGGTATTTCAACCACGTCTAATTTGTAGATTTCCCAGAATTCACCTGCTTCTGTTACGGCAGTACCCGTCATACCAGATAACTTCTTATACATTCTAAAGTAATTCTGCAAGGTCACCGTAGCAAATGTCTGTGTCGCTGCTTCAATTTTTACATTTTCTTTCGCTTCTATTGCTTGATGCAATCCATCAGAATAACGGCGGCCATCCATGATACGGCCTGTTTGTTCGTCAACGATCTTAATCTTACCTTCCATTAAAACATACTCCACATCCCTTTCAAAAAGTGTATAGGCCTTTAAGAGCTGATTCATGGTATGAATACGCTCACTCTTAATGCTGAAATCACGGTAGAGGTCTTCTTTGGCCTTCGCTTTCTCATTGGTGTCCTCAATATCGTTTTCTATTTTGGCGACCTCTATACCTATATCCGGTAATACAAAGAAATTGTCCTCTTTGTTACTGCTTCCGCTTAGATATTCTATTCCTTTATCAGTCAGCTCAATAGAGTTATTCTTCTCGTCAATCACAAAATACAAGGCTTCGTCAATTTTTGGCATTTCACGATTGTTATCCTGCATATAGAAATTTTCGGTTTTCTGCAGTAACTGACGAACCCCTTCCTGACTTAAGAACTTAATCAACGCCTTATTTTTTGGTAAGCCTCTGAAAACACGAAGCAAATGGAAACCCCCATCTTTTGTATTGCCTTCAGCAATCATTTTCTTGGCATCAGCTAAAACACCTGTTAGGAATGTACGTTGCTTCTTAACGATATCATCGACTTTTGGCTTTAATTCGTTGAATTCATGACGGTCACCTTGTGGTGTGGCTCCTGAAATGATCAAGGGAGTACGTGCATCATCAATTAATACCGAATCAACTTCATCTATAATAGCGTAGTTATGTGGGCGTTGTACCAGATCATTTGGTGAATGTGCCATATTATCACGCAAGTAATCAAAACCGAACTCATTATTCGTTCCGTAGGTGATGTCTGCATTATATGCTTTCCTACGCGCGTCAGAATTTGGCTGGTGGTAATCAATACAATCTATTGTTAGTCCGTGAAACTGGAAGATAGGACCCATCCAGGCGGCATCACGTTTTGCTAAGTAATCATTAACTGTAACGACATGGACACCCTTTCCTGTCAAAGCATTGAGATAAATTGGTAGTGTGGCCACTAAAGTTTTACCTTCACCGGTCATCATTTCAGCGATCTTCCCTTGATGTAATACCGATCCACCAATTAACTGTACATCGTAATGGATCATATCCCATGTAATAGGCTTTCCGGCAGCATCCCAAGAATTACTCCAGATAGCATCATCGCCCTCAAGTGTGACATAATCATTGACCGCTAATTCTCGGTCATATGGAGTGGCAGTAACCTTTAGCGATTGATTTTCAACAAAACGTTTCGCTGTTTCTTTAACAACCGCAAATGCTTCCGGAAGAATATCGTTTAAAACAGCCTCTGAAACCTTATAGATATCATCGTTAAGCGCATCTATTTCTTTATAGATCTCTTCTTTACGATCAATATGTGCATTTTCGAGCTCACCTTTAAGTTCTGAGATCTTAGCTTCTGCTTCGCGTGTAGCTTCTTTGATCTTTTGCTTGAACTCAACGGTTTTATTTCTTAGTTGATCCAGTGATAAAGCACCTATTTCTTGATCATATGCTCGAACACTATCGACTACGGGCTGTAATTCTTTTAAGTCTTTTTTGCTTTTATCACCAACAAAAACCTTCAAGACAGAATTTAAAAGACTCATAATTATTTGTTCAAAATTTAAGTAAAAAGGCTAGAATTCAGCCTTTAATTTTAGCAACACAAATATACAGATTGTGTTACCCTATTTATAATATTATTCGTTAAATATGTCGTTTAACGGCATAAAAAAAGTCTCGATGTCGAGACTTTTAGATTTTTAGTATTCATCTTCGTTCCAGAGAAAATCCTCATCAGTAGGATAATCTGGCCAAATCTCTTGAATGATTTCATAAACCTCACCCTCATCTTCAATAGCTTGTAAATTTTCTACAACTTCAAGAGGTGCACCTGTTCTGATAGCGTAATCTATCAATTCATCTTTAGTGGCAGGCCAGGGCGCGTCACTCAAGTAAGATGCTAATTCTAATGTCCAGTACATAGCGTGTAATGTATAATTTAAATTTTTGCAAAAGTAATTTTTTTAAGCAAAAATGCAAGTTATTTGTAAATTATTTTTTCGATAAAAAAAGAACGTGTTTTTTTAATCTTTTTTAGACTATTCCTTCCTGGTTGGAATCCAAGGAATTTCTGAAGCCTCATTATCGACTGTCAATTTTCGTGCCAGCACAAAAAGATAGTCAGATAGTCGGTTGAAATACGATAGAATCAGCTCATCAACTGGTTCTTGTTCATTGAGATAAACGATCAATCGCTCAGCTCTTCGACACACACAGCGTGCTATATGACAGAATGACACGGTTTGATGCCCTCCCGGTAAGATAAAATTGGTCATTGGTTGGAGGAATTTCTCCATAAAATCAATTTCTTTTTCCAGGAATTCTATGTGCTCTGGTGAAACAGTATGGATGTTTAAGCGTTTTTTACCACTTTTTAATACCTCCTTTTCCGGAGGAGTGGCAAGCATAGCACCAATGGTAAAAATTTCATTTTGAATCTTTAATAAGGTCTCAGAAGTTCTAGTATCGATTTTCTGATCACGGATCAATCCGATAAACGAATTCAGTTCATCGGCGGTGCCATAGGCCTCAATACGTACATTATATTTAGGAACGCGCGTGCCTCCATAAAGTGCCGTAGTACCTTTATCGCCGGTTTTAGTATATATTTTCATGATGTGGAATTTATCAGATTATTGTTTCTAGCTTGCTAGTTTGATATTTTCAAATTCTAACTATTAAATGTTGTTTTGCCTGTTCTTTACGGAAGAATGCGAGACCCCATTGAAACGTATCAATGGAAACGGTTACTTTTGGATGCTCTTTAATATAGTTCCAGGCTTCACACATGCCTTTACTCCAGTAAATATCATCAAAAATAAACACAGAATCATTATGAATGTGTTTCAAGCATAGTTCAAAATACCTAATTGTTGGTTCTTTTTGATGGTTTCCGTCAATATAAATGAGATCAAAATTATTAGTTTCCAGAACTTTTGGAAGGGTTTTGTTAAACTCACCTATCTGAATAGCAACATTCTTAATTTTAAATTTTTCCAGTTGATTTTTTGCAATAGTAGCTGTCTCAGGACAACCTTCAAGAGAGAAAATTTCTGTTTTTGGATTCGCTAATGCTAAGCTGGAAGTAGCGATTCCTAAAGAAGTGCCTATTTCTAAAATGTTTTCAGAATTAAAATAGCGTACTAATCTGTAAAGCAACTGAGCCCTTTTTTTAGTAATTCCCGCATTCTGGGCAATGGAAGAAATAGTGCGCAGATTATTACGAAGTTTCTTCGAGCCTGCACCAAAATCTGTGACAGTAATCTTAGTTTTGTTCTTGAGTAATTCCTTAGAATAACTTTCTAGTTTTTTATAATCCGGGTAATTTTGTTTGTCATAGAAGCATTTAGTCGCTAAATCGTATACAAATGGCGAATGCAATCCATGTTGATTCGTAGATCTTAAGAGAAATTTGAGATATGATTTTACCTGATAAAACATCCTTTAAATAAAGGTTTCGAAAATAGCCAGAAATATTGTTTTAATAAACAATTAAAAATTATATTTGCCGTTGGTATAAAAATGACAATGAATGCGTAACATACTTGTACTTCTCTTAGTAATATTTTGTTTTCAATCATGTATTCCTAAAAAGGATCTTGTGTATTTTCAGGGAGAACTTTCAAAAGATGCGAAAACTGTACCGATTGAACCTTATAAACTACAAGTAAATGATATTTTGGATATACGCATAAAGGCAGACGATGAAAAGTTAGTAGCGATGTTTAGCCAACAAGAAGCAGGAACAACTCCGTTAGGCAATCAATTTAACGATCAAAGCATATATTTTACATCATATTCAATCGATAAACACGGTAATATTAGAATGCCATATCTTGGCGAGTTAAATGTATTAGGGTATACAGAAACTGAAGTACG
>JASJDL010000191.1 GCA_030065775.1 Flavobacteriaceae bacterium | reverse complement strand
TGAAGTTGTATGGCATTAGAATTAGTCTGGATGAATTACAGGAAATGATTGCCCAAAATTTTAAAACGGATTGTATTTGCGCTGGAAATGATATCAAGATGCTCGTCTATATTACGAATGAATCGGAAAAGGATAGCGTCATGAATTTCATAATAGAGAAAACGAAACTGTTCCATAGAGCCTTTGAAATAATTGCAACCGACAGCATCCCGCGAAATGAAGCAGGTAAAATTATTTATAATGTATAAAGCTGCATTCATATAATGAAGATTCATCAAATTATAAATAGTTTTCATTTATCGAATACATACGTACTGGAATTATCTCAAAAACAAGTTGTTCTTATCGACGTCGGGAATAGCGACCGAATTAAAAGCTGGTTAATTTCTAATAAAATGGAAGTTAAAAGTGTTATTCTAACACATGAACATTCTGATCATTGTCATGGGCTAAATGAATTATATAAAATGTCAAAATTCGAACTTTATTGCTCACATATGTGCGCACTAAATATTAAGAATAGCAAGCAAAATATTTCAAGATATATAGATGAATTAACGACTTTTGAAGTAGAAATAGATAACATAAGAATTGTCAATGATGGCGAAACGCTAGAAATTCTTGGTCAAAATTTTCTATTTATTGAAACTCCTGGCCATAGCCCGGGAAGCATATGTATAGTAACGGATGATAAAGTCTTTACTGGTGATACGATACTTAATAATATTAAAACACCGTTAAATCTCCCTCATAGTAGTAAAAAAGATTATTTAAAATCCATTGACAAACTTAAGAGTTATCTAAATTTAGGTATGACAATTTACCCAGGTCATGATTCCCCTTTTAGATTCAAATCTTTAAATGAACTAAAGATTTATGGATGATTTAATTTAAGGTAGAGATCAAAGTTAACTATGTATAAATTATTTTTTAAGAGATTTTTTGATTTCATCATGTCATTACTAGGAATTCTAACCCTGCTGCCCATTATAGTGATCTTAATTGCGGCATTGTTAATTGTTAATCGAGGTTCTCCACTGTTCTTACAACCACGTCCAGGTAGAAATGAAAGAATATTCAAAATAATTAAGTTTAAGACTATGACTGATAAAAAAGATCAAAATGGTAATTTGCTGCCGGATATGCAAAGAATCACTACTTTGGGATCTTTTATAAGAAAATATTCTTTAGACGAAATACTTCAATTACTTAATGTGCTCAAAGGAGATATGAGCCTTATTGGCCCAAGGCCTTTATTGGTTGAATATTTACCATTATATAATGATGAACAAAAAAGAAGACATACAATAAGGCCGGGAATTACAGGTTGGGCACAAATTAACGGAAGAAACGCCTTAAATTGGCAACAAAAATTTGATTTTGATATTTGGTATGTTGATAATTATAGTTTTATGCTCGATTTCAAAATTTTATTTCTTACCATTCTTAAAGTTTTTAAAAGCGAAGGTATTAACGCGTCTGATAAAATAACAACGGGAAAGTTTACTGGTAATATTCCGCATAAACCAAGTGACGAACTACATAATAAAAAAAACATATGAAATTAGACATTATCGCAGGTGCAAGGCCCAACTTTATGAAAATTGCGCCCATTATTGAAGAGTTAGAAAAGGAAAAAGATAAAATTCAGTATAGGCTTGTCCATACCGGGCAGCATTATGATAAGAAAATGTCGGGTAACTTTTTTGAACAGTTAGGCATACCAGAGCCTGATGTGAACCTGGAAGTGGGTTCTGCTACACAAGCCGTGCAGGCCGCCAGAATTATGGAACGTTATGAAGCTTTATTGCTGGATGCACCTGCAGATTGGTGTTTGGTAGTCGGTGATGTCACGTCAACTATGGCATGCAGTATTGCTGCAAAGAAGTTAAACATGGGCGTTATTCATGTTGAAGGGGGTATTCGCTCTAATGATTTGACGATGCCAGAAGAGATCAATAGGATGGTAACAGATGCGATTACAGATATTTTCTACACTACAAGTGAAGTAGCGAATAATAATTTAAGGAATTTAGGCCACTCTGAATCGAAGATCAAATATGTAGGCAATACAATGATTGATACGCTTTTGAAGAATATGCCCCGTTTCAAAAAACCCGATGTTCATTCCCGTTTGAATCTCGAAAATAAAGGATATTTTGTAATGACATTACATAGACCTGCGAATGTCGATGAAGAACGAAAATTAAAGCAATTAATTGACGAAATCATAAAAGGAGCTAATGGTATGCCTGTTATATTTCCTGTGCATCCAAGAACAGCGAAGATATTAAAGAATATTGGAGTGAAAGCGTCGAACTTGCATATGATCGAACCATTAGGTTATTTAGAATTTAATTACTTGGTCAAGAATTCATACGCTGTTGTAACTGATTCTGGAGGTATCACCGAAGAAACAACAGTTATGAAAATACCATGTATGACCCTGCGTGATAACACTGAACGGCCAGAAACAATAACTGTTGGTACCAATGAGTTGGTAGGAACAGACCCTAAGAATATTGCACCCTATATGAAAAAACTACACAACGGTGAATGGAAATTAGGTGATATACCTTATTTGTGGGATGGAAGTACGTCCCAAAGGATAGTTCAAGATCTATTGACCCTAGCATAAAAGCAGAGTTAATGAAAGAAAAAATCTGGCTTTCATCGCCACATTTGTCAGGCGAAGAACAGAAATATGTGAAAGAGGCTTTTGATTCCAATTGGGTAGCCCCATTAGGACCTAACGTAAACGGATTCGAAAGGGAAATTTGCGCATATACTGGTGCAAAAGCATGTGCCGCTTTGAGTTCAGGAACCGCTGCGATTCACTTGGCCTTGATATTATTGGGAGTAAACGAGGGTGATGAGGTGCTCTGTTCTACATTCACGTTTTCGGCTTCTGTCAACCCAATTCGCTATCAGGGAGCAGTACCCGTTTTCATAGATTCTGAATCAGATACATGGAATATGTGCCCTATTGCTTTAGAAGAAGCTATCAGTGATAGAATTAAGAATGGCAAGCAACCCAAAGCAATTATTTTGGTGCATTTGTACGGGATGCCTTCCAAAATGCATGAATTGATGGCCATAGCAAACAAATATGATATACCGATCATCGAAGATGCTGCTGAGGCCATAGGATCAAAATACAAAGGTAAGGCCATGGGCACATTTGGTGAAATGGGTATTTATTCTTTCAATGGTAATAAGATAATCACGACCTCAGGGGGCGGTGCATTAGTATCTAACGAACCGCACTATTGTAAAGAAGCGACATTTTTGGCAACACAAGCAAGAGATGCGGCTCCACATTATCAGCATTCAAAAATTGGCTATAACTACAGAATGTCAAATATTCTTGCAGGAATTGGTAGAGGGCAACTTGAAGTTTTAAACGATCGTATAAATTCGAGAAGAAAGAATTTTGAATTTTATAAAGAACAATTGGCTCAATTTAAGGAAGTCAAAACAGTAAATGAACCTGATGGTTTTTTTTCCAATCGTTGGTTAACGACGATACTTACTGATAGCTATGAATCAAGAGAGAACATCAGGATGGGTCTGGAAAAGGAGAATATAGAATCTCGCCCTGTATGGAAACCGATGCATCTACAGCCTGTATTTAACAGTTTCCCGAAATATCTGAACGGAGTCTCAGAAACTGTATTTGATAGAGGGCTATGTTTACCAAGCGGTTCAAATTTGACGGACACTCAAAAAGACCGTGTCATCAATACAATTAAATCTGTTTGTTAAACGTTCTAAGTTTCGTGATGTCTTATTCATATATAATTACGACATTTGTATGGAACTAATGAAAGAGATTTATGCTTAAAAGACTTTTTAAAAAAGGAGTTGATGCAAACGTATCCCGTTGGGTCGTTTTACTTATTGATGTTTTTATAGTACTTCAGGCATTTATTCTTGCGTATCTCATCAATTTTGATTTTAACCTAAGTTTTCAAAGATTCGGTTTTTTTGCACAGAGTGCTTTAATTACGCTTTTGGCTATACTATGTTTTCTAATTGTAGGCTCATATAGAGGTACAGTGCGGCAAACAGGTATGAAAGACGCCCTAAGTGTTTTTTATGGAGTTAGTATTTTATTTGGAATATTATTGCTCATAACTTCCTTAGATCGCGAGTATAATATTACAATAAGATTTGCGGTCCCGTTTCGAGTGATCGTTCTTCATTATTTGCTAAATATTATTTTACTCATAGCGAGTCGATTTATATTCAAGCGATTTGTGCAACGCGTTCTAATGGCCTACAAGCCCCCGGTGAATACAATGATTTATGGTGCCGGAGATTCTGGTTTACTCACATATGCCACGCTCAACAGCGATCTTAAGAATAGCTCTAACGTTGTTGGTTTTATAGATGATGATAATAATAAAATAGGTAAAAAATATAATCGTGTAAAAGTCTATTCTCCAAAAAAAATTACTGAGAGTTTTATTCAAAGTAAAAATATAAAGGAAGTCATTGTTTCTATTCAGAATGTACAATCATTCCGCTTAATGCAAATAGTAGATTCGTTGATTGAACTCCCCGTAAAGGTCAAGATCGTTCCTTCGGTAGACAAGTGGATCAACGGTGACCTGAATGTTGGACAAATTACAGAAGTTAAAATAGAGGATTTACTAGATAGATCACCCATTCAGATCAATAACCCTATTCTTCAAAAGGAACTCAATAACAAAACTGTCTTGATTACCGGCGCTGCAGGTTCCATAGGTAGCGAGATAGCACGCCAAATAAGCAATTACAACTACAAACATTTAGTCATCTTAGATCAAGCCGAATCTGACCTTTATGATGTCCAGCAAACGTTTATTCGTAATGACGTCGAAAATTATTCTACGATCATTGCCGACATACGAAATGAAGATCGCTTAAGTGACGTTTTCAACGCATATAACTTCGATATAGTTTTTCATGCGGCTGCTTATAAGCATGTGCCGCTAATGGAAGATAATCCTTATGAAGCGGTAAAGGTAAATGTGTTTGGCTCAAAGGTATTAATGGATTTAGCCGCGAAGCATGAAGTCGCGAAATTCGTAATGGTTTCAACTGACAAGGCCGTCAATCCTACCAATGTGATGGGAGCTACCAAACGGATAGCCGAAATTTATGCAAGCTGTCTAAATAAAGAGAGCAAAACCAAATTTGTAACCACGCGTTTTGGAAATGTTTTAGGCTCGAATGGTTCAGTTATTCCATTGTTTAAAAAGCAATTGAAAGAAGGCGGCCCACTAACGGTAACCCATAAAGAGATTACCAGGTATTTTATGACCATACCCGAAGCTTGTCAATTAGTATTGGAAGCTGGTGTTATGGGCAAAGGAGGTGAAATCTTTGTATTCGACATGGGTGAATCTGTCAAAATATTTGATATTGCCAAGAAGATGATCAACCTCTCAGGGTTGCGCTATCCTGAAGATATAGATATTAAGATTGTCGGATTGCGCCCTGGAGAAAAGCTCTATGAGGAATTATTGACCACCAATGAGAATACCATCCCTACATACAATGAAAAAATAATGATCGCAAAAGTCGAAGCAGTAGATTATTTAGCAGCTAAGAAAAAGATTATTGATCTCTCAAAATTAGGAGAAAAGGGTAAGATGGATATCGTTATGAAACTAAAAGAGATTGTCCCTGAATATATTTCAAATAACTCTGAATTTGAAGAATTAGATAAGGTCGTCTAACTTTTTACACTTTTCATCAAAAACAAATACCGTACCGCCAATAGCACTAAAATAGCTGCCAAAGCACTATTGAATAACTGAACTTTTAAAATCCATAAAACCACGGTTGCGGCGAGTAATAGTATTAAAAACAAAGCATAC
>JASJDL010000020.1 GCA_030065775.1 Flavobacteriaceae bacterium | reverse complement strand
GTTTCACTTATTAAATTCGCTAGTAATTTTAAAAATAAGTTGTTGTCAAAATGTTAGTCAGAACGTTTTAAAAATCGTCATCTTAATTTAGCTTTTCAATGTTGCTATTAACGACTTTCACTAATTAAACAACCGGTAGTAAAAAACTCCCCCCCTAAAATTCGCTTTTTTTTTATTTTGTCTTTAAAGTACTGATTATCAATGAATTATTTTTCATACTTTTAATAATATCTTGTTACTAATAGACACTTAAAAACTGTAAAAAAGAAAAAGCTCTGTGTTGCAACACAGAGCTTTTATATTCCAAGATATATCAATTTAATTAATTACTGCTTTCTTCACATTCTCCTAAGGTATCGCCATGCTCTAAATGAGCATTGATGGCGTTAATGCTTACACATAAAGTATTCCCGTTATGACATATATAGACCTTTTTATTGTTTTCATGACAATAGTCGTATTCTCCATTACCCGAACATGCGTCTATCACGACCTGCAGTGTTTCTTTAAACTGTTCGAGCGTATTTACTTCGGTCACTTCACCATCTACGTCTAACAAATTTATTGGAAAATCAATTCTCACCTGATCTGAACTTGATAGTTCATCGAAAAAGTCGAATAATTCATCGTCAGAATCAATAGCCACTGCCTCGATTGAGGATATTGTGTTGAATTGAGCATAAAAAGTAATAGGATATTGATAATATATACATTGCTCGCCATTATCTACGCCCACGGCCGTTTTCATGAGTGTGGTAATCTCTGAATACTTTGTGAACATCAATTCATCATCGGTATCAACTATTTCTTCACCATGTTCCTGACAAAAAGTAAATAAAAATATAGAGAGAACTAAAAATACTTTAAATAACAGCGTTTTGGCTCTGGTAATTTTTGCTTCCATAGTGCGTATTTATTGTTTTAAACGAATAATACGACGTCTTTACCTTAGTAATAAGGCTTTTACGCGTAACAATTATAAAACAATTCATCCCCGGGAAATTCCTACCTAAATGTGCCCATTTTTTTATTTTCAAAGCAAAAAACTACCTAAAAAGGGCAATAAAACACCCTAAAATGTAGTTAATTAGGTCAATATTTTAGGATTTTAAATAATTTTTGCAAAAATTTTAGTTTCTTGCAATTTATTACAGAACCCAAGAATAAGCAGACCACCGAAATCTAACCAAATTCACTGATGATCAAAACACTTGAAAATAGTGTATGCGAAGAGCAGATCTTCTCTAAAATGTTTCAAAGTCATTCGAATGACTTGTATAACTTTTTACGTTATAAGTTTGGAGACAATCTAAATCCTAGAGATAAAGTACAGGAAGCCTTTATCAAATTATGGGATAATTGCAAGAAAGTTACTCCCGAAAAAGTAAAATCTTTTTTATTTACAACTGCCAATAACATGATGCTCAATGAAGTCAAGCATCAAAAGGTGGTGCTAAAGCATCAACAATCAAAACCCACCAAGGACTACACCCATGAGAATCCCGAATATATTATGGAGGAGTCTGAATTTATGCAAAAATACCAACGTGCCCTTGCAAAATTATCGGAAGCCCAGCGTGTTGCATTTTTAATGAATAAAACTGAAGGTAAAAGACATAAGGAAATAGCCGAAATTTTAGGCATCTCCAGAAAGGCAGTTGAGAAAAGGATATATGGAGCTTTAGAAAAATTACGAAAAGAAATAGACGGAATATAAAGTAGGAATAACACCTTTTTAATTGTTATAGAAATGAATCAAATATTTCAACTGATTAAAAATAAGTACCTTTAGGGTAGGAAAATTTAACATATAGTTGTTGTATTTATATAGCATTAACATATGGAAAAGGAAATTTTAATACAAAAATGGTTAAGTAATGAACTCAGTAGTTCAGAACTAGACATGTTTAAAAAGTTGCCAGAAGCAGCCTCTTATCAGAGGATAGCTGATGCCGCCAAACTTTTTAAAGATGAGTCTTTTGACGTCAATACTGAGTACAATAGACTTAATGCCGTCATAGCAAAAAAGAGAATGACAACAAACAATCAAACGACCGAAAGGGATGCGATCCCATTATTCAACAAATTAAAGCCATTCATGCAGATTGCGGCGATATTAGTGCTTGGTTTGGCTATTTATTATGGTCCTTTTTATGACAATATGAAAACCATAAAAACAGCTGAAAACCAGAAGACGGTAACTTTACCAGATGCTTCTTTGGTAGCGCTAAACAGTACTTCTCAAATACGATACAAGAAGTCTGATTTTAAAAACAAAAGAGTCGTGAACCTGGTAGGAGAAGCTGAATTTGATGTAAAAGAGGGTTCTGTGTTTGAAGTAGTGACCTGGTCTGGAGTTATTAGTGACTTAAAAGGAACGAAGTTCAATGTAAAACAGCGCTCAAATTCTTTTGAGATTTTTGCTAAAGAAGGCGAAGTAAGCTTTACGTACAAAGGAAAAGTGGTAAGACTACCCGCCGGTAAGAAATTAAATATTATCGATGGTAAACTTATAGAATCAAAGCCGAAACTTGCTTAATTAAAAGTTTCACCCTACATGCCAAAAAAACTCCTGAATTGCTTCAGGAGTTTTTGTTTTTTATGGTTATTTGAACATGCTACTACCTTCTAAGCAGCATTTTGCTTCTTAATTAAGTTCAGCGCAGAACCATTTTTAAACCATTCAATCTGACCTTCATTATAGGTATGGTTCGCTAAAATCGTGTCTTCTGAGCCATCGGCGTGCTTGACTACGATCGTTAATGGTTTACCAGCAGTAAATTCGCTTAGATCTACGAAGTCAAACGAATCATCTTCTTGTATCTTATCGTAATCGGCTTCATTGGCAAAGGTCAACCCGAGCATTCCTTGCTTCTTGAGGTTAGTTTCATGAATTCTGGCAAATGATTTCACTAATACGGCAACGACTCCCAAATGACGTGGTTGCATCGCAGCATGCTCGCGAGAAGAACCTTCACCATAGTTATGATCTCCCACGACAATGGTTGGCACTCCCGCAGCTTTATAAGCCCGCTGTGTAGCCGGAACTGCACCATATTCACCCGTCAACTGGTTCTTTACATTGTCAGTTTTATCATTGAATGCATTTACCGCTCCCGTTAAAGTATTATCGGCTATATTATCTAAATGCCCCCTGAATCGTAGCCAAGGGCCAGCCATAGAAATATGATCTGTGGTACACTTACCTTTTGCTTTAATTAATAGCTTCGCTCCCTTTACATTATCACCGATGGGGCTAAAAGGCGTTAATAATTGCAGGCGTTTCGAATCGGGATTAACAATTACATCGATATCAGAGCCATCCTCGGGTGGCGCAATAAATCCAGCGTCCTCAACATCAAATCCTTTAGGAGGTAATTCCCATCCGGTGGGTTCATCCAGCTTTACTTCTTCGCCATTCTTATTTATCAAAGTGTCAGTAACAGGATTGAAATCCAATCTTCCTGAAATAGCAATAGCAGCAACTAACTCGGGAGATGTTACAAACGCGTGTGTATTCGGGTTACCATCAGCTCGCTTCGCAAAGTTCCTATTAAACGAATGCACAATGCTATTTTTTGGAGCATTTTTAGGATCACTATAACGTGCCCACTGACCAATACAAGGCCCACAGGCATTTGTAAAGATAGTGGCATCCAAATCTTCAAACTTTTGTAGCAAGCCATCTCTCTCCGCTGTAAAGCGCACCTGTTCTGAACCCGGATTAATACCAAACTGTGCTTTTGTTTCCAATCCTTTATCAATTGCCTGTTGTGCAATTGAGGCCGCCCGAGACAAATCTTCATAGGAAGAGTTTGTACAAGAACCTATTAAGCCCCATTCAACATCTAAAGGCCAGTTATTTTCAGTTGCCTTTTTGGTCATATCACTTCCTGCCTCGGTAGCTAAATCGGGTGTGAAAGGCCCGTTCAAATGTGGTTTCAATTCCGATAAGTTGATCTCAATAACCTGGTCGAAATACTGTTCAGGATTTACATATACCTCAGCATCACCAGTGAGATGTTCTTTAACGGCATTTGCAGCATCCGCAACATCACTTCTATCAGTAGCTCTTAAGTAGCGTTCCATGGATTCGTCGTATCCAAACGTAGACGTTGTCGCTCCTATCTCAGCACCCATATTGCAAATGGTACCTTTACCAGTACATGACATGCTCTTTGCTCCTTCACCGAAATACTCCAAGATCGCTCCGGTACCTCCTTTTACGGTCAGAATTCCCGCTACCTTTAAAATAACATCCTTTGGTGCTGTCCATCCACTTAGCTTACCTGTTAATTTAACACCAATAAGTTTCGGGAATTTTAATTCCCAAGGCATTCCGGCCATTACATCAACGGCATCTGCACCCCCAACTCCAACGGCCACCATTCCTAATCCACCCGCGTTCACTGTATGCGAGTCGGTACCGATCATCATTCCACCAGGAAATGCATAATTTTCCAAAACCACCTGGTGAATAATACCGGCTCCCGGTTTCCAAAAACCGAGACCATATTTCTTTGAAACTGATTCAAGAAAATTAAAAACCTCATTACTCGTATTTAAGGCATTTTGCAAATCTGCTTTTGCACCTATTTTAGCTTGTATTAAGTGATCACAATGTGTAGTGGTAGGCACTGCGACTTTCTTTTTACCGGCTTGCATGAATTGTAACAAGGCCATTTGCGCAGTGGCATCTTGCAATGCGATTCTGTCGGGAGCAAAGTCAACATATGATTTCCCTCGTTCAAAAACCTGTGATGGCATGCCTTCTGTAAGATGAGAATATAAAATTTTCTCGGCTAATGTTAAGGGTTTTCCCGTTAGTTCTCTCGCTTTGTTAATGCGCTCACCCATGTTTTTGTAAACGCCTTTTATCATGTCAATATCGAATGCCATATTTAAAAAATATTTTGTTAAATCAACGAATGCAAAGCTACTTTTTTTTAAAGACTTTTTTAAATAATCCTAAAATAAAATCCTAAGAATGTTACATAATTATGAAGTCTGCAAAAAACGAAAATAATTATTGAATTTTTAGCAAATCGAAATCCGGGTTTTTAGCAACCTAAAAACCTAATTTTTCTAAAAAATGTTGACTTCAAACGATTTCGGCAGATAGCCCCAGGTTCAAAAGACGTGTGCAGCGTGGTTTCAGTTCGTCATATTCGCCAGTTTTCACAGTGCATTTTCCCTTATAATGGACTAAATAAGTACACTGCTCTGCCTGCTCGGGAGTATGGTCGCAGACATCGATTAAAGAATCGATTACAAAATCAAACGTATGCACATCATCATTAAACAAAATGATCTCATGCTGATGTACTTCCTGTTCCAGCACATCGAAGTCTTCTTGTAACTTTTCACGTGTACTCATGGATACGAATTTCATACAAAAATACTAAATAATAAGACATAAAAAAAGAGGCGCTTACTATACACCTCTTTTCTTTTTAAGGAATGCTAAACTAATCCTTAAATGGTTTATGGTTTTGAAATACAGATACTAGTACGAATATATGGAACAGAACTTTTTAAGACAATAGCGGAAACCGTGATTTTTAAAATTCACGGAAAACCACTACATATATCTATACTTCAGCGATACCCAATTATTTTTTTCTAATGCCTTCTCTAGTATTAACCCATATTTTGAAGCCTCTTTATCAATGGTTGTGATGTCCTCTTTATAGAATCCACTTAGCAGTACCATTCCATTGGTGTTCAAGCAGTTCACATAGGTTTTTATATCTTCAAGTAAGATATTTCTATTGATATTTGCGATAATGAGATCGTAGTGTTTATTAACAAGTAAGGAAGCATCGCCCTGATAGACCGAAATATGGTTGCAATTGTTTCTTTCGCAGTTTTCAAGTGAGTTTTTATAACACCACTCATCGATATCTATGGCTTCAATGGATTCAGCACCTTTTAGCGCTGCGAAAATAGCCAGTATGCCAGTACCACAGCCCATATCCAGTACTTTTTTGTTCTGTAGGTCCAAGTCGATAAGATGCTGGACCATCATATGTGTAGTTTCATGATGCCCGGTACCAAAACTCATTTTGGGTTCAATAACAATATCGTACCGCAAACCGGGATTCTCATGAAAAGGCGCTCGGATACTGACCAGGTTATTCACTTGAATCGGTTGGAAATTTTTTTCCCATTCGGCATTCCAGTTGACCTGAGCTATTTCTTCTTTCTCGTAGGAGATGCTGAACTCATTATTCTGAAGTACAAAAATACCTTCTAGAATATCCGAGCGATCATCTACTTTCTGAATATACGCGGTTACACCGGACTCATTCTCTACGAAACTTTCGAATCCGGCCAGACCCAATTCAGCAATCAGTATTTCAGTTGCGGGTTCTTTTGGGGTAACGGTAAAGTCGTATGCGACGTATGTATTTGACATTGCAATAAAAACACTTCGACAGGCTCGGTGTGACAATTAAGTCATGAAGATCTCATCACCTCCGGAAGTCAGTCTGAGCTTGTCGAAGACTTCATTAATCAAGAGTTTCCTATTAAATCGAGTTAATTATCGCCAAAAAATCCTCGGTTTTTAACGAAGCTCCTCCAATGAGTCCGCCATCAACATCAGGCTTAGAAAAAATTTCTTTGGCATTTGCCGGTTTTACACTGCCTCCATACAAGATAGAAACACGATCGGCTACCTCATCATCATAGTGCTGCTCTATCAAATTTCTAATAAAGGCGTGCATTTCTTGCGCCTGCTCCGGTGATGCAGTTTCACCGGTTCCGATGGCCCAAACAGGTTCATAAGCCAAAATAATGTTATCCCAATCAACATCGTTTAAATGAAATAATGAATCACTTAGCTGTTCTCTGACAATGTCAAAATGGTTACCGCCTTGGCGATCTTCCAATTTTTCACCAAAGCAAAAAATTACTTCCATTTTATGCTCCAACGCTTGCTCAACCTTCTTGGTAAGGAGATGCGCATCTTCTTTGAAATATTCACGTCGCTCTGAGTGTCCTAAAATAACGGTATTGATACCTATGGCCTGCAACATATCAGCCGCAACTTCTCCTGTATAGGCCCCGCTTTCGGCAAAATGCATGTTTTGTGCAGCAACTTCTACCCTCGCATTTCTGTTAGAAGCATCCTGTATATATGGAATATTTACAAATGGCGGTGCCACTATCACCCTTACCATATCAGAAAGGCCTGGCAATCCATCACTTATACCGTTAACTAATGCTAAGGAAGCTTCCTTATTTAAATTCATTTTCCAGTTACCTGCAACAATTTTTTTTCGCATCTTATTAAATTTTGAGTTTGTTGTTAGTTTAGTTTTACACGTGGGTCCAGCCATCCGTAGATAACATCCACAAAAATATTGATAATAATAAACATGGTAGCGATCACTAACACGCTTCCCATAATAATGGGCAAATCTAAAGTATTTAGTGCATTTACTATTTCTTTGCCTAAGCCATTCCAGTTAAAAATATACTCAACGAAAACCGCTCCTGCCAACATAGAGGCGAACCAACCCGAAATTGCTGTAACAACAGGATTCAATGCATTTTTTAGCGCATGTTTACGAATGACCTTATACATAGTTAGCCCTTTTGCTTTTGCAGTACGAATATAGTCTTGACTCATCACTTCTAATAAAGAATTACGCATTAATTGAATCACGACAGCTAGTGGTCGAATACCTAAAACGATTGCCGGTAAAACCAGGTTTTTCCAGACAATGTATTTTCCTTCACCAAAATCATCAACTTCATATAAGCTTCCCGTCATATTTAAGTTCGTATACTTATGCAACACAAAACCGAAAAACCATGCAAAAATTATCGCCGAAAAAAAGGAGGGTACACTCATACCCAGGGTACTGATTACCGAGATAAACCGATCAAAAAAAGTGTCCTTAAAAATTGCAGAAAGCACTCCGAATAAAACCCCGATTAATATAGCGATGGTAATTGCTGAAACCGCTAAAACAAACGTATTCGGTAAGGTTTCTCCTATGACCGAACTCACGCTCTTACCATTTTTCTGAAAAGACTCACGTAAATAGGGCCATTTTAGAACCACTACTTTATTGCCCAACGAAAATAACTTTAGAAAGCTATATTTATTCGCATTCAAATACGTATAATGTTCTTCATGCTTTGAGTGGATTGATACGGGTGATAAATCATTCAGGTAATATGAATATTGTATCAAGATGGGCTTGTCAAACCCATATTTTTTCTTAACCGCTAATAATTGCTCGCTGTCTTCACGCTGATCCAGCATCATTCGAGCCGGGTCGCCGGGCAACACAGTAAATAAAAAGAAAATAACGGTAATCACCCCTAAAAGTGTTAGTATTCCATAGAATGACCTGTTTAAAATATATGTGAACAAGGGTGTAATTTTGAATATCAAATATAGGTAATTTTAGTACCTTTGGCCAATCGTATTTTATAGCATGACCAAACAGCAGCTCGTCGAGCAGATTCGGGAAAAGAAATCATTTTTATGTATTGGATTGGATACAGATTTAGAAAAAGTTCCTCCGCATTTACTAGATTATGAAGACCCTATTTTTGAGTTCAACAAGCAACTGATCGATGCTACACACCACTTGGCTGTCGCTTACAAGCCCAATAGCGCCTTTTATGAAGCCTATGGCATTCATGGATGGACAGCTTTACAGAAAACTATAAACTACTTAAATCAAGAATATCCTGAAATCTTTACCATAGCAGATGCGAAACGCGGCGATATTGGCAATACCTCAACACGCTACGCCAAAGCTTTTTACGAGGATTTGAATTTTGATTCCATTACTGTTGCCCCTTATATGGGACGCGATTCGGTCGAACCTTTTTTAGAATTTAAAGACAAGTTTACCATACTGCTTGCCTTGACTTCAAATATTGGCGGACTTGATTTTCAAACATTGAAAATTGAACACGAAGAACTCTATAAAAAAGTTCTCAAGACTTCCCTTACCTGGAAAAACGCTGATCATTTGATGTATGTAGTCGGTGCCACTCGCCCCGAGTATTTTGCCGAAATACGAAAGATAGTACCTGATCACTTTTTATTGGTTCCGGGTGTCGGTGCCCAGGGTGGAAAACTGGAAGACGTCTGTAAATACGGACTCAACGATGATATTGGTTTACTCGTGAATTCCTCCAGGGGGGTTATTTACGCTTCAGAGGGTGAAGATTTTGCAGCAAAAGCACGGCAAAAGGCTTCTGAGTTGCAGCTGGAAATGGCTACGTATCTTTAAGCTCTAAAATATCGTTCATAACATTGTATAGTGCCACCATCTGCTGATGCCCCTTCTTTTTTCCCCACCGTCCAAACAAATAAAATAAGATCCACACTATCGGCATAGCGATCGTCATAATCATAGAGAAAGTAGCATCCTGCCCCAAACTTATATCGGTATACAGCATGGTTGCAAAAACAGCGAAAGCCAGAGCCACTCCAAAATGTATGAACATAAATAAGGACCATAATGTTGGTTTTGGCCCAAACAAGCCCTTAATAGCTAACCCTTCCTCGCTTTCCTCCAATTCAAGCTGAAGTTGAGGCGACCATAAATGCTCATCATCTTTAGTGACGTCAATGACTATATGATCCCCGACTATTTTACCTCTAAAACCTTCAGTTGCATTACTAAAGGCATTCTTAAATTTTTCAATAACAACGCCCCTATTTTCATTGTACTGCAATTTGAACCGCGGTTTTAGCAGTATTTTATTTAGTTTACTGTCAAAAGAGGAAGCTTCCATTACAAAAGTCATATTCTTAACATCATTAAATGTATAAAATCTATAGCTAAAAAGTTATCTTTGCAGCCAATTATAAAACACCATGGGAAATATCGTTGCCATTGTGGGCAGGCCAAATGTCGGTAAATCCACTTTTTTTAACCGCCTGATACAACGTCGTGAAGCTATTGTAGACGCTGTTAGCGGTGTTACCCGCGATCGCCATTATGGAAAATCTGAATGGAATGGCAAAGAGTTTACGGTAATTGATACTGGTGGATATGTGGTCGGTTCCGATGATATTTTTGAAGCCGAAATTGATAAACAAGTGGAATTGGCCATTGATGAAGCCGACGCCATCATTTTTATGGTCGATGTGGAATCTGGTGTTACCGGAATGGATGAAGAGGTTGCTGATTTATTGCGCAGATCGGAAAAACCAGTATTAGTGGCGGTCAATAAAGTCGACAATAACAAGCGTAGAGGCGATGCTGTAGAATTTTATTCATTAGGATTGGGGGAGTATTACCCGATTGCCAGCATCAATGGAAGTGGCACTGGTGAACTGCTGGATGCATTGATAGAGGCACTACCCGAGAAAGAAGAAGAAATTACAGATGAACTTCCTCGCTTTGCCGTTGTAGGACGTCCAAATGCCGGAAAATCTTCTTTTATAAATGCCCTCATCGGAGAAGAGCGCTATATTGTCACTGATATTGCAGGTACAACACGTGACGCCATAGATACCAAATACAATCGATTCGGATTTGAATTCAACCTGGTGGATACCGCAGGGATTCGGCGAAAATCGAAAGTCAAAGAAGATCTGGAGTTCTATTCGGTGATGCGTTCTGTGCGCGCAATTGAACATTGCGATGTGGCCATTCTTGTTTTGGATGCTACACGAGGATTCGAAGGACAGGATCAGAACATCTTCTGGCTAGCCGAAAAGAATAAAAAGGGAATCGTTATACTCGTCAATAAGTGGGACCTTATCGAAAAAGACAATCACACCACTAAAGCGTTTGAAGCAAAAATCCGAAAAGAAATCGAACCGTTTACAGATGTACCTATTTTGTTTATCTCTGCCCTGACGAAACAACGTATTTTTAAGGCGATTGAAACCGCCGTAGAAGTTCATAAAAACCGAACAAATAGAATTTCCACCAGCAAATTGAATGATACCATGCTGGACATCATTAAACAAAATCCACCTCCGGCTTATAAAGGGAAATACGTAAAGATAAAGTTTTGCACACAGTTACCGACACCAACCCCGCAATTTGCTTTTTTCTGTAACCTGCCACAGTACGTTAAAGACCCTTATAAGCGCTTTATTGAAAATAAGCTCCGTGAACATTTTAATTTTCACGGTGTACCTATCGTAATCTATTTTAGGAAGAAATAATCGCATTTACCAAGGCTACTCCTTTTTATTAAATGTCTATCTTTAAGGCTTTAGTTCCTAAAATGAGCCTAAAGAGACCACTAGCTATTTTTATTATGGGCGTTTCTGGCGTTGGCAAGTCGACCATCGGGAGCCTATTAGCGCAGCAATTAACTGTCCCTTTTTTTGATGGCGACGACTATCACCCCGAGACAAATATTACAAAAATGAAAGCGGGATCGCCTTTGAATGATGACGATCGTCATCCATGGTTAACTGCATTAAATAAGCTAGCTAAAGAACAGCTACAGAAAAATTCTTGCATTATTGCTTGTTCTGCATTAAAAGAAAGTTACAGAACTACCCTTCATAAAGATATAGAAGCAAACGTAAAATGGGTGCTACTCGATGGCGATTACGAACTGATCCATAAGCGTCTCAAGAAAAGAAGTGCGCATTTTATGCCTGATTCGCTGCTAAGGTCTCAATTCGATACATTAGAAGATCCCATCGAAGCATTGAAAATAGACATTACCCTACGTCCCGAAGAAATTGTCAGGGTAATTGAAGAAGAACTCTTCGAAAAATCGGAAATTGGTGTGATCGGTATGGGTGTTATGGGGAAAAGCTTGGCCAGGAATTTAGCCTCTAATGGATTTTCGATCTCCCTATTTAACAGACATCTTCCCGGTAAGGAAGAAAATATAGCTGCCAAAGCCGTTCAAGAATTCAAGGAACTTAGTGATGCAAAACCTTTTGACAGTTTACAGGCTTTTGTAAATTCTTTGCAGCGGCCAAAAAAGCTTTTAGTAATGATCAGCGCGGGAAATGCCATCGACAGCATTATTCACGAACTTGTACCCTTACTTTCTCAAAATGATGTGTTTATCGATGGAGGGAATTCACATTATGACGATACCCAAAGGCGTATACATCTCTTAAGTGAAAGTGACCTCCATTTTATAGGTGCGGGTATTTCAGGAGGTGAAGAAGGTGCTTTGAAAGGGCCTTCTATAATGCCATCGGGTAATAAAGAAGCCTATAAATTGATCCGACCTTTTCTAGAATCCATTGCAGCAATAGACCAAAATAATGACCCTTGCTGTTCATATATTGGACCAGATGGCAGCGGCCATTTTGTGAAAATGGTACATAATGGTATTGAATATGCTGAAATGCAATTGTTGGCTGAGGTTTTCGAAGTATTCAGAAGATCAGGCGAAAATAACGATGAAATCGCCACTAGTTTAGAGGCCTGGAAAGCTACAGTTAATAGCTATCTACTAGAAATTACAATCGACATCCTTAGAAAAAAAGAAGGTAATGACTGGTTACTTAATAAAATCTTAGATAAGTCCGGGAATAAAGGTACCGGCAATTGGGCCACAATGGCTTCATCTCGATTAGGTGTGCCATCGACTATGATATCGGCAGCACTATTTGCAAGATACATCGCTTCTTTCAAAGATGAACGAATAACGACGAGTGAACTATATGCCACTAAAATAGCACCATATCGTGTGGATACAGATGAACTTCGGAAAGCGTACGAATTTGCCAGAATTATCAACCATGTCCAGGGATTCAAACTACTTTATGAAGCCTCAAAGGCCTACAATTGGAGCTTAAATTTAAGTGATATTGCCAGAATCTGGACAAATGGTTGCATCATTCGATCAGACCTTATGGAAACACTGGTTCAAGTACTACAGATTTCGAAGGATATATTGCTTGAAGCATCTTTCATTTCAAAAATAAAAAGTCTTTACCCAAGCACAACCAAAGTGGTTTCTGAATGTATACTACATGAAGTACCTATACCCTGCCTTAGTGAGGCCCTAAACTATTTTAACGGGTATAAGACGAAAAATTCATCTGCCAATTTAATTCAGGCGCAGCGTGACTATTTTGGCGCACATACATATCAACGCCTTCATGATCCCTCAGGTAAGGCATACCATACCATTTGGAAAAATAGTTCTACCCATGATTGAATATAAATTACTCATCGCTGTCATTATTGGTATCGCTGTACTGCTCTTTTTAATTCTCAAGTTAAAACTACATGCTTTTGTCTCTTTACTTATTTCGAGTATTATCGTAGGGCTCATTGCAGGGATGGCACCATTGGATATTATGAATACGGTAAAGGAAGGGATGGCCAGTACCCTTGGGTTTGTAGCCACGGTAATCGGATTAGGTGCTATGTTCGGAGCTATTTTAGAACAGTCAGGTGGTGCTAAAGTAATTGCCAACTATTTGGTCGATAAATTCGGAATTAAAAAAGCTCCCTATGCGATGGCGTTGGCGGGATTCATCATTGCCATTCCCGTATTTTTTGAAGTGGCATTTATACTGTTGGTACCCATAATTTATGCACTGCAAAAAAGTACAAAAAAATCATTGTTACTCTATGCCTTACCGCTATTAGCGGGTTTAGCGGTTACACATGCATTTATCCCCCCTACACCCGGACCCATAGCAGTTGCAGATATCATAGGCGTTGATCTCGGTTGGGTTATTCTGATAGGCGCCATCGTGGGCTTTCCCACTGCGGTCGTTGGTGGCATATTATACGGAAGGTATATCAGCAGTAAAATATTTGTCGAGACTCCTTTTTCTCTAGATACCTCTAACGAGGCACCTCAAAACGATCGAAAACCTTTAATTGGTACTATCTTTAGTATTATAGCCATACCAATTATTTTGATATTGCTTAACACTTTCGTCACAAGTGGTTTACTTGATGTATCAAATAAAAGTATCGTATATATCATTTCTTTATTGGGACATCCCTTTTCGGCGCTCATTATTGCGAACATCATTGCCTGGTACGTTTTAGGAATCAGGCAAGGATTCACGAAACAACAGCTTTTAAAAATTACCGCGAAATCTATGGGGCCGGCCGGAATGATCATTTTAATTACCGGGGCCGGCGGGGTTTTCAAACAATTTCTGGTGAACACAGGAGCCGGCGAGATGATTGCCAAATCGTTAGCCGATGCAGATTTCCCAATCTTGCTTTTTGCATTCTTAGTTGCCTTATTGATCAGAGTTATTCAGGGCTCAGCAACTGTCGCTATGATCACAGCAGCAGGATTGGTGTCACCTATTTTATCAGTTGGTAATTTTAGTAATTTTGAATTAGCGTCTATTGTGATCTGCATTGCTGCAGGTGCTACCGCTCTTTCACATGTAAATGATAGTGGTTTTTGGCTGGTAAGTCAGTATCTTGGAATCACTGAAAAGCAAACATTTAAAACATGGACGGTCATGACCGGAATTTTAGCTTTAACAGGATTTATCCTTGTAGCAACGATTAACCTTATCTTTTAATTATGAAAAAAATACTTGCAATCTGTTTCATCGCAACTTTGATTTCCTGCAAACAGGATAAAAACGAGCGCACCAAAAATATCCCTCAACAATCAGATTATGAAACCATTGGTAACATCGAACGACTAAGCTCAAAACTCGATAACTTAATAGATACCGATGCTCAGATTGAAATTTTGACCAGTGGTTATCTTTGGTCTGAAGGACCCTTATGGCTCGAAGATCAGCAAATGCTCATTTGGTCAGATGTACCTCAGAATACCATTTATGGTTGGAAAGATGGCGAAGAGGCCAAATTGTTTCTTAAACCTTCCGGGTTTACCGGACAAAACCCTTCATCAAGTACTGAAGAAGGTTCAAATGGTTTATTATTAGATAACAATGATAACCTCATTCTCTGTCAGCACGGTGATCGAAGAGTAGCGAAAATGACCGCTCCATTAGATATGCCTGGACCCGAATTCAGTACTTTAATCGACAATTACCAGGGAAAGAAATTAAATAGTCCGAATGATGCAGCATATGATGCCGACGGTAATCTATACTTCACCGACCCTCCGTACGGACTCAAAGGCATCGATCAATCAAAAGAGAAAGAGCTCAATTTTAATGGCGTTTATAAATTAGATACCCAAGGAAAATTGACCATGCTGGTTGACAGTCTGACAAAACCTAATGGTATTGCATTTAATCCTGATTTCACGAAGTGCTATGTCGCCAATTCCGATCCAGAAAAAGCGTTTTGGGCGGTATACGACATTACACCAGAAAAAACATTTTCGAACGGAAAACTGTTCTTTGATGCCACATCTATGGTGGCTTCAAAAAAAGGACTGCCGGATGGACTTAAAGTTGATAATTCAGGAAATGTATTTGCTACCGGGCCAGGAGGAGTCTTAGTCTTTTCACCCCAAGGCGAACATCTGGGAACCATTGCCACTGAACAAGCAACAGCCAACTGTGCTTTTAATCAGGATAAGTCGATGCTTTTTATGACTGCACATAGTTATATACTTAGATTATCATTAAAAACTAATTAAATTTTAAGACCATTTCTTGCCTGGCGATATTAAATCCTTTCTCTCTCACCTCTTTCTGAGCTTCACTGGAATCAATGAGCAACGGATTTGTATGATTAAAATGAATAAAATAAACTTTCTGCTTATCCTTCTCAGATAAATCTTTGAATAAATCCATGCTTTCTTCTACAAAAGGATGTGGCACTTCAGTCATGTCTCTATTGATCTCTCCATCTTTAAAAAAAGTGGCATCGAGTAGTGCTATATCCACCTCTATTAAATAATCAATAATGTCCCTTTTCCACATATCCCATTTATCAATATCCGGAATAAACAGGGCCTTTCTATCTCGATTCTTAATGATAAAGCCCACGGTTTCGGTGAACTCGTCACGATGAGGAACTTCTATAGGCGTAACAGAAATTCTTTTATTCAAAACTATTGTCGAATCTGATCTTAACTCATTAAGTTTAATATTCTTAAGTTCGGCTAATTGACTCCAGGGGCCATTATTTGAAAGAAAAGCTTTCATTCTTGGCATTACAAATACCGGCATACTCTGAGAACCTAAGGCTTCTCTACCTAAATACATTAGTCCGGTATAATGGCCCATATGCCCATGCGTCAAGAAAATGCCATCCGGCAATTCCTTAGCTCCTAAATGTTCAGACAGCATCTTTGTTTGTTGCGTAAAATCAGGGGTCGCATCGAAAATCCAACTTTCATTTGAAACCGGGTCTATTACGGCGATTGAACTCACGAATCGTTTAAGCTGAGGATTCTTATAAACGTGTTGGCAACATTGCTGGGTACAGGCTATCTGAGGGTAACCGGCATCTTGGGCAATACCAAGAATTAAGAGGTAAGGCTCATCTTTATGGATTTCACTTTCTTGCTTTTGCATACAAGAGACCACAAATAATACACCAAAAAAATAATAAAGAGATCTCATATACTAATTACCAACTGCCTCCGGCACCACCGCCGCCAAAACCACCGCCGCCGAAGCCGCCACCAAATCCGCCGCCGCCGAAACTTCCTCCACCGGAGCTACCGCCAAAACCTCCACCACCGCCGAAGCCCCCGCGGCCTGATTTGCTTAAAATAATAGCCTCTAATATCGAACGCGCTGCATCGTCATTTCTATAACGTCTTCTTCGACCTCCACCTCCCCGCTTGATGTTTGACAGTACAATAATGATGATAATAAAAAAGAATATAATGAAAATTATGGGAATACCATTGTCACCAGTGCGGTAAAAATTCCGTGTTTCTTGATATTCACCGCTCAAAATCTGAATGATCGCCGATGTCCCTCGGTCTAAACCACCATAAAAATTCCCTTTCTTAAATTCAGGCGTGATAATATTGGTTATTATTCTTTTCGTTAAATTATCAGTTAATAGGTGTTCAACCCCGTATCCTGTGGTTATCCAAAGCTTTCGATCATCTTTAGCGACTAATACCAAGACGCCATTATCTTCATCTTTTTGCCCAATACCCCACTCATGTGCCCACTTTGTAGCAAACAAAGCAATATTTTCGCCCTTAACTGTATTTATGGTAGCCACAACTATTTGTGTTGAGGTACTGTCAGCATAATTGATAAGTTTTCGTTCTAAGGTAATTTCTTCGTTTCGGCTCAACATCTTAGCATCATCATAAACGCTTGTTTGCTGTTTTGGTTTTGGTGGAATTTCAGCCTGAGCATAAACTGCACAACTTGAACAAACCAGAAAGAACGTTAAAAATAGGGTTATGAAGCAATTAACTGATTGTTTTCTCATAGGTATATGAACGCTCAATTTTGAAATTGCAATATACTAAAAAATGCTGCTGGCGCTTCTGCGTTGTTCAATTCAAAAATTTATCGCACAGCACGTTAAAAAGTTGTATTTCAATAAAAATCAAATTACTTTAGAGGCTCTTTTTAACTAACCCTATTCGTATGAAAAAGTTACTTCTTCTATTCATTTTTATTAGTACTTGTGTATTTTCTCAACAACTTGATATCAAGAAACTAAAAGGGATGAAACCCCGTGCTGTCGGACCTGCGGGAATGAGTGGCCGTATTACAGCCATAGATGTTGTGCACAAGAATCCCGACATTATTTACGTAGGAGCTGCTTCGGGCGGTGTTTGGAAGTCTGAAAGTGGTGGTATCGACTGGAAACCAATTTTTGATGACCAACCACTTCAGGGAATTGGAGCTATTGCCATTCAACAAAATAACCCGGATGTGATCTGGGTAGGAACAGGAGAAGGAAATCCAAGGAACAGTTTAAATGGCGGCTATGGCATCTATAAGAGTTTAGATGGAGGTAAAACCTGGAGGGCAATGGGTCTTGAAAAAACACGTAATATCCATAGGATAATTATTGACCGTGACAACCCCAATACGGTTTATGTAGGAGCTATAGGATCTCCCTGGGGTGAACATCCTGAACGCGGAATTTTTAAAACTACTGATGGCGGTAAAACCTGGACTAAAATACTATTTGTCAATAACAAAACGGGTGCAGCTGATTTAGTGGTTGACCCCACAAACCCAAATAAATTGATCGCCGCCATGTGGGAGCACCGCCGCAAACCCTGGACATTTAATTCAGGGGGTGAAGGCTCAGGCCTCTATATTTCATACGATGCCGGTGAAACGTGGAAAAAGAAAACTGATAAAGATGGCTTACCAAAAGGCAATTTAGGGCGCATAGGGCTTGCCGTAGCTCCCAGTAGTCCAAACATTGTATATGCCTTGGTAGAAGCTAAAAAAAATGCCCTCTACAAATCTGAAGATGGAGGTAGCAAATGGAAAAAAGTAAATGATAAACCTGGTATTGGTAACCGGCCTTTTTATTACTCAGACATTTTTGTTGACCCGGTAAATGAAAACAGAATCTACAGTGTATTTACCTATGTAAACGTCAGTGAAGATGGTGGAAAATCATTCAAACAATTAATGCCTGCATACGGAACGAATGTCGGTGTACACCCTGATCATCATGCCTGGTGGATACATCCCGAAAATCCTGATTTTATGATCGATGGAAATGACGGCGGACTTAATATCACGAAAGACCGTGGAAAGACTTGGCGTTTTATAGAGAACTTACCCGTTGGGCAGTTCTACCATATCGCCTACGATATGGAATATCCGTATAATCTGTATGGCGGTATGCAAGACAATGGCTCCTGGGCAGGGCCGGCATATGTATTAAAAGCACAAGGAATTAGAAACGCTTACTGGCAGGAAATTTCTTTTGGTGATGGTTTCGACGTAGTACCCGATCCTAAAAATTCACGCTATGGCTATAGTATGTCACAACAAGGATTTGTTGTTCGATACGACCGAGAAACGGGCAATGGAAAGATCATTAGACCTACGCACCCAGACCCCACCGTGAAATTGCGCTTTAACTGGAATTCGGCAATTGCCTTGGATCCGCATGACAATGAAACCCTTTATTTCGGCAGCCAGTTTGTGCATAAATCTTCGAACAAAGGTCATGAATGGGAAATCATCTCGCCCGATTTGACCACGAATGATCCGTCAAAACAAAAGCAACATGAAAGTGGCGGTATTACCATGGATGCGACCGGTGCAGAGAACCATACTACGATTCTTGCTATTACACCTACAAAATTGGAAAAAGGATTGTTATGGGTGGGTACCGATGACGGATTGATACAGCTTTCGCGGAATGGCGGTCAGACCTGGACGAACGTGACCCCAAAAAATAAATCATTCCCGAAAGGAAGCTGGATTGCCCAAATAAAAGCTTCACCATTTAATGCCGGTGAAGCCTACGCCGTTATAAATAATTACCGAAATTTCGATTTCAGACCTTATTTGTTTCGAACCAGAGACTATGGAAAAACCTGGGAAAGCCTTCTAGATAAGAAAGACGAAACATTCGGTTATTCGCTAGCATTGATCCAAGACCCTGTTGAAAAGAACTTACTGTTCTTGGGAACAGAAAACGGACTATATGTCACCATTGACGAAGGAAAGACCTGGACAAAATGGACAGAAGACTACCCTTCCGTTCCTACTATGGACTTAGGTATTCACCCTCGTGAACACGACTTAGTAATCGGTACTTTTGGTCGCTCCTTTTATGTCTTGGATGATATTCGTCCTTTACGGGATTTAGCAAAAAATGGTTCGGGTGAATTGAATAAAACCCTGAAAGTTTTTGAGGCTCCCAATGCGTTCATTAATGAAATCCAGCAACCAACAGGTACGCGATTTGGTGGCAATGCGATGTTCAACGGTGAAAATCGACGCCGTGGTGCAATGATTAGCTACAGCATTACTAAACCTGAAGTTAAGAAAGAAGCAAGTGATAAAAAGGGCGAAAAGAAAAACGATGCTAAAAAAGGCGCAAAAAAGAAAAGTGATTCACTTGTTGTGAACATTTATAATTCTTCGAATGAATTGATCAGAACCTTAAAACAAAAAGCGCCTGAAGAAAATGGCATACATCGTATGTATTGGGGTCTGGGTGAAAAAGGTGTCAGAGGGCCGTCGCGCAGAGCTGCCAGGAAAAATGCCCCCGAACCCCGTGGTAGTACTGTTTTACCGGGAGACTATAAAGTTGTGGTTCATTTCGGTAAAGCAAAGGATTCTACATCAGTGAGCGTCGCCTATGACCCAAGAGTTGCTATGCCAATGACTACCTTAAAAACAAAGTACGACCTATTGAAACAATTGGAGAAAAAAACTGCCTTGGCAGGAAAAGCCGTGGAGCAATTAAAAGAATCGAAAAAAATAGCTGATTCCTACAAGAAGCAGTTAAAAGAAAAGAAAGACGATACTTATAAAGACGCAATAAAAGCTACTGATTCAATCACAAAATCTATAGGCAAATTAATTGATGGCATGATTGGTAAAGAGGATAAACGTCAAGGCATTACTCGCAATCCTGATCCAACACCTATGACGTTCTTGTTTACAGCCAGACGCTACGTCGGCTCCCTTCTACAAATGCCTGGAAAAACGGAAAAAGATGCTATTAAAAATGCAAATGATAAGGTCAATGCTGCGATGTCACCAATTAATGAGTTCTATAAAACTGATTGGCCGAAGTATAGAAAACAGATTGAGGAATTGAACCTTACTTTATTTAAAGATTATAATGAACTTAAGGAATAGATTAAAAGGTCATTCTGAACCCTGTGCTCAACTTGATTCAGTACTGTTTCGGCATCTCATTCAAATGGTGCGACCCTGAAATGAATTCAGGGTGATGTCCGATCAGAAGGCACCAGGCACTTTTTAGTATTCCACTTGCCTTTTAAGGAGTCAAGTGGAATTCTTTTTTTAGCGCAATCCAGAAAATTACCATTTAAATCCTTCATCAGAATACGCATCTTTCCTGTTTCAACGGCATCAATTACTTCATGAATTAGCTTATTTTTTGAAGTAGTATCAAGTTGCTTACCTAATGAAATTCCTACTTGATTGTTATGCAAATCCATTTCTGTTGCGGGCTTATCCGGTAAAAATCCCTCTTCGAGTTGACGCTTTTTGAAGCTTTGATAGTTTCCTTTTTCGTGAGCCTTTCCAAGGCTATTCGCTGCTCGTTTTCCAATTCCTTGGGTTAACCGTGCCATCCAAAAACTATGTTTGAAAGCATCGAGTTGTCCACCATTGTTGTCAGTACCAATAATTCCGGTATCGCCAATAGAATCTTTGACCCGTTCCGCTTCCAGCGAAATCTGATAGGCTCTCTTTGCCTTAAACGGATGAAATACTACCCAGGTTTTTTCGGCCGATGACAATTTTTTATAGGACGTTTTTAAGGTAGAAGCACAACTGCTGAACACCAAAAACCCGGCAAGTAACGCGATGTATTTCAAGAGAAATGAGAATTAGTCTTCACAAATTTATAAATTTGGAATCCATTAAAACTGATTCAGATGAAATACCTTCCGATAGATCGTGAACTCTTCATTAAAAATCGTAAAAATTTTACGGCGCAGATGAAGCCCAATAGTTTAGCAGTGTTTAATTCAAATGATGTTTATCCGATCAGTGCTGATAGTACGATTCCTTTTGAACAACATCGTGATATTTTTTACCTGAGTGGTGTTGATCAAGAAGAAAGCATTTTGGTATTGTTCCCTGATTGTCCTAAGGAAAAGCACCGTGAAATTTTATTCCTACGTGAGACCAATGAACATATTGCGATATGGGAAGGTGAAAAGTTGACCCAAGAAAAAGCATTTGAGACTAGTGGTATTAAAACGGTCTATTGGTTGCAGGATATGGAAAAAATCATGTTTGAGCTAATGACTCAGTGCGATACGGTGTATATCAACACCAATGAACATTATCGAGCTAAAGTAGAAACCGAAACCCGCGAAGATCGTTACACAAGATGGTTAAAGGACAAATATCCTGCACATTCGGTGGCGAAAAGTAATCCGATTTTACAGCGGCTGCGATCTGTAAAAGATCAGGTTGAATTAGACTTGATGCAAAAAGCTTGTACTATTACTGAAAAAGGGTTTAGGCGCGTACTCAATTTTGTAAAACCGGGGGTCATGGAATATGAAATCGAAGCAGAATATATGCATGAATTCCTTAGAAATCGCTCTAAAGGTTTTGCGTATACACCTATTGTGGCTTCAGGAAACAATTCGAATGTATTACATTACATAGAGAATAATCAAGAATGCAAACCAGGCGACCTCATTTTAATGGACGTGGGTGCCGAATATGCCAATTATAGTAGTGATATGACGCGTACAATTCCTGTTTCAGGGAAGTTTACCAAACGACAGCGAGAAGTTTATGATGCCGTATTACGTGTGAAAAATGAAGCGACAAAAATGCTTGTTCCGGGTACTGATTGGACTGAATACCATGTCGAGGTTGGCAAACTAATGACTTCAGAATTGTTAGTACTAAAGTTGCTTGATAAAACAGCTGTGAAAAATGAAAATCCTGACTGGCCCGCTTATAAAAAATACTTCATGCATGGTACTTCGCATCACATTGGTTTAGACACACATGATTATGGCATCTTGACCGAACCTATGCAGGCTAATATGGTCTTTACCGTTGAACCCGGTATTTACATTCCTGAAGAAGGTTTTGGCATCCGCTTAGAAGATGATGTTGTCATTCAGTCTAAAGGTGCGCCTTTCAATTTGATGCAAAATATTCCTATTGAAGCCCAAGAAATTGAAGAAATCATGAACCGATCTTAATTCGGATCTTTTATTGGCTTAGGGAAAACTTTGGTTTTGACTGCCAAACAATATTCACACTTTTCCAACCATCTTCTGTTTTTACCATATTGAGGTAATCAATACCCCATTCGGCGGTTACTTTCACCACAGCTATTTTATCTGATACTTCAAGTACCTTTACCAGACGAGGGCTATCAGGTTTTACCCGATCCCCTTTCGCATTCCACCGCTTTGCAAGACTAATAAGGCTTTCAAAAGTCATTTCAGACTTATCTGAATAAGCTTCTTTCTTTTTATCATACCACCAGCCAACTTTTCTTAAGTTCTTATGAACACTCTTATAGGCCAATGTCGTATCTGCTTTATAAAAAGTATCAATGTAATTGTAAGCTGCCTGGGTAACGTCTTCCAGCTCTTGCTTCTGGTCTTGTGCTATTAATTGAATAGAAAAAAGTGCTGCAAATAGTAAGGTTAGTGCTTTCATTTTGAATGGTTTTGTTCAAAGTTAAGTAATTTCTGTTCGTATAGTTGTTAAGAAAATGGTAAACTAAAAAAGCGAGCCAAGGCTCGCTTTCACAGTAATGTATATTATATAGACTACGCCGTCACAGAAAATTTACCTGCCTCGACTTTAGGAAAATCAACTTCTGTTTGAGCGATGTGATTCACATAATTTGTTAAGGTATTTGAAACTACATTCAATACAATTTCTAAAACATCGCCATCAGAATAACCGGCATCTTTAACTGTCTGTAATTCTTCATTACTCACTACCCCTCTATTCTTAGTTACTAATTGTGCAAATTGCAGTCCAGCCGCTACCTTGGCATCGTCAGACAGGCCTTGTCTGTTTTGTTCAGTTTGCTCAGTGGTTAATCCACTCATTTTTCCGACTGTAGTATGCGCTGATAAGCAATAATCACAGCTGTTTTCTTCAGCAACGGCTAATGCCAATTGTTCTCTGAATTTTGCATTGAAGTTACCGCTGCCAGCGATTTCTCCTAAAGACAAGTACGCCTTTAAAGTTGCGGGTGAATTACCAAATACTTTAATTAAGTTGGGTATAAAACCTAATTTTTTATTGACTGCATCAAATAATTCTTTTGACGTTCCTGTGGTTGTTTCTGGGTTTAATGTTTCAATTCTTGTACTCATTAGTTCTAAATTTTAAATGTTATTATTTTTTTAATTTGTTTTTTGTTCGCAACTGTTGGTATCATACTCTTGGTAACCCCAGCAGTTCGGACATTGTTTATAGTTGTTCATCGCTAGGCCGATTTTAGTTCTTTGATCTTAGTTCTAAGATCTGATTCAGAAATCAACCCTACAATGCGTCCAACTTCTTTTCCATCAGATAACTGGACCAAAGTAGGAATGCTCCTTACTCCGAATCTCGATGCTAATTCCTGATTCTGATCTACATTTACCTTTTTAATGGTTACGTCTCCTTCAAACTCTTCTGCCAATCTGTGAACAGTCGGCAATAAGGTTTGACATGGCCCACACCAATCTGCATAAAAATCGATGAGGACATTCTTATTATTTTCTACTGTTGTTTGAAAATCTTTTTGATCTAATTGTATGTCCATAATGCTTCGTTTTAAATTCTGGTACAAAGTTGCAGCAGAAATCAAGGCAAGAAAATGGACAAAAGTTCCTAAGGTTTGGACACCCTTAGTTTTTGAGTTCTTTTTTAAACTGTAAAGGTGATTTTTCTTCTGATTTTGTGAAAAACCGGGTGAAGTAGGCGGGATCATTAAATCCCAGGTCATAAGCAATTTGTTTTACGGAATCGTCGGTATACAATAGTTTGCGTTTGGTTTCGAGTAGGATCCTGTTTTTTATAAAATCGCTTGGCGTGCTGGCACCAATCTTTTGAAAATGCTTGGTCAATGATTTTGGAGATAAGCCTAAACGTTCTGCATAGTAAGTCACCGAATGTTCCTTTCTAAAATTCATGTCTACAAGTGTACTGAAGTCTTTGAAAAGTTTGGTTTCGACATCCTCTTTCAATACATCACGTTCTTTCTTCATACGAACGGATTGAATTATGAACTGTTTAAGATACGCTTGTAGCATATCATATTGAGCCGTGTTGGTTTGTTCAAACTCTTCCAAAAGATTATTCAGAATACCTTTTAGTCTTTCACTTTCTTTTGAATCTGGTTTTACAAATGGCGTTTCATAGATGTTGTTAAACAATACACCATTACATGAAACCTCTTTGTCGTGCGTTTGTATGCAATAAAAATCACGAACAAAAGAAATTTGGTAAGCGTCTTTTATTCTTTCAGAGTTCACAGAAAAAACCTGACCAGGCGATAAAAAGAACAACACTTCGCCATCAAAATCATAGGAATTGAAATCAATGTTATAGGACCCTTTTCCATCTTTAATCCAGTATATCCGATAGGAGTTCACCTGCTCGGGTTGATTTATAACGCAAGCTTCCTCAAAATCAACAATGCTAAGTGAAAATAGGTCTTTATACGAATAGGTTTGAATGTCT